>CAYSPU010000283.1:0-7180 GCA_964432995.1 uncultured Verrucomicrobiota bacterium
GCCCTGGGCGACATGGCGTGCCACACCTGCAACATGCCCTTCCGCGCCCTCCGGCTTGGTTACCCCACGGAGGTCGAAGCCTGGAGTTCGGGGATGAACGGCGAGACCTATCCACTCAAGTCCAAGATCCGCTTCGAGTTCCCCGCCCGCAAGGGCATGCCGCCCCTCACCTTCTGGTGGTACGACGGCGGCAATCCCACCGCGAATGATCCGTATACGCACGACGGCAACAACAAACCGCCCAAGGACGTCATGGCGGAGGTCGAAGACATGCTCGGCGAAGCACCCGGCAGCGGTTGCGTCCTGATCGGGGACCGCGGGAAGATCTTCTCGCCCGACGACTACGGTGCCCAGTTCTTTGTGAAGCTGAAGGGGGACGCCGAGTATATCTCCAGCACCAAGCACGAGGCGCTGAAGGGCATCCCCCAGACCATCGCCCGCAACGAGTTCAAGGGCGATACCGACTGGCGCCACCATCAGGAGTGGATCAAGGGCTGCAAGGGCGGGCCCGCCCCCTACTCGAACTTCGACGTTGCCGCCTACCTCACCGAAATCATCCTGCTCGGATGCGTCGCGCTGCGGGTCGGCAAGAGGCTGGAATGGAACGGGCCGAAGATGAAGGCGCGGAATGCCCCGGAGGCGGCCCGGTACGTGAAGCGCGATTCCCGCCCGGGTTGGGAACTTCCGAAGGGCTGGAAGGTCTAATGGCGGGTTCGGGTATGGCCGACGACCGGATGCAGCCGCAGCGGTTCGAGCAGAAGTACCGCATCGACCACGAGGAGACGGCCCTGGCGATCCGGGATTTCGTCAGTTCCTATCTGGAAGTGGACGAGTTCGGCGCCACGCTGCCGAACTTCTCCTACCCGGTGCACAGTCTGTACCTGGATTCGCCGGGGTTGCAGTTGTACTGGGACACGATCAACGGGACGAAGAACCGCTACAAGCTGCGGCTGCGCTACTACGAGAACCGGCCGGACGCGCCGGTGTACTTCGAGATCAAGCGCCGGATGAACAACATCATCGCCAAGCAACGCGGCGGGGTGAAACGGGAGGCCGTGGAGGGTTTGTTGGCCGGTCAGTTGCCGGAGCCGGGGCATCTGGTCTCGCGGGATCCGAAACACCTGGTGGCCCTGCAGAATTTCTGCCGCCTGATGTACCAGACGCAGGCCAAGCCGAAGACCCATGTCGCCTACTACCGGGAGGCGTGGTCGAGCCCGATCGACAACTCGGTGCGGGTGACGCTGGATCGCGAAGTCCGGAGCGAGCTGGAGCCGGCGATCTGGCTCTCCACCGAGATGCGGAATCCGGTGTTCGTGTTCGGCACCCAGATCATTCTCGAACTGAAGTTCACGAACCGGTTCCCGAACTGGTTCAACGACCTCGTGCAGCATTTCGGCCTGATGCAGTGCGGCGCCGCGAAGTACGTGGAGGGCATCGCGATGATCGGCGTGGACCGGGTCATGCACGGATTCGCCGTGGAAGGCACCTGATTCGGGGATGAACGGCGCTATTGAATTTGCGCGAGGTGCCGATAGCATGCCGCCATCTGCTCTGTCATGAGTGACTTCTTCGTTCACGACTTCTCGTCGGCGCCGACGAATGTGCCGGCCGTTCTGCTCGGGTTGCTGCTCGCCTTCCTGGGCGGTCACTTGATCGCCTGGATCTACATGCTGACGCATTCGGGGCTCTCCTACTCGCGCAGCTTCGTCAACTCGCTCATCATCATTCCGATTGTCGTCGCCCTGGTGATGATGGTGCTCTCGAACAACCTGGTCACCGCCTTCGGCCTGATGGCGGTGTTTGCCATCGTCCGCTTCCGGAACATCCTGCGGGACACGCTGGACACGACGTACATCCTGGCGGTGATCGTGGTGGGGATGGCCTGCGGCACGATGAAGTTTGCCACGGCGATCATGGGCACCGGGGTGATTGCGGCGATCATGTTCTATCTCTGGCTGACCGGTTTCGGGCGCCGCTTGCGCTACGACATGATTCTGAATCTGCACTGGTCGCGGCCGCTGGCGGAGATGCCGGAGTTGCGCGCGTTGCTGGAGCGGCACAGCATCCGGCCGGTGCTGGCCAGCCAGCGAACGCACGAGGGATACCAGGGCACCGATCTTTCCTATCGCCTCCTGATGCGCAATCCCGACCGGGTCGAGGAGCTGCTTGCCGAACTGCGGGCGCTCCAGGGCGTCTCCCGCGTGACCGGGATGCGCGCCGAGGAAGAATCGGAAATCTGACGGGGCGCTCTTCGGATTTGCCAACCGGCCCGGCGCAAGTACCTTGACCGCATGCAAGGCCCCTATGCCGTCAGCGGTTACTGGAACGGCGATGCCGACGAGGCCGGGCTGCAGCTCTGGGTGGGAGCCCTCCGATCCCGCCTGAGCGCGGCGAAGGTCTCGCTGGGCGTGGTGTTCCTTACCCCGCATCTGTTCGATCGGGCCGCGCCGGTGCTGGAGATCCTGCGGGTGCACGGCCAGATCCCCCTCCTGGTGGGGTGTTCGACGACGAGTCTCATTCACGGGGGCGAAGAACTCGAGGAGGCGCGAGGTTTGGTGTTGGCGTTGCTGCACCTGCCGCGCGTGAAGCTTCAGGCCCTTCATTTTCGCCAAAGCCAGGTGGAAGAAGCCAACGGGCCCGCCTACTGGCACATGGAAACGGGGATTGGACCCGACCAGACGAACGGGTGGCTGGTGTTTGCCGATCCGTATCACCTCGACCCCGAGAGCTGGCTTCGCGGCTGGAATGAGGCCTACGCCCCCCTCCCCACCCTCGGCGGACTCGCCAGCGGCGAGCACTCCCAGCAACGCACCCAGGTCTACCTCCAGGGCGACGTCTTCGAGGAAGGCGCCGTCGCCCTCTCCGTCGGCGGCGGCGTCGAGCTCGCCGGCGTCGTTTCCCAGGGCTGCAGCCCCATCGGGGAAACCTGGACGATCACCCGGGCGCAGCAGAACTTCATTGTCGAGATCGGCAACCGGCCCGCCTACCAGGTGCTGGCCGAAACGTTCAACCGGCTTTCACCGGACGAGAAACGGAAGGCGCACGGCAACCTCTTCGTCGGACTGGCGGTCAACGAATACCTCGAGGACTTCCACCGGGGGGACTTCCTGATTCGCAACCTGCTGGCCGCGGATCCGCACTCGGGCACCCTCGCCGTGGGCGCCTGGCCGCGCACCGGTCAGACCATGTAGTTCCAGCGGCGGGACGCAGAGGCCGCCTCCGAAGACCTGGCCGCCCTGCTGCGGCGCGCGCACGACCAGTTCGCCAGCCGCGCGGTGTACGGGGCCTGCCTGTGCTGCTGCAGCGGCCGCGGGCAGCGAATGTTCGGCCGCCCGCACCACGACGCCGCCCTGGTGCAGACTCATCTGGGTCCTCTGGGATTGGCCGGCTTCTTCTGCAACGGCGAGATCGGCCCGGTGGGCGAACGCAACTTCCTCCACGGGTTCACCGCTTCCCTGGGGCTGTTTGTCGAGAAGATCTCCTGACCATGCCGTCTGATTCCCCGCTCGTCTCCCCGGCACCCGCCGCCGCCTCCGCCGCGGACGCCTCCCCGCGCCGCCTCTCGGGGGCACGCCTCGTTTCGGACCGCGGGTCCTCCGACCCGCAGCCCCCAACCAGCAGCTCGGACACGGCCTTCGGTCCCGCTGCGTCTCGCCGCATGGCGAAGGCGGAGTGACCGGTGCAGCCAACCCTCATCCACTCGCTCACCTCGATCGTCGAGCCGCTCCCGCTCGACGCCATGTTCCCTGTCCCCCGGCCCGTTGTCGTGGAACTGGGGAGCGGCGACGGATCGTTCCTGGTCGATTGCGCCCGCACCCACCCCGAGTGGAACGTGATCGGCGTCGAACGCCTCCTGGGCCGAATCCGCAAGACCGACCGCAAAGCACGCCGCGCCGATCTCGCCAACGTGCGACTGGTCCGTATCGAAGCCTCCTACTTGCTGACCTACCTCCTGCCTCCGACCTCGGTGCAGGCCATCCATGTCTACTTCCCCGATCCCTGGCCCAAGCGCCGGCACGAGAATCGGCGCCTGGTCAATCCGGACTTCGTCACCCGCGCCGCCCGCGCCCTGGTGCCCGGCGGTTGCGTCTTCCTCAGGACCGACGACCCCCGTTACTTCGACCAGATGCAGGCGGTGTTTGCCGCCAGCTCGGACTTCGCAAGACTCGAGACTCCGGCGGACCTGGCAGCGCTGCTGACGGACTTCGAGCGCGACTTCCTGGCACAGGGCAAGGCGACACTGCGCGCGGCCTACCGCCGGAATGCAGCGATGCCCGGCGCGCAACATTCTACTTCACTTTGCCGCCCAAACGGGACTAACTGTGGTCTCAGTCGGAGCGCCGCCGGATAAGAGGCTACTCATGCGTCGCCGTCAGCCAGTTCGGCAGCGGACTCCCCTGGGGCGTCAGGGCCTCCTGCTCGTTGTGCTGGCCTGCCTGATGGGGAGCGGCTGCGGCCGGGAACCCGAGCCCCGAGTCCTTCGGGTAGGGATCCTCTGCGGCACCGACGCCTTCCTGCCGATCGCCGATGGTTTCCGGCAGGGGATGGCCAAGCTGGGCTATGTGGAGCCCCGGGACATCGTCTACGATGTCCGCAGCGTGAACGCCGACCGGGCGGCATTGGAGCCGGTCGCCCGCCAGTTTGTCGAGGCCCGGGTGGACTTGATCTTCACGATCGCGACCGAGGCGAGCCTGGCCGCCAAGGCCGCCTCGCGGGACACGGCGATCCCGGTGGTCTTCACCTACGCCGGCATCGAGGAGGACGATCTGGTGGAGAGCATACGGGAACCGGGCGGCAACGTGACCGGCGTCCGCTACCCCGGCCCGGAACAGATCACCAAGCGCCTCGAGATCCTCCTTGAAATGGCCCCGCACGTGAAGCGCATCTGGATCGGCTACGACCGGCAATACCCGAACGCCGCGCCGGCGGTTCAGATTCTGCGCCCGCTGGCGGCTTCCCGCGGCGTCACCCTGGTCGAAGCCCCCGTGGACACCCTCGAGGGTCTCGCGGCCGAGCTCGCGGCTCGAGCGGCAGCAGCGGACCCGGGAATGGAGGCCATGCTGCTCATGCCCGACACCCTCAACCACAGTCCGCAGGGGTGGGCGTTGATCCGCGAGTTTGCCGCCAAACACCGGGTGCCTGTTGCCGGCAGCTTCCTCTACACCGTGCGAGAGGGTGCGCTCTTCGGCAACGCGAACGACCTGCCCAGTGTGGGCGCTCTGGCAGCACCGCTGGCCGACAAGATCTTCCGCGGCACGCCGCCCAAGACCATCCCGGTCGTGACCCCCGAGCAGGAACTCCTGGTCAACTACAAGTGCGCGCAAGAACTGGGGCTCCAGGTGCCCGAGGTTCTGCTGAAGCAGGCTACAACCATTCTCCGCTGATCCACCGTCCGCGATGAAACCCGCCCCCAGTCTGGCCCGGACGCTGGCAGTGGCCTCCTTTGTGTTATGTGCCCTCGCCCTGCTGCTCGCCGGAGGGCTTCAGCTTTTCTTCAGCATCCAGACACATCGCGCCCTCGTTTCCGCCCAGCAACGGCTCATCGCCCAGGAAGCCGCCCGCACCGTCAGCCAGTTCATTCAGGACCGGCTCAACGCCCTGGAAGCCGCCACCCGACTGGCCGATCCCGACCGGGCTGCGGCGGCCGACCAGGAGCGGATGCTGGCGGGTCTGCTGGGATTGCAGTCGGCCTTCCGGCAGTTGGCGCTGCTGAACGACGAGGATGTTCTCACAGCCAGCGCATCGCGGTTGCCCAAAACCGCCCTGCGCTCTCTGGCCGAAGGGCTTTCGCCGGCCGCCCGGGCGGACGTCCGGCGGCAACAGAGGCACGTGAGCGAAGTCTACATGGACGCCGTGACCTTCGAACCCCTGGTCACCCTGGCGGTGCCGGTGCGCGACGTGTTCGGCGACTGGAAGGGGACGCTGGCGGCGGAGGTCAACCTGAAGTTCATGTGGGACGTGGTGGACCAGCTCAAGGTGGGACAGAGCGGCTGGGCCTACGTCGTGGACCGTCGAGGCACAATCATCGCCGCCGGCGACACCGCCCGGGTGTTGCGGAGCGAGAGCCGCGCGCACGTGCCCATGATCGCGGAGTTCATCCGCAACCCCACGGCCGGGCGGGACGTGGGCACACACACCCATCGCGGGCTCACCGGAACGATGGTGCTCGGCAGCTACGTGCCTTTGGGCACGCCCACTTGGGCCGTTGTGACCGAACTCCCCTGGGTCGAGGCCCACCGCCAGATCCTGGGGGAAGTCATCGTCTCCCTGTCCATCATCCTGGCCATGTCCGTCGTCGCCGGCCTGGTGGGCGCGTCCGTCTCCCGCCGCCTGACCGCCCACCTGAGCGACCTGACGAAGACCGCGGTGCAGATCGCCTCCGGACACCGGGAATTGCAGGCCGCGGTGGGCGGACCACGCGAAGTGGCGCACCTGGCCGTGGCCTTCAACAGCATGACGGCGCAGTTGCGGCAAAGCCTGGAGGCACTCGAAGCCCAGGTCGCCGAGGTGCGGCGCACCCAGGACGCCCTTCGGGTCGGGGAAGAACGTCTCCGTTTGGCGCTCGAGGGGGCCAGCGACGGCATCTGGGATTGGAGCCTCGATACGGGAGAGCTGCATTTCAATCCGCGCTGGTACACCATGCTCGGCTACGAGCCGGACGAGTTCCCCGCTTCCCATGAGAATTGGCGGCGCCTCCTCCACCCGGAAGACGTCGAGAGGACCGACCGGCTTGTCCGGAAGGCGACGGACACGGGAACGGCGTTCGTCGCCGAGTTCCGGCTCAAGGGCAAGAACGGCCAGTGGCGGTGGATTCTATCGCGCGGCAAGGTCGTGGAATCGGATGCCACGGGGAAATCGGTTCGGCTGGCCGGTTCCCACGCGGACATCACCGAACGCAAGCTGGCCGAGCAACAAATCCAGAAGCTCAACGCCGAGCTGGAAGAGCGGGTCGAGCAGCGGACCAAACAGCTCGCGGCCGCCAACAAGGAACTGGAGGCCTTCGCCTACTCCGTCTCCCACGATCTGCGCGCTCCGTTGCGCGCGATTGGCGGCTTCACACGGATCCTGGTCGAGGACTACGCGGGGGCGCTCGACGCGGAGGGCAGGAGCGCGTGCGATGTGATCCTCGGCAACACGCAGCGCATGTGCCAGCTCATTGAGGATCTGCTGGCCTTCTCCC
>CAYSPU010000284.1:0-7115 GCA_964432995.1 uncultured Verrucomicrobiota bacterium
AACTGCTTTTGCAGAATGGGCCGGTTTCCAGTCCTTCTCGTTGCCGATCGTCGGGGTCTTGTTCGCATGAGCTCGAATCCAGGGCAAGTGTTCGACGTCCGCAGAAGACCATGCAACGCGCTGGCGCCCCTGACTGGCCGATGTCGAGACGGAAACGGACTTGAAGGAGCCTGCTATGGTCAGAGCAACCGTCTGACGCGGCAAACCTCGGCCGCGTGGCAGAGGGGGTCGTGCCGCGAGGCGAGCGGCAGTTTTCGCCGGAGGGCGAGCTCCAGATACACAGCGTCGTAGACTGACAAACCGTGTTTGACGGCGAGTTCGGAGACGCGCTCGAATGCGAGGCGGCATCCTTCGTCGTCCACCACCAGAGGCAGCCGGGCCAAGGCGCCCAGCGCCCGGTCGCGTTCCCCTTCCAGGATTCTCTTGCGTCGCCATAGGACGAGCAAGGCGTTGGCCACTTCCCAGGGCCACAAGCTCGGCACGACCAACGGGGTGCCCGCCGCCACCTGTTCCAGCAACCGGTCGGTAGCGTCCCCAGCCTGAGCAGGGACCGCCCAGGCGACGCCGACCGAGGAATCCACAATGATGCCCCCGCTCATGGGCGCCCTTCCGCAACGGCAGCTTCGATTTCCAGGTCGGTGAGCGGTCTGAACCCCCGGCGTTTGGCCATCAGCGAGCGGCCCGCTCGCAGGTCGCCCACGGCCTGACGCGTGCGGGCGAGGCTCGCGCCGCCTTCGGGCACCAATCGGGCGACGGGCTTCTCGTGTCGGGTGATGACGATTTCCTCGCCGCGAACCACCCGGTCGAGCAGTTCCCCGAACCGGGTCTTGGCCTCGAAAGCAGTGACGGTGGGCATAGCATCAAATTAACCAGTCGTTGGTTAGTTTAGTCCTCGATGATGCGCGAAGCAACCGCGGTTTTCCGACCAGATTCGTGTTTACAGCAAGAGCACGCGCACTAGTATCGGTCGCCGCAGCATCGAGCACACGGACCCATGAAGAAGATCGAAGCCATCATCAAGCCCTTCAAACTCGACGACGTCAAAGACGCCCTGTCGTCCATTGGCGTCGAAGGCATGACGGTCAGCGAGGTCAAGGGCTTTGGCCGACAGAAGGGTCACACCGAGATTTACCGTGGCAGCGAATACACCGTCGATTTTCTGCCGAAGATCAAGATTGAAGTGGTGCTGCCGGACGGCCAAGTGTCGGAGGCAGTGCAAGCGATCGTGAAGGCTGCCAAAACCGGCAAGATCGGGGACGGCAAGGTGTTCGTCTGTCCGGTCGACAATGCCGTGCGCATTCGAACTGAAGAGACCGGCGAACAAGCAGTCTGATGCCTGGCAATGAACCGCCGGCGGCGGGTGCCGCCGGTCAGAGAAGCGCCCGCTGACAATTCCCCGGAGACGCATGAAATGCCTGATTTTATTGGGGTTCGGGCCATGTGAATAACTCGTGAACAAGAGTTAATATGTTGTCCTCGTCAGCGGTGTCCTGTTTGACTAGAAGGCTCGGCATCGATCCGGCCGAGTTCAGAGCAGTTCCAAGCGGTTTCGCTCATGGCGGCCTGTTTTCGAGTACTGCGTGCGCAAGTTGTTGAAGGAAAAGGTATTATGCCGCGGAATGGGAAGGGCCCCTCGATGCCGCGCGCACGCAGGTTGGAGGGGCGTTGGGACCGATGAATTTGGATACGAGCAGGATGGGAGAGGGACTTGATGGCGGCGACGTTACAACCTGGAGTGAATAAATCGGCAGTTCGGGCTTCCCACGCCACCAGCGCCTCAGGCGAGCTGTCGGCGGAAGGGGTGTGGAACGGGGCGCAAGAGACGTTGCGAAGCCTCCTCAGCGAGGAGATCTACTCGCTCTGGTTCGCCCCCATTCGCGCGGTGGCGATCAGTGACGAATTCCTGAGCCTCGAGGTGGCGAACGACTTCTGCGAGGTGTGGCTCAAGGACAACTACCTGAGTCTGATGGAAGAGGTGGTGGCCCACGCCTCGGGGCGCCAGTTGCGCGTCCGGTTTCGGGTGGCTTCGGCGCCGGCCCAGACGCCGGCCGTGGATCACCGGCCCGCCCGTGTCAGAGGCCCCGCCGAGGTGCGTGCCGCGGCGCACACGGGTGAAGAGGCGTGTCGGGAGCTGGGATTCAACCCCAAGAACACCTTCGAGAACTTCGTTGTTGGCAGCAACAACAGTTTCTCTCACGCCGCGGCTCTGGCGGTGGCGCAGGCCCCGGGGCAATCCTACAACCCGTTGTTCGTCTATGGCGGGGTGGGCTTGGGCAAGACCCACCTGCTGCATGCCATTGGCCAGCACGTCGTTCGCCACCGCAAGGGCGCCCGGGTGGCCTACCTCTCCTCCGAGCGGTTCACGAACGAGTACATCGACGCCATTCAGAACAACCAGCTCGTCCGGTTCCGCAAGAAATACCGGCAGACCGACGTTCTGCTGATCGATGACGTCCAGTTCCTCTCCGGCAAGGAACGGATCCAGGAAGAGTTTTTCCACACCTTCAACGCGTTGCACGAAGCCCGGCGGCAGATCGTCATGACCTGCGACCGCCCCGCCGGCGAGATTCAGAACCTCGAACAACGCCTTGTCTCGCGCTTCGAATGGGGTTTGGTCACGGATCTCCAACCGCCGGATATCGAGACCCGCCTGGCCATTCTCCGCAAGAAAGGCCTCTCGCTCGGACTCGAGCTCCCGCCGGAGATTCTGAATTTCCTGGCGCAGCGGATTCGCAGCAACATCCGGCGGCTCGAGGGCGCCCTGATTCGGGTGGCCTCGTATGCCTCGCTGACCGGGCAGCCCCTGACGCTCGAAGTGGTGGAGGGTTTGCTCCGCGAGGTGCTCCACGAGGAAGGCCGCTACACGATCAGCATTGACATGATCCAGAAGCGGGTGGCGGAGCATTTCGACATCCGGTTGGCCGACATGAGCAGCAAGCGGCGTCCGGAGAACATCGCCTTCCCGCGGCAGATCGCGATGTACCTGGCGCGCCAGCTCACGGAGAGTTCGCTGAACATGATTGGCGAGTTCTTCGGCGGTCGCGACCACGGCACGGTGTTGCACGCCTGCCGGCTGGTGAAAGACCGGATGGAGGTCGACGCCAACGTCCGCCAGGTGGTCAGCTATCTGGAGAAGCAGCTCCAGCGCTAGGAGTCGGTCGGGCTTGGCCTGCGGACTCCTCCGGAAACCTTACCCCAGCGTCCCGTGCCGGATCCCGTCATTCAGGTCGACGGCCTTTCCCGGACTTTTCGCACCTATCGGAAGAAACCCGGGTTGGCGGGGGCGCTCCGCGGGCTGTTCCATCGCGATTACGAGCTGGTGGAGGCGGTTCGCGGCATTCATTTTGCGATCGCGCCTGGCGAACTGGTGGGGTTTCTGGGGCCCAACGGGGCCGGCAAGACCACGACGCTCAAAATGCTGGCCGGACTGCTCTACCCCACCGCCGGAACCGCGCGCGTTCTCGGCTACGTCCCCTGGGAGAGAAAGGACGGCTACCGACGGCAGTTCGCCCTGTTGCTCGGACAGAAGAACCAGCTCTGGTGGGATCTCCCCGCCCGCGAATCCCTCGAACTCAACGCCCGCATCTATGGGATCCCCCGCGACACCATGGAGCGCACCGTGGCGGAGATGACCGAGTTGCTCGGGGTTCGCGACAAACTCAACGTCATGGTGCGCGAACTCTCGCTGGGGGAACGGATGAAACTCGAGCTGACCGCCGCGCTGCTGCATCAGCCCAAGGTCCTGTTTCTTGACGAACCGACGATCGGCCTCGATGTTGTCTCGCAGAAGGCCGTCCGCGAGTTCCTCCGTCACCACAACGAGACGCGCCGCACGACGATCCTGCTGACCAGCCATTACATGGCCGACATCGAACAGCTCTGCCGCCGCGTCATCATCATCGACCGCGGCCAGCTTTTCTTCGACGGCCGGCTGGGCGAGATTCTGGATCGCTTCGCCGATTTCAAGCTGGTCA
Organism: uncultured Verrucomicrobiota bacterium; assembly: GCA_964432995.1. Taxonomy (GTDB): domain Bacteria; phylum Verrucomicrobiota; class Verrucomicrobiia; order Limisphaerales; family JAHDYP01; genus CAYSPU01. The sequence continues at coordinate 3,975 of CAYSPU010000284.1, forward strand.
CCATCCACTGCGACACCGCCGCCGAACAATCTGCCAACCTCAGGAAATACGGGGAGATCGTCGAGCTTGCCGCCGGCACCGTCCGGCTCAAGGTCAAGCGCGACCGGGTCATCCCGGTCTGCAAGGCCCTGCTGGACGAGTTGCCGGTGCGGGACATCGACATCGAAGAGGTGCCGATCGAGGACATCATCCGGCAGATCTTCGCCCGATGAAGGTTGCCGCCGGCGGAGACCTGCGACACGTTCTACTCAACGTCACCGTTCCATGCATCGTGCTCCCTCACCCCCCGCCCGCCCCGGGATGCCAACTCACACTGAAGGTGGGGCGGGCTGTCCCAGCACGCCGGGTGGCGTGGTGGCGACGCCACACCCCACCAGCTTTCGAGACAATCAGGTAGCCGACGTTCCCCGGCGCGCCTCCATCTCGCCGAGGGTCGGAACGAACTCATCCCGCGCCTCGGGACACCTGCGACCCAAAGGCGCGCCGAGCCAGCCAGCCGATCGGGGCTTTCTCCCCATGTCCCGCGCCGAGATGGGGGCGCGCGGCTGGTCGGAGCTGGATGTGCTCCTGGTCACCGGCGACGCCTACGTGGATCACCCCTCTTTTGGGGTCGCCCTGATCGGGCGCGTGCTGGAGGCCGAAGGCCGGAGGGTTGGCATCATTGCCCAACCCGACTGGCGTTCAGCCGATGCCCTCACCGCCATGGGACGGCCCCGGCTCTTCTGCGGCGTCACCGCGGGCAACCTGGACTCGATGCTGTCCAACTACACCGCCGCTCGCCACAAGCGCCAGGAGGATGCCTACAGCGAAGGGGGGCTTCCCGGCAGACGCCCGAACCACGCGGCGGTGGTCTATGCCCAGCTCTGTCGGCGCGCTTTCCCGGGCCTCCCCGTGGTCCTGGGCGGCATGGAGGCCAGCATGCGCCGCGTCGCCCACTACGACTACTGGGAAGACAAGTTGCGCCCCTCGATTCTGGCGGACGCCAAGGCGGACATCCTCGTCTACGGCATGGGCGAACGAGCCGTGCGCGAGATTGCCGCCCGGCTGCACGCGGGCCAGGCAGACCTCCAGGGCATCCGGGGCACCGCGGTCCTCCTCGGGGCCAAGGCCAGTGCCGCCGCCGATTTCTCCGACTGCATCCGGCTTCCTTCCTGGGAGAGTCTGCAGAAGGATCCCAAGCTCCTTTTGCGGCTCACCCGGCTGGTTGAGGCCCAGCAGACGCCCTACTGCGGCCGACCACTGGTACAGTGGCACGGACAACGCGCCGTGCGCCTCGAACCACCATCGTTCCCGCCCTCGGAATCCGAGCTGGACGCCATCTACGAACTCCCGTTCCGGCGACGCTCGCATCCCGCCTATCGCGGGGGGATCCCCGCTCTCGCCACCATCCAGGACTCGGTTGTTGTCTCGCGGGGGTGCGCTGGCGGGTGCACCTTCTGCGGGCTCGGCGTTCACCAGGGCAAGTTTCTCTCCAGCCGGAGTGTCGATTCCGTGGTGAGGGAAATCCGCCGGCTCACGAAGTCGAGCGACTTCCGCGGTACGGTCTCCGATCTGGGCGGGCCCACGGCCAACCTCTACGGTTGTGAGAACGGCCACGCGGAGGCCTGCTGGAACTGCCATCGCCCCAGTTGCCTCTGGCCCGCCATCTGCCCCCACTTCCGCATCAACGAAGCCCGCGCCCTCGAGCTCCTGCGCGCCACCCGTCGGGTCGACGGCGTTCGGCATGTCTTTGTCCAATCGGGCATTCGCATGGATGTGGCGCTGCGGACGCCGGAGTATTTCCGCGAACTGGTCCGCCACCATGTTTCGGGGCATCTGAAGGTCGCGCCGGAGCATCTTCATCCGGAGGTGCTGCGGCGGATGCGCAAGCCGGCGGGGGACTTCGAGCGGTTTCTCGAGGAGTTCCGTCAAGAAAGCCAGGCGGCCGGAAAAGAGCAGTATCTCGTCCCCTACTTCATCTCCAGTTTCCCGGGTTGCACCGACAAGGAGATGGCGACCGTCAGCCACTTTCTCCGCCAGGAACACTGGAACCTCCAGCAGGTCCAGGACTTCATCCCCCTCCCCATGACCCCCGCCGCCGCGATGTACGCCACCGGGCTCGACCTCCTGACCGAGCAGCCCATCCCCGTCGCCAGGAACGCCGGGGAGCGCGAACGCCAAAAACGCGCCCTGCGGCTCGCCGCCGGCCGGCGAATCAGCGGTCGCTGGCAAGACTCGGTCGAGTAGCGACAGTGCGCAGGAAGGACCTCGGACCATCGACCTTCGACCATGGACCTGACAGCCTTCGGTCCATGGTCCATGGTCCATGGTCGGCGGGACGGTGTGACGGTGCGGCTCAGGAGGCGGCCGGGGGAATCGGCGGCAACTGCAGGCGGGCGCTGACTTCCTGGGCAAGCACTTCGTAGGCGGCGGCGCCCGGACTGTAGGGATCGTGCTGGATGATGGGTTTGCCGTGGCTGGGCGCCTCCGCCAGGCGTGTCGAGCGCGGAATGATCGTGTCAAAGACGAGATTGCCGAAGTGCTCGCGCACCTCGGCAACCACCTGCTGCGAGAGCCGTGTCCGGCCGTCGAACATGGTCATGACCACGCCGAGCAGGGCGAGCTTGGGGTTGGCACCGGAGTCACGGAGTTGGGACAGCAGCCGATGGATGGTCGCAACGCCTTCGAGGGAGAAGTACTCGCACTGGAGGGGGACAAGGAGAAAATCAGCGGCGGCGAAGGCGTTGAGGGTCAGGATGCCGAGCGAAGGGGGGCAGTCGACCAGGATCAACTCATAGCGGTCCTGCAGGCGGAGCGGGTCGAGGGCGCGCGTCAGCCGATGCAGGTGGTGGTCGAGGCGACTGAGCTCGATCTCCGCGCCGCAGAGGTCGATTTCGCTGGGAACCAAGTCGAGCCGTTCGCAGCCGGTGGGGCGGATCCGGTCGGCGAGAGTCTCCTCTCCCAGGAGGGCGCGGTAGGCGCTGCCCCCGGGTGCTTTTTCGACGCCGAGTCCGCTGGTCGCGTTGCCCTGGGGATCGAGGTCGATGAGGAGGACGCGGCGGTGGAGGGCGGCGAGGCAGGCGGCGAGGTTGACGGCGGTGGTGGTCTTGCCCACGCCGCCTTTCTGATTGGCAATGGTGAGGATGGTGGCCGGCACGGGTG
>CAYSPU010000285.1:0-7110 GCA_964432995.1 uncultured Verrucomicrobiota bacterium
GGCCACCCTCATCCTCTCGATGGGTGGTCGCTCGAGACTCTTCTGCAGGAGGGCGTAGCGCACTATCGGTGGCAGCGGCGGTATGGTCGAATCGGCGAAGCTCATCGGGCGTGCTGCTGCTCATAGCACTCGGATCCATCGCCGTCGAGGTCGTTTCGCGGCATGAGCTGCCCCACGGAGGGTCGAACATCGAAGGAAGGTAGCAGTTCGACGTTCGAAGTCCGATGTTGGACGTTCGGTGTTCAGAGCCGGCGGATCGTTTCACCGGTTGACTTGCGACCAGGCGGTGCCGGCCGCGTGGCAGTCACAACTCGCAGATGCGCTGGTCCCATCCCTGATGATCATTGCCCCAACCCTGAACCCTGAACCTCCCAACCATTCTGCATTTCACGCCAGCGTCTTGTGGAACCGCCGGGTGGCGGCGGTGAAGGTCACGACCCCGAGCGCCGCCAACGCGACCATCTGCGGCCAGAGGACGTCCAGGCCCACGCCCTTGAGGAACACGCCCCGGATGATCACCAGGAAATAGCGGAGGGGATTCAGGTAGGTCACCCACTGCACGACCTCCGGCATGTTGGCGATCGGGAACATGAAACCGGAGAGCAACATCGCCGGCATGAAGAAGAAGAAGGTCGTCATCATCGCCTGCTGCTGCGTCTGGCTGATGGTCGAGATCAACAGGCCGACGCCCAGCGTGGTGAGCAGATGCAAGCAGGCGCCCAACAACAGGAGCAACAGTTGCCCGCGCACCGGAACGCGGAACCACCATACCCCCACGCCCGCAATCAGCAGCACGTCCACCAGACTGATCACCGCAAACGGCAGCGTCTTGCCCAGGATGAACTCGAACGGCCGGATCGGCGTCACGAGGATCTGTTCCATGGTGCCGATCTCCTTCTCCCGCACGACCGCCATGCTCGTGAGGATCAGACTCAGCAAGGTGATCAGGGTGGCGATGACGCCCGGCACGTAGAAGTTCCGGCTCTCGAGATTCTCGTTGAACCAGGCGCGCACCTCGAGCCGCACCCCCCCGGGCGGCGGGGCCGAGCCCAGGCGCCGCCGCCGCAGATCGTCCACCAGCTCCTGCGAATACTGGCTCGCAATCCGCCGGGCGTAACTCATGACAATGCTCGCCGTGTTCGAGTCCGCCCCGTCCAACAGCAACTGCACCCGGGCGGTTCGCCCCGACCGCACCTCGTCCGCGAAGCCGGCGGGGATCCGCAACACCGCGCAGGCGCGCCCCCGATCCAGCACGTCGCGCACTTCCGACTCCGTGACCAGTTGCTCGACGGCGCGGAAGTAGCCGGAGCGCTCGAAGCGGCTGATGAGGTCGCGGCTCGCCACGCTCTGGTCCAGATCCTGGACGGCAGTGGCGATGTCGCGGACGTCGGTCACCGCCGCGTAGCCAAAGATCAACAACTGGATCACCGGCACAACCAGGATCAGCGCCCGCATCCGGGGATCCCGCAGGGACTGGCGGAATTCCTTGATCAACATCTGGTGGATGCGCTCGAGCATGGTCGTCCCTCACAGCCGTTTCCGGAACCGCGCGTTGGCCAGCGCCAGCAGGGCCACGGCGAATGCCACCAGGATTCCGGCTTCCGCGGCCAGCACCTCCAATCCCACGCCCTTCAAATACACCCCCCGCAGGAACGCTACGAAGTGCCGTGCGGGAATCAGGTTCGTCATGACTTGCAGCGCCGTCGGCATGTTCGCAATCGCGAAGACCAACCCGGAGAGCAGGAACGCCGGAACGAATGTCAGCACCATCGCCAGTTGGTTGGCGAGCATCTGGTTCTTCGCCACCACGCTGATCCAGACGCCCAAGGCCAGGGTGCCCACCAGGAAGACCGCCGCCATCGCAAATACCAGGACCACGCTCCCCCGCAGCGGCACGGCAAACAACAGATCGCCCACCACCACCGCCACCGTCACGTCCAGCATCCCAATCGCGAAATACGGCACCAGTTTCCCCAGCACCAGTTCCGACCCCCGCACCGGCGTCGCAATCAGTTGCTCCATGGTCCCGCGCTCCCATTCCCGCGCCACGGTCAGCGACGTCAGCAACGCCGCCACGATCATCATGATCACCGCAATCAGCCCCGGCACCAGGTAGTGCCGGAACTCGAGGTCGTTGTTGTACCACACCCGCGCCCGGAGTTCGAACGGCTCGGTCGGCAATCGTCGCCCCGCCCGCTGGATTTGGCGCAGAACCACCTCCTGGGAGTAGCCCTGGGTGGTTACCTCGGCATATGCGCTCCCCAGGGTGGCGCGCGAAGCGTCGCTGCCCTCCACCAGCAGTTGAACCGTCGTCGCGCGTCCCGCAGCCAGATCCACGGCGAACTCGCGCGGAATCACCAGCGCCAACATCGCCTCCCCCGTGTCCAACGCCCGTTCCACCTCGCGGTAGTCCCAGGCCTGACCCAGGAGGTCGAAGTAGCGGGAGCCGGCGAAACGGCTCACGTACTCCCGGCTGGTCGGGGTCTGGCTCCGGTCCCAAACCACCAGCGGCACCCGGTCCACATCCAGCGTCAGCGCGTAGCCAAACAACAGCAGCAGGATCAACGGCATCGCGATCCCCATCGCCAGACTGCGCGGATCCCGTCCCACATGGAGGAACTCCTTCCACGCGATCGCCCACAGCCGCCGCGCGCTCATCGCCCCCCCTCCGGCAGCGCCGCCGCGGCGCGGTCCGTTGCCTCGATCAACGAAACAAACACGTCCTCCAGCGACGGCACAATCGGTTCGACCTGCGCCACCGCATACCCCCGGCCCTCCAGGTGCCGCCGGACGCCCACCGCCACGTCGGGCCCTGCCACCACGGCGTGCAGTCCCCGCCCAAACAGGGCCACTTCGCGCACCCCCGCCACCCGCTCGACCTCGCCCATGGCCTCGGGCGCGCGCGCGCAGAGGATCTCGAGCACGATTTCGGGCATGTGCTCCGTCTTCAGCGCGGCGGGGCTTCCTCGGGCGACGATTCGGCCGCGATAGATAAGGGCCACCCGGTCGCAGTACTCCGCTTCGTCCATGTAGTGCGTGGTCACGAACACCGTCACGCCCCGGCCAGCAAGCGCGTAGATCAACTCCCAGAACCGTCGCCGGCTGATCGGGTCGACACCGGAGGTCGGCTCGTCCAGGAACAAGAGGGGGGGCTCGTGAAGGATGGCGCAGCCGAGGGCCAATCGCTGCTTCCAGCCACCGGACAGAGTGGCTGCGAGAGCCCGGCGATGTTCTTGCAGACCGGCCATCGCGAGCACCCACTCCTTGCGGGCCGCCCGCTGCGTCCGGGACAACCCGTAGATGCCGGCATAGAAATCGATGTTCTCTTCCACCAACAGATCTTCATACAGCGAGAACCGCTGGCTCATGTAGCCAATCCGCCGCTTGATCGCCTCCGGCTCCCGACGCAAATCCAAGCCCGCCACCGTGCCCGTCCCCCCGGTCGGCGCCAGCAAACCGCAGAGCATCCGAATGGTTGTCGATTTCCCCGCCCCGTTTGGACCCAGAAAGCCGAAGATCTCGCCGGTCGCCACTTCGAGATCGATGCGATCGACCGCCACGAACTTCCCGAAGCGACGCTCCAGATGCTGCACTTGGACGGCCGCGGTCATGGGGAATCGGGGAAGGCCGCCGATGAAGGCCGGTCGCCCAGAGCCGACACAAAGACATCCTCCAGCGAAGGCTCGATGACTTCGAGGCTGTCGACACGCAACGACGCCCTCTCCAGGCGCGCGGTTGTCTCCTGCCGGGTCCCCGCCGGGTCGGGCGAGACCACATGCACCCGGTCGCCAAACAAACCGACCGCGCATCCGGGCAGCGCCTCGCGCAGCAGGCCCGCCGCCCGTCGCGGTTCGGCGCAGCGCACCTCGATCACCGTCCCGCGCATCAGGCGCTTCACTTCGTCCGGTGTCCCCACGGCCAGCAACCGGCCCTGGTGCAGCAGCCCCACCCGCCCGCAGCGCTCCGCCTCGTCCAGATAGGCGGTCGACACAAAAATGGTCACTCCCTGTCGCAGCAACTGATACAGGATCTTCCAAAAGTCGCGCCGCGAAACGGGATCCACCCCGTTGGTAGGCTCGTCGAGCAAGAGCACCTCCGGCGTGTGGACGAGGGCACAGGCCAGACCGAGCTTCTGCTTCATCCCCCCGGACAATTGGCCCGCCAGGCGGGTGCGAAACGGCCCCAGTTGGCTGAAGCCGAGCAAGCGCTCGAGGATCTCGGCACGACCCCGCCGCGCCACCGCGTAGATGTCCGCATAGAAATGCAGGTTCTCCAACACAGTCAGATCGGCATACAAGCCGAAGCGCTGGCTCATGTAGCCAATCCGCTCCTTGACCGACTCCGCCTCGCGCGCCACGTGCCGGCCCGCCACCCACGCGTCCCCCGACGTCGGCTCGAGAATCGCCGCCAACAACCGCATCGTCGTCGTCTTGCCCGCGCCATCCGGTCCCACCAAACCGAAGATCTCGCCGCGCTCGACCGAGAGCGTCAGGCCATCGACCGCGGTCACGCCGCCAAAACGGCGGGTCAGGGATTCCATGCGGATGGCGGTCATGATCTCGACTCCGGGATCTGAACCTCTGGAAGGTGGGACGGGCTGCCGAGCAGGGCTCGCGAGCAGGCCTCCAGGGGCGCTAGGCCGCTCGGATTGTCGCATGCCCTTTGCGGACGCCCGAGGCCGGGCGTCCCTACCGTCCATGGGTGCGCAACCGCGTGAGGTAGGGACACGCGGCCCCGCGTGTCCGGATGGTCGGCAACCTTAGGTGTGCGATTCTCGCGGCGCCCTCGGAGAGGCCGCTCTACCAGTTGCTCGAGTAGCATGGGGTGAGGGTTGGAGCTGCATGCGCAGCATGGACACCCAGCGGCTTGATGCGCGTGGGGGACCATGAGTTAACGAACGCACAACGCTCAACGTCCAACGCTCAACATCCAACGCAGAGCAAGTTGAACGTTGAGCGTTGAGCGTTGGACGTTGGACGTTATGCATGCTTCGGAAGTTGGCTGCATTCCGCATTCTTCATTCTTCATTCTGCATTCTTCATTTCCCCACCGCCTCCTCCACGCGGATCCGCGCGTCAGCCGGCATCCCCGGCTTCAACTCCTGGTGCGGATTCGCCAACTCCACCTTGATCCGATACACCAGCTTCACTCGCTCCGCTTGCGTCTGCACGTTCTTGGGCGTGAACTCCGCCTGCGCCGAGAGGAACGTCACCCGCCCCTCGTAGACCTTGCCCGGATAGGTGTCCGTGGTCACCTCGACCCGTTGCCCGATCTTCACCCGTCCCAGGTCGGTCTCGTGGATGTACGCTCGCAGCCACGGATGCTCGAGGTCGCCCACGGTCACCACCGGTGTCCCCGGCGACGCGTATTCGCCCGGCTCCAGGTGCTTCGCCAACACCAAACCCGCAAAGGGCGCGCTCAGGGTCGCAAAGCCCAGTCGCGTCCGGGCCAAACCCAGCGCCTCCCGCGCCTGCTCCACCCGCGCCTCGGCCTGCTCGATCTCCTCGTCCCGCGGCCCTTTCCGCACCAGCGCCAGGCGTTCTTCCGCCTCTCGCACCCGGGCCGCGCTCACCCGCGCGGTCGCCTCCGCCAGCTCATACTCGCGGACGGTGGCCACCGCCTGTTGCCGCAACGTCTTCTGGCGCTCAAGATCCAGATCGGCCCGATGCGCCTCCGCGCGGGCCGAGGCCAACACCGCTTCCGCCTGGGCGATCTCCTCGGGACGCGATCCGGCCCGCAACTCGGCCAGGACCGCTTTGGCGGCGCGCAGTTCCGCCTCGCGCAGCGCCACCTCGCGCTCGAGATCCACGGTCTCGAGACGTGCCACGACCTGGCCCGCCTGCACCGGTTGGCCCTCGTCGACCTCGCGCGTGGCCACCCGGCCGGCGATCTGGAAGCCAAGCTCCGCGTCCGTGATCTCGATGTTGCCGGAAATCAACAGTTGGCCTGCAACGGAGTTCCCGGCTGGCAGATAGTGCCGCAGGCCAAAATACCCGGCGGCCAACACCACGCATACCAACAAGAGCCGAACCGTCGTTTTCATGGGGAGATGATCTCCGCTGGACCTGGCGGGATGGACAGACCTCGCAACGCGCGGGCGGCGCGGCGTCCGCCGCTGCCGTCTCGCCGAACCCGACGGCGGCCCGCGGGCGTGAGCAAGCCCTCGAGCGTCACCGTCAGGATCGTCTCGAACATCTGCCGCGGCGACCAGTTCCGCCGCAGCATCACCTCCGGGGTGATGAGCGTCTGAATCGGCGCCAGCAGGATCTCCAGGATCAGGTCGTCCGGCAGATCGCCCCGCAGCAGCCCCTGGCGTCGACCTTCCTCGAGCAGGCGTCCGAACTGCCGCGGGATGGCCTGCCGACGGAACCGATCCACTTTGGCGAAGACCTCCGGGGCGTCCCGGCGCACGTCCTGCAGGAACACCGTTTGGATTTCTCCCAGGCGGCTCGACACATAGGCCAGGGCGGACTGCAGGCGCGCAGCCACGTCGCCGGACCCGCTGCCGGTGATGGCGGTCAAGTCGTGCTCGATCCGCGCCAGGCGGGCGTCGATGACGGCGTCGAGGAGTTCGCGCTTGCCGGGGAAGTGCTGGTAGAGGGTCTTCTTGCTCATGCCCAACTCGGCCGCGAGCTCGTCCATCGTCAGCGCCCGGAACCCGCGCTGGAGGAACTGGGCCTCGGCGGCCTCAAGAATCCGGTGGCGGGCGCCCGCCGCGGGGGCGGGGAGCGGGGGGTGCGCGGTGGTGGTGATGGCGGTCATGTTACTGTGGAAACCCGATTCGTATTTCCGGTTTCCACCAGTAAAGCAGCCCCGGACCGCTGTCAAGCCCGATGCGGGGTCCCCAATCCGCGCCGGAGCCGACAGAGCGCCCGTCCGCAGGGGCGGAAACCGTGCGCCGCGCAGGGACGCCCGAACCGCCAGCGCCATTTATGCGAGGATCCGCGCGGCGCCGCTCATGCCGCGGCGCAGCAACGCTCGACTGGTTTCCCCGGCCGCACTCGCTTTGCGGTCCTTGGTGGCCTTCTGTAAACAACAAGGAATCTGGCGCACCTTTCGGTCCGGATTCAACAGAAGCTCGCAGAGAACCGCAAAGGCATGTCTCCCCCC
>CAYSPU010000286.1:0-7105 GCA_964432995.1 uncultured Verrucomicrobiota bacterium
TCGGAGGCGCGTCCGGCCGGTGAGGCTGCTGCCCGCCGGGACGGCGGGCGGTCCGTGCTCGGAGCGCGACACGTCTCGGGTCGCAGCAGCAGCGAGCGGACGGGAGGTGGTCGGAGGTTCGGAGGCGCGTCCGGCCGGTGAGGCTGCTGCCCGCCGGGACGGCGGGCGGTCCGGAGCGGCCAGACGGCGCTGGCCGCCCACCAACCTGGGGATGCACCGATCCGAGATTCGCTACGGTGCTTTCACCGCGCGCGGAGCGGTCACCCGAAAGACCACCTGTTCCCCCTCCTCGCCCAAGTAACCGCCCCAGCCGACGCGGATCTCCTCGACGCGGCTCAAGTCCAGCATGCCGTCGGCGTCCTCCAGCCATCCCGCCAATTGCAGGCGGTTCAGCGGGATGAACGATCGTTCGTAGCCCGGCGCATTCAGACCCCGCGCCGTGGTCGCAATGAAATCGCCGCCCCCTTTCTCGTGCACAATCACCAGCAACTGCGTCGCCGTCCGCTGCCCCTCCGGCACCCAACTCTCCACTTCGATCGCCGTCGCCTCGCTCAGGTCGACCGAATCCGCATACGAAAAACAGACGAACAGAAACGTGTCCACCTGGCCCCTGGCCAGCGTGGCCTGAGCCCTCCAGACGTCCCGGCCTTCGACTCCCTCCTGGTCCACGCGGTCGAACTGCTCGCGCACAAACTCACCACGCGCCACCCGGGGGGATGCGTCCGGCAACGCACGCGCCACCATCCCGGGGAGGGTCCCGGAGGCAACCGCCTTCCGCCCGGGCGGCCGCACCGCGTCAAAGCGAAACGCCGCGGCGCCATACGCCTCCAGTGAGATCTCATGCGACCCTCCAGACCGGATGGGGGTGACGCCGCCCGTGCCGAAATCGAATCGCTCGCCGTCGCCCACGCCTCGCAGAGTGACGGCCCCCTCCCACGGCCGCGGACTGTCGTTGACCACAAAGTAGACGTCGTGCCCCTCAATCCGCCGGTGGGTCGACCGAAGAGGCGCACGGGGAGGCGAAACGAGCACGTCGGGTTCGAGGAAACCATCCAACACCGCCGGCAACAGCGCTTCCGAGCCGGGCGGCAGATAACGCGTCGCCCGACTCGACGCTTCCCCGGGACCGGCCGTTTCCCACGCCCCTGCGCCAAACCAACGGCGCCCCAACCGCCGGACCTCGGCCGAGGGAAATTCGCGCTCGTTGTTGGCGGGCCGGTTGCCGATGGCGATGAGAATGCCTCCCGTCTCGACGAACCGATCCAACTTGCGCCAGGCCGCACGGGGCAGCGTGTCCACCCCGGGCAGCACCACCGCGCGCCAACGGTGCGCCCCCAGCACCAACGCCCCATCCTTCACCCGCGCCTCGCCCAGCGTGCGGCTGTCGATCACCGTGTGCTCCCGCCGCGCCTCCGCCAAATCGCTGAGCACACCCCGGAATAGTGTGTCGATTCGATTGGCCCCTGGCGACTCGTTCGCCCAATGACGCCCCGGGACGAACTGGGTCCATAGGCTCTCGGCCGGATACACGACCGCCACGTCCGCCACTTGATGTCCGCCCCGCAGCAGCGCGCCGCCGCGCCCCACCCATTCGTTGAGACGCCGCAGCGCATCGTCCGAAAGCCCCGTGAACGAGTAGTAACTGGTGATGAGGTTCACCCCATGTACGAACAGGCGGTTGCACGTGCCGCGTATTTCCTCTTCCGTGACGATCCGTTTCGGCCGCTGGTCCCCCGGCAGCCGATACACCTGGCCGTGATCGGAAGTCTCGCACATGACCAGCGACCGGCCCTCGAGTTCCGCGGCGCTCGCCGCCAACCGCGCGATGTGTCCCGGCACCTCCGCCGGCACGCTCGTCAGGCAATCGATCCCCGGCGCGTCGAACCGCCGCAAGCACCGGAAGAAGTCCCCATACAACGCCACGTGGCTCGTCAGACCTTCCTCCGCCAACAGGTGACCACCCGATGGAACCCCGTGTCCGCGGCACCAATCCTGGATCTGCCCGAAGTAGTTTTCGGATACCAACTCCCCCACGGTCATCCAGAAATCGTGGCGATGGCGCGCTGTTTCCGGTCCGGTGTCGGCCACCAGCGACGGCAGGATCGGCTCGAGGTCATAGCCGCGGCGTCGCCGAAACGCCTCCGGCAATTGCGGCGACCACGGCAGCGGCCGGAAGGGCTGGCGCTGGAAGTACATGCTCATCAGCGACGGCTCGTCCGTGAATGTCGCCTGGAAGAACCGTCCCAAGTCGCGCCCCAGCCTCCGCGCGTACGCCGCGTGCGTTAGCTCCAGAAACCGCGCCGTTGGCCCCGCCTCGAGCAGATTCACGTATGGCAACTTCTCCCAGAGATTCTGGTCCGCGTGCGTCCCCTCGTAGAGTCGATGCTCGCTGACCGCCAGCAGCCGCCAGCGCCCCTCCGGCGCCTGCCAGGACACGGTGTCGCCTTGAACCGCATCGCTCAGGTCGATCCGCCGGTCCAGGATCAGCCGCCCCTCGCTGACGGGGTAGGCCGCGCACAGGATCCGCCGGCCCGGGGGCAGTCGCAACGTGCAGGGACCCCCCGCCGCCTCGATGTCGGCGACCAGCATTCCGCGCGCCTCCCATTCCGGATGACCGCTTAACACCTGGCCACCGGCGTTTCCCGATGGGTAGCCCCGCTCGTCGTACAACCAGAGCGTCATCCCCTCCGCGCGCGCCGTCCGGACCGCCCGTTGGAAGGCTTGCCACCGGCTTTCGTCTTCCAGGTACCCCTGGAACGATACGTTACACACCACTCCGCCAAAGCCCTGCTGCTGCAGCCTGGCCCGCAGCGCATCCTGTTGTCCCGGGTCATCCGGCCAACCGTGGATGATCTTGAGAATCCGCGTCTCGGCCGGTGGATTTGCGAACCGTTCGGCAAGGGGGTCGTTTGCCGCCGGGGCAACGGTTGCCGTCACTACTGCCCCGGCCAACCCAAACCACCACCACCACCGTCCACGACGAGTCATGACTCAATCTGCAATCCTTGGGACCTCGATCGCAAGGAAAAGGGGCGCTCCCGATGCATCGCCGAGTCGCCGGTGGTGGGCGGCCAGCACCGTCTGGCCGCGGTTGCTGGAACTCCATCCCCGGGTTCGCGGGCAACAGTGTTGCCCGCCCACCTGAGGTGGAGACCAACCTTCAGCTTCAGGATGCACGGGGACGCCCCCCTGTCGCGCCCCTCATCTCCAAGGGCCGTGTCCCCCGTGCGCCGCCGGATGCGGTTTCCGCCCGCGAAACAGCCTCTTCCCTCCCCTGCAAAACTTTGTTGCAGGTGCAACAAAGTTTTGCAGGGGCAGATAGCAGCCTCCCGCATGCAGCCGCAGAGAATGCAGCCTCGCCGAGGGGGGAGTCAGATTCGGCGGCGGAAGAACCAGAAGATGAGCCGCAGATCGCAGCCGCCCCCGCGGCCGTCACACGCGGGATACCGAAGGTCAGTCCGCTGCCGGCGCCGAGCCCTCTGCCACTCGCGGACGACCAACCGGAGCAACGGCGTCCTTTGCCGCCGCCGGGAGCGATCTCGCGGTCCGGATGCTGTAGAGACGCCATCGTGATCCTCCCGAAGATCGCCCCTGCCGCTCGAAGTAGATCCGCATCTCGATGTCTTCGGTCGTTCGGACGCGAAACCAGTGCTTCCGGACATACCGCTCGCCCGATCCATGCCGGCAGTCGCCGCACTCCCTCCACTCCTCGAGGACCTCGAGCACCGAGTATCTCCGCCCCCTCCACGAGAACTTCCGGGGAAGCCCGGGCCTCCCCGCCGCCATCGGCGACACCGAGAACGACTGGTCCTCCGGAGCGATGGCCTCGCCAATGAACGTTTCCTTCATCGGATTCGAACAATGCACCCCGCTGGGGAGCGCTTTCGTTCACCACGTCCGCAGGCGATAAAAGCGTCGTCCCGCGATGGGTGCTGCGGTCTCTTCGAACACCAACTCGGCGTCCAGCCCCGCATAGGTCGCCGCGGAAACCCACGGTCCGGAGGCGTCGTTGGCCGCAAGGACCTCGTAGTGCTGGCCGGCCCTTCCCATCCACCGGAGCTGCGGACGCGATGCATCCAACTGCGCCCTTGCCACCGGCCGGAGCTGCGCCGTCAGGTCGAGCGGGTCCACCCGTTCCTCGGGCGAGATCGCGAAACTTCCGTGCTGCAAGTAATGCAGCAGCAGGTAGGAGATTTCGCGTCCCGAAGTCTCGCCCGGCGCCACCAGTTCCACGTGCCCCATGTTGACGTTCAAGCCGCAGACCGGACAGGTCACGAGGCCCCTCAGTGGGTACTCGATGACATACCCCTGCGGATCCGGCGCTCGCGGCAGCGCCATCAGCGCCCGCCAACACCCCCGGGCGATCTCGAACCCGTCCGGCACCCCGTCGCCATCCGAGTCCGGCTTTGTCGGATCGGTGCCCAACTCCTTCTCCTCCGCGTCGGACAGGCCGTCGCCATCGGTCTCTTTCGGGAGCGGCTGGCGATGGGACGGCCCGGTGGACTCGAGCGTGGCCTGCAGCAGGCCGACGTCGATGCGGTCTTCGCCGTGGCGGTTGCCGGCCAGGTCGAAGCTGCCATGCTCGAGAAAGTGCAGCCCCACATACGGCATTCGGCAGTAGAGCTCGGCGCGCGGATTGCAGACCGTCAGCCATCCCATGTTCATCCATTCGCCGCAGACGTCACACTGCTCCATGCCGTTCAAGGAAAAGTCCAACCGGTACACCTGTTCCTCCTGCGGACTGGTCGGAAGCCCGGCGATCCGCTGGGCCCAGCCGGTGGCGAGGTCCACGCCGTCGGGAATCTGGTTGGCGTTCTCGTCAGGCTTGCCGGGGTCCCGCCTCAGCTCGGCTTCCTCGGTATCGCGGAGAAGGTCCTGGTCGGTGTCGCCTCGGACGGATCGTTGATGGCCGTCGCCGGTGCCGGTCAACACCGCCTGCAACTGACGCGGGTCCACCCGCCCATGCCCCTCGTCGAGCTGCCCGCCACGCCAGCGGAAGCCGCCGTGGTCCAGGTAGTGAAGCGCCATCGAGGAGATGCGGATTTGGGTGTGGGCAACCGGGTTGATCACGTCCCAGACATCCATCACCACCCGGTCGCCGCAGGCCGGGCAGGTCTCGATGCCGTCCATCGGGTGATCGATGATGTAGGGGCGGTCGGTGGGCGCCGTCGCTTCGCTGACGTGGGGCAGCGCGTCGAGTTGGGCGCGCAGCGACCGCGCCACATCCACTGCGTCCAACAAGAGATCGCCGTCGCTGTCCGCACGCTGGGGGTCGGTTCCGAAGCTCGGTTCTTCCGTGTCGCGCAGGCCGTCGCGATCCTGGTCGGTGCCGGCGGGTTCGGGCAGGAGGTGGATGGGGCCGGTGCTCTGGAGAAGCGTGCGCAGGAACATCACGTTGAGGCGACCGGAGTGGATACTGCCGTTGTAGCTGAAGCTGCCGTGCTCGAGATAGTGCTTGGCCACGCAGGGCACCGACACCGACTGCTTCTCCAGGGGGTGGATGATCTCGAGCACCCCCATGTTGACCATCTCGCCGCACACCGCGCAGCTCTCGAGGCCGAACGTGAGGTGCGGGATCACGTAGACGTCGGTGGACGAGGGTTCCGTGGGCAACGCGTCGATCGCCCGGGAGAGCGCTTGGGCAAGGTCGACGCCGTCGGCGACTCCGTTTCCGTCTTCGTCGGCAACGGCCGGGTTGCAGCCCATCAGGCCCTCCTCATCGGTCGTGAGCAAGTCGTGGTCGGGATCCTCCCACGTATCGAGCGGAAGACAGTGCGGGTCGGGATCGCTGCCGGCGAGAGTGGCGGCGGGCAGACCGAGGAGGGCGAGCGAGGCGGCCGCGGCCAGCGCGCGCGGCATCCGCAGGAGAATCGGATGGGATGCCGCGGGGAAGAGAGTCCGGTGGGAACGGCGGGCTTCGCGATAGAGCTGCCTATAGACGGGCAGCAGTCTGGGCGTGACGGTGCAACCGGGGCAGGCCCAGTGGAAGAGCAGACGTTGCTCGGATCGCCGCAGAGCGTTGCGCGCATAGCCGCGTTCCACGAAGCTCCGCACGCAGCATTCCGGGTATCCGAGAAGCCGGCCCTCCAGACTCCTCCGCTCCGGGGTGAGGTCCAGCGGGGTGCCCTCGAAGTGCCGGGCGTATTGGTCCAATCGCTCCTTCGACCGGCTGAATACGAGTTCGCCAACTACCGCTCCGGAGCGGAGTCGACGCGAGACCGCGCGCGCCCTCAGCTCGAGGGTCGACAGTCGTTCCCTCCAGTGCGCGGGGATTGGTTTCTCCCACCGGCTGAGCGGTTTGACCCCCGCCTGCGTCAGCAGCGCCAGATACGCCAACTCGAACGCGTCCCGTCCAGTCCAATGACTCTTCATACCATCTGCTCCGGCGTGTGGTTTCGGATGGAATATACGCCCGCCACCGGATAACGCTATGCTCATGTTCGGCTCGCTGCGATCCAAAGTCAGAATCCAGGTCGCCCACAACCGCCGCTACACTCCCGAGTTCGTCCAGGTGAAGGCGTTGCTCGCCGGAGGCTTCGCCGGCGACACCATTCACGCCCTCTTCGGTTTTGCGAACGGCCTGACAGCGCATTGGAGTTCGGTGAATCCACGCCATCGAATCCGGTCAACCACCGGTCTGCAGCGGGATTGACGGTCGCTGGGCCATCGAAATGGTCGCGGCCATTTACGAATCCCATCGGCTCAAAGCCCGTGTCGCGCTCCCGCTCGCCAACCGTTCCAACCCTCTGGATCAACTCCCCGGCTGATCCCCAGCTCTGCGCGGCCACATGAGGGAGACGCGGCCTTGGTGCGTCTAGCCGGCATACGGCGCGTCCTGCGGGTGCACACTGGATCGGCGCACCGCAGAGGTGTGAAATATGCCGGCTAGCGGTGCGTCCGACCGTTGCGGCTTCTGCCCACGAACCGCGTCGGGATCCGAAGCCGCGGGAGGACCCGACCAACTGATCAGGTCACCGCCGACTCGACTTTGAACAGAAGCCGCGATGAATCGCAAAGAGGCATGGGCCGCGAAAAGCAGAAGGAACAAAGGGAATACGGGGGGAGACATGCCTTTGCGGTTCTCTGCGAGCTTCTGTTGAATCCG
>CAYSPU010000287.1:0-7062 GCA_964432995.1 uncultured Verrucomicrobiota bacterium
CCCATACACAAACCTCTGCTCCTCCACACTCCCGATCCCCACCAAATGTCCCCCCATCCCCACCGCCCCAGCCTCCGCCACCGCCCATGTCCCCCACGCGCTATACCCATACCCGTGCCCCTCCCACACCCAATACCGATTGCTCACCTCCGCGTAATACGTGTCGCTCGCCAAAATCGTCCCAAAGAACCGCTCCCCACTCGGATCCTCATCCAACACCTCCTGCCCCGCACTGTTCAACACCCGCACCCACGGCACCAACGTGCTCGTCCCGGGTAACCCCACCTCCAACTCCACCGTGTTCCCAGCATTCAATACCCCCAACACATACCGATCCTCATCCCAGTTCCCTCCCTGCCGGTTCATTACCGTCCCCGCGATCCGCCCCTTCTGCACATTCCCCTCCTGCACCAACGTCAACCCGTCCGCCCCGCTGTTCCCGTCGTTGGCGTAGTCCCCGTCACTCTCCAAATCCATCCCCCGCGCCATCTCCACCCGCACCTCATACGTCCCCACCCCCCCGTGACTCCTCACCCGCACGTAATAGCTGCCACTGCTGCCAATCTTGTAGTTGCTGATGTAGTCGTCGTTGTACGGCCCTCCATTGTTGTCGCTGGCGATCACGCCATCGGCCGCGTTGCGCAACTCGATGTAAACGTCCACCCCGCTGCCGTACGTGTCGAGGCTGACCGCCACCGAATCGCCCGCCAGTGCGTTGAACCTCCAATAGTCAACGTCGGACGGCACGTCGATTTGCTCGTTCGCGCGTCCAACGAAGTAGCCACTCCCTGCCGGATCCTCGACCATTTCGAGCGCCGTCGCGCCGTCGAGGGTATCATCCAGCTCACCACCCATCGGCTGAATCGGACGCCCAGGGTTCTGCCCCGTGCCCGCTTCTTCAACCGGATCACTCGCTGCCTCACCGCTACCCGCTCCGCCGCAAACCGCTATTTCCGACGTCGCGGATTCTGCCGCAGCCGGGGGAGCGTTCGGCGCTTTCAAGGTATCCGTCAAATACGTTTCTACCGTGGACGTCGTCTCCGCAGGCTCCGTCGACGGCGCTATCTCCACCTCGACGGGCGGCAGTTGGCTTTGTTCCGTTGCGGAGGGAGTGACCGTCTCCACGAGCGCCGCTACTTCGGCGGCGGCAGTTGAGCCGACGACGCTCTCACCCGCTCCGCCGGTGTCGTCGGCCGGGGCCACGACTGCGGGGCTCGAGCCGTCGTCGATGCTCTCCAACTCGACGCCGGCAAAGATCGAGGTAGCCGTCGCAGCCGGTTCGGATGGCTCCGCAAATGCCACGACGGCCTCGGTTGACCCGGAAGGGACCTCGGCGACCGAGTCCAGGGCAAGCGCCGTGCCGCCCATCGCCGCCGCCAAGTCCGCGCACGCCGCCGTCCCGGTCGGCTCGGCCGTGAGCAGAATCCGAGGCTCCAACTCCTCGAACTCGAACCGCGACCTGGAACTCTCGCGACGCATGTGGTGGCCAGTCTATGATCCGCCGCTCCGCCGTCGCAGGAACAGAATCCCCACGAGTCCGCCTCCCGCCAGGAGGACGGATGCCGGTTCCGGGACGACGTGGAGGATTGCCGTGCCGAACCGGAGCTGGCTGTCCAGCACCGCGCCGGTTCCTGAAACGAAGACACTCTCGGTTGGGCCCAACGTGCGGAAAATCTCCAGGCTCAACGCGTAGTCCCCCGGGGCGAGCGCCGCGACGTTGAAAGTGGCCAGCTCCGAACCCGTGTAGTAGACGGCCGGAATCGTCAGAGCATCGACGGTCCCTTTGACCGCGGCGAACCCGTCCCCGACCGCCCGGATCGCCCCGGGTCCCTGCGCGCCGTTGTATTCGAGGGGTGGCGGCACGAAAATGTCATTCTCATTCACCATCCGCCCCAGAATCGAGTCGTAGACCAGCCGAACCCCGTAGCTGAACAACCCTTCCGGGATCGCCGACCCCAACTCGATCGTCACCGCGATGGTTGACGCAGGTACCACCACATACTCGGCCCTGTCGAACCGGACGTCGATGAATCCCTGACCCCAGAGCGGAACGAGGATGGCCGCCTGGCAAAGTACGGCGGCGAGCCGCCCTGTCGGACCGAAGCCACACCGTCTGGCGTTCCTCACGCCATCTCGCGAGCAAAGTGCCTGATGAACCGCTGAACTCACGGTGTAGCAGGTTGTTCGGAAATTCGCGTGTAGGCTACGTCAGGACCTCGCCTCGTCAAGCAGATTGTGGCTGCTGGACTTAGTCACAGTGCATCCGGAGGTTGTCGGCCACCAGTCCCTGACGGCGATCGGTCCGAGCGGCCAGAGGGTGCTGGCCGCCCACCGACAACCTGGGGATGCCCCGACTTCGTCAGGGCGCTGCTTCCTTCCGCGCGCGGGCCGCACCGCGAAACACTGCGCAGGCGAGTTGGCGGCAGCGTCGAGATGCGGGGAGGAGGGCACCGGAACGGCTGTTACCGAAACGTAACCCTACGGCCATGCGCTCGTGACCTTCCGTTCGCAGGCTGTCACGCGAACCGAACGCAACCGTTACTATCGCATGCAACCAACTCTGAAGAAATGGACCGCCGCCGGCGCTTTGGCGCTGGCGTCCCTGGGCGTCACGGCCCACGGGCAATCCGCCGATGCCTTGATCGACAAACTCGTTGAGAAAGGAATCCTGAGCGACTCCGAGGCCAAGGACCTTCGGGAGGAAGCGGACAAAGGCTTCACCACCGCTTACCAGGTGAAGAGCGGGATGTCCGAGTGGGTGACCTCGTTGAAGATCAACGGCGACTTCCGCGGCCGCCTTGAAGGTTTCTACGCGGATCCCGACGTCGAGTACATCGACCGCACCCGGTTCCGCTACCGGCTCCGCCTCGGAGTCACGGCCGTGCTCAAGGACAACTTCGAGATCGGTCTCCGCCTCGGGTCCGGGGACATTGACAACGCCGGCGGCATCGCCAACGGGATCGACCCGATCTCCACCAACCAGTCGATGCAGAACAACGCCTCCAAGAAGGGGATCTTCATCGACATGGCCTACGCCCGGTGGAGTTTCCTGAACGGCCCGGACTGGTCTGGCGTGGCGACGTTCGGCAAGATGGAGAATCCGTTCGTCTTCTCGGACATGGTCTTCGACGGGGACTACACCCCCGAGGGCGTGGGGATGCAGTTTGGATACGCGTTCAACGATCGCCAGTCACTGAGGCTCAACGCCGGGGGGTTCATCCTCGACGAGATCGGTGCCGATTCTGACGATCCCTTCTTCACCGGCGCCCAACTGCGCTGGGACGGCACCTGGACGAAATGTCTTTCCACGTCGGCCGGCGTAGCCGTCCTGGGGATTGCCAACGAGGAAGCCCTGGCGAACAGCGCGGTCCCCAACATCAACCGGGGCAACACCCGGGCCGGGACCGGTGGTGTTCTGGTCTACGACTACAACCCCGTCGTGGCGGATTTCTCGGCCACCTTCAACCTCCCCAGCGCCCCGCTCTACACCGGGACGTTCCCCTTCAGGATCGCCGGCGACCTGGTTCACAACCCTGGTGCGGATGAGGACAACACCGGCTGCTCCGTGGGGGTCACCTTCGGCAAGTCCGGCAAGAAGAAGACCTGGGAAGTCGGCTACACCTACAAATACCTGGGAGGCGACGCCTGGTACGAGGAAGTGACGGATTCGGACTTTGGCGCTTACTACGAGACGGCGCCGACCGGCGGCTCGACTGGCTACCAGAGCGGCACGAACGTCAAGGGGCATATCACGAAACTGGCCTATTCCCCATACGACTCCCTCACCTTGAGCGGCAAGTGGTTTGCCACCGAGTTGATCAACCCCAGCCCGTCCAGCTCGGACAGCGCCATGAACCGCCTCCAAGTCGACCTCCAATGGAAGTTCTGACCGGTTCTTTCACCCAAATGACACCAGGCCGTAACCGAATCGTAACCTACAGCAGCGATCCTGACCCCAGATAAACACAGCGAACAACGAGATCCGCAACCGATGAAACCCAAATCCTACCTCGCCGCCCTCGCCGCCCTGGGCTTGGCGATCCTCCCGGAAGCCCGAGCCGATATCACGGTCAAAGGCTCCGACACCCTGGTCATCCTCGCCCAGAAGTGGGCCGAGGTGTATATGCAGCAGCAGCCCGGCACCCGCATCCAGGTCACCGGCGGCGGCTCCGGCATCGGCTTCGCCGCCCTCCAGAACCGCACAACGGACCTGGCCAACGCCTCGCGCAAAATCAAGGCCAAGGAAATCGAGAACTGCATCAAGGCCTTCGGCAAACGCCCCACCGAGTACAAAGTAGCGCTCGACGGGCTTTCGGTCTACGTCAGCGCGGAGAACCCCATCAAGGAACTCAGCATCCCTCAGTTGCAGGGCATCTTCGCCGGCAAGACCCGAAACTGGAAGGAACTGGGCGGCCCCGACGCTCCGATCGTTGTCTACAGCCGCGAGAACAGCTCGGGCACCTACGAGTTCTTCAAGGAACACGTGCTCAAGGGGGGCGACTTTGTTGCCAGCGCCCAGACCATGCCCGGCACCGCGGCGGTGCTGCAAGCCGTGGCCAAGGACAAGAACGGAATCGGCTACGGCGGCGCCGCTTACGGGGCCGGGGCCAAACACCTGCTCATCAAGAAGGACGACAGCTCCGACGCCATCGAACCGACCGAGGAGAACGTGGTGAGCGGCAAGTACCCCATTTGGCGGTTCCTCTACATCTACGTGAACCCGGCTCTGGACAAAGGCGAGATTGCCGCCTATCTGAAGTGGATCCGGAGCGACGACGGCCAGAAGATCGTCAAAGATGTCGGGTATTACCCGCTGCCAAAGCAATACCGGCAATAGCGGGACTCCATGCCGCACCGCACCAACTTGGGGAGACGCACCGCCGGCTGGATGGGGGTGCTCCGCGGGCACAAAGCCCGCCCCGGCGAGTGGATTGTCGAGAAAGGCATCTTCCTGGTCTCCCTCTCGGCGATCCTGTTGGTGTTCCTGATCATCACGTTCGTGGCGCGCGAGGCGCTCCCCATCCTCCTCGGGCAGACCAACAGCGCCGCCATCCAGGACGTGATCCCCGCCGCGGAGATCGACAAGCTCAGCCCCGAAGAGATCCGTCGGTACCTGGGACTGACGCGCAAACAGATGGCGGAGTACGACCGCGAGACGCTGGTGGCGCTCTTTGAAGTGCGGGAGGAGGGCATCCAGGGGATCGTGGAGAAGTACCCGGAGCTGATGAACGACCCGGACGCCCGGCTGAACACCACCAAGTGGCGCCACCTGTTGCTGCCCCACCAATGGAGCGGCTATCGGCAGCCGGAGTACATCTGGCAGCCCGTCGGGAACATTCACAAATACAACATCGTTCCCCTCGTTGTGGGGAGCCTGAAGACCACGCTGGTCGGGCTCCTGTTCGCCGTGCCGCTCTCGGTGGCCGCCGCCATCTACGTCTCCCAATTGGCGCGGCCGACGGTGCGCGAGATCGTGAAACCGGCCATCGAACTGCTCTCCGGGATCCCTTCAGTCGTGGTGGGCTTCTTCGCCCTGCTGGTCATGGCTACCTTCCTCCAGGACCTCCTGGGCTACGAAACCCGCCTCAACGCGTTCGTGGCGGGGATCGCTCTGGGTTTCGCCGTGATTCCCATCGTCTTCTCGATCTCCGAGGACGCCCTCACCAGTGTGCCCTCCACCTACACACAGGCGGCGCTGGCGCTGGGCTCTTCCCGCTGGCAGGCGGCCTGGCAGATCGTTCTGCCGGCCGCCCTCCCCGGCGTCTTCGCCGCCACGGTGCTCGGCTTCGGCCGCGCCATCGGCGAAACCATGATCGTGCTCATGGTCTGCTCCGCCAGCGTCATGTCCTGGAGCATCTTCGACTCCGCCCGCAGCATCACCACGACGATTGCGGCCGAGATGGGCGAGGTCGTCACCGGCGGGCATCATTATCGGATGCTCTTCCTGCTGGGGGCGCTCCTCTTCGCCGTGACCTTCTTCACCAACCTGGTCGGTGAAGTCGTCATCCATCGGTTCAAGCGGAAGCTCGAGGGCAAGTCCAAATGAACGCGGGACCCGCAACCACCGTCGTTCGCGGGCGGCACTTCCGCGCCGAACGGTTCGATTACGCCTCGTTCTTCTTCAGCGGGCTGACCGGTCTGGCGACTTTGCTGATTCTGGCCATCCTGGCGGTGATCCTGATCAACATCCTGATCAACGGTTGGAGCGCACTCTCCTGGCGGTTCGTGTCGACCATCCCCAAAGAGGATTTCTTCAATCCGGACACCACGGGGGTGTTGCCCATGGTGATCGGCACCACCATCCGGGTCTTTCTCATGACCATCGCCGTGCTCCCGGTCGGCGTGACCACCGCCGTCTACCTGACCGAGTATGCCCCGAGTGCCTCCCCGGTCACCCGGATCATCCGGGGCGCCGTGAACAACCTCGCCGGCGTCCCCTCGATTGTCTTCGGCCTCTTCGGTGTGGGTTTCTTCATCAACTTCATCGGGGCGAATCTGGACCGGTTGGCAGGCAACGAGGCGGCGGAGTGGGGCCATCCCTCGGTGCTGTGGGCGTCCATGACCCTGGCCGTGATGACGCTGCCGGTGGTGATCGTGGCCACGGAGGAATCGCTCCGCGCCATCCCGCCCGGCCTGCGCGAAGCCAGCCTCGCCCTCGGCGCCACCAAGCTCCAGACCATCCTCAAGATCGTGCTCCCCCAGGCCCTCCCGGGAATCATGACCGGCGGGATCCTCGCCATTAGCCGCGCCGCCGGCGAAGTCGCCCCCATCCTCGTGACCGGGGTCACCTACTACATGGCCGACCTGCCCCACAAACTGACCGACCAGTTCATGGACCTCGGGTACCATGTGTTCGTCCTGTCGACCCAATCCCCGAAGATCGAGGATACCAAACCGATCGCCTATGCCACGGTCCTGGTCCTGATCGCGCTGACCTTCACCCTGAACTTCGCCGCCGTCCTCATCCGCGCCCAAGTGCGCCGGAGACTCCGCGCCCTGAGCTGACGCCCTTCCCATGAACCGCACGCGCAAGTCGCTGATAATGAACCAAACGTCGAACGT
>CAYSPU010000288.1:0-7033 GCA_964432995.1 uncultured Verrucomicrobiota bacterium
TCCTTGACCTTGGCCTGGCCGGTGAACTCGGAGAACAGCGCGGGGCGCAAGGTGAGCTCGAGCACCGCGTCGGGCTTGGCAAGAACCTGGTCGATCAACCGCTCAGCCATCGGGCGTCGAGGATGCGGTCGGCTCCGGCGAGCGACAAGGGAAAACGCGGTGGCGAAGCGCCGTGAGAGTCACGCCGTCGCGGGGCCACGGCCGGCCCGGGAGGAGCCGGGGTCCGGGGGCGGGGGTGGGGGTGGGGGTGGGCCCGGTGGACTTCGAACGCTTGGCCCCCGACTCACGTCAGCGCGAGGTTGATCCCGAGGAACTCCGGGATGAAAACGTGTGCCGGCGGCGCTCCGCCGCCAGGTAGTCGAGTTCGTGGCGGAGCTTGCGGTAGTTCTCGAGACGTTCCAGCGTCAGCCGGCCGTCGGCCACCGCTTCCAAGACGGCGCAGCGCTTCTCCACCGTGTGCGAGCAGTTGCGGAAGTGACACTGGACCGCCAATTCCTCCACGTCCGCAAACGATTCCGCCAGACCCTCATCCGCCATCCAGACGTGGAGTTCGCGCATACCGGGGGTGTCGATGACCAGTCCGCCGCCGGGCAGGACGATCAACTCGCGCCAGGTGGTGGCGTGTCTTCCTTTGGCATCGCCCTCGCGGACTTCGAGGGTTGCCTGGATGTCCTCGCCATAGAGTCGGTTGATCAGGCTGGACTTGCCCACGCCGGAGGTCCCGATGAAGGCCACGGTCTGGCCGGGCTGGATGGCGGAGCGCAACTGGCCCAGGCCGCGTCCGGTCCGCGCGCTCACCAGAAACACAGGCGTCTCCCCGGCCACCCGGCAGGCCTCGCCCCGTCGGGCCTCCGGATCATCGGCCAGGTCGACCTTGTTCAACACGACAACGGCTTGGGCCCCTCCGTCGCGCACCACAACGAGAAACCGTTCGAGACGGGGGACATTGAACGAGGCATCCAGGGCCAGCACGATGAAGGCGGTGTCGAGATTGGTGGCGAGGACTTGCTCCGCCTGACGACGCCCAACCAGCTTGCGGACGACCTGGGTGCGCCGCGGGAGGATGGCCTCGATCACCGCTTTGCCGCGCTCCGGCAACGGGCGCACCGCGACCCAATCGCCCACCTTGGGCAGCTCCGCGGCGGAAGCCACCCGGTGCAGCAAGCGACCAGGCACTTGGGCCAGGAGTTCCCCCGTTTCGGTGAGCACCAAGTAGGCATGCTTGTCCTCCTGAGCGATACGCCCCGGACGGAAGCCCTGTCGGACGTAAGGCGCGAAGGAATCGGCAAACTCGGGGCGCCAACCCAAAGATGTCAGCCCAGCGGTGTCACGCATGGTGTGTGCAGATCAGGGAGGCCATGAGAACCAGCCCGCATCGCGCCGGAAACAATGGGCTCGGAGACTGTGTCTTGCGGCGCCCTACCTTTCATGCGAAGTGGCATCCCAGAATGGGCAGGGGAATTCATGGCAGGTCCCGTGCGTTGACGCGGACCTTCAGCCCGGCATGCGTGTCGTTGCGGACGAACTCCGCCTGCACGCCTGAAGGAGCGGAGAACGTCACGTCCAGAACCTCGCCCTCGCGCTTCCAGGAAACGTGGACCGGCCCCGCGAACGTCGCTGTCGCCCCACGGGCCCACGTCAGGCCATTCAGCCGCGGACTGATGGTCACCGTGCGGCCGCCCGGCGAAGTCGTCTTCATCCCCAGGATGATCCGATTCAGGAACCGTGAAGGGGCTGAGGACCAGGCGTGGCAATGGCTGCGCGTCGGGAATCCACCGGAACCCGTCGTGCCGCTGGGGAAACTCTCCCAGACCGTGGTCGCCCCGCTTTCCACCATCGGCAGGTAGTTTTGGTAGATCTCCCGGATGATCTGATCCTCGAGCCCCAGTTTCTCGTAGGTCTCGTAGAGATAGAGCACGGCGAAGGGCGAGCCGATGCGGACCATCTTCTCCGGCGGTTCGAGCAAGTTGGCCTTGGCCGCCGCCGCATTCCCGGGCTCGACGATGTCATACAGGACCGAGAGGAAACTCGTGTGCTGGCAGGTGGACGGGCTGATGGAACCGTCATCGCGCACGCTATCCGGATACGACTTGCGGGCGGGGTCCCAGAGCCGGTTGATGCCGCCGACGAGGCGCGCGCGGAGCTTGCGGAGCCA
The DNA here is from genome assembly GCA_964432995.1 of uncultured Verrucomicrobiota bacterium. GTDB lineage: Bacteria > Verrucomicrobiota > Verrucomicrobiia > Limisphaerales > JAHDYP01 > CAYSPU01. The sequence goes on from CAYSPU010000288.1 coordinate 2,156, forward strand.
TTGCACGTGAGTCGAGTCGCCGAGAACGTCCGCTTCCCGCAGAGCGGCGTCGATGGCGCCCACGAGGAACATGCTGTTGTGGAGCACGGTCTTCGGGCTCTGGTCGGCGCCGGTCCAATCGAACATGTTCCAGAACGGGCCGCTGAAGAGGTCGCGATCGCCGACGTAGCGTTCGGCGCCCTGGAGGTTGCGGATGACGTGGGGGTAGGCCTGCCGGAGCCATCCCCGTTCCCCGGTCTGCCAGTAGTAGTCCCAGGTGGAGATCCCCCAGAGGAAACTCCAGGCGGGGAGGATGGTGTCCCAACACGAAGGGGTCTGGCACCCGGCGATGGGATACCGGTCGAGCGATTCCGCCGTGAGCCGGATGCAGCGGCGGGCGAGGTCTTCGGCGCCAAACACACCGTAGGCCAGCAAGGACTCGTTCCGGGCGTCCCCCACCCAGTGCGTCTGCTCATAGAGCGGGCAGTCCGTGAAGGTGTCCTCCATGCACAGCTTCAGCGTGCGCGTCGAGATCTCCCAGATCCGATCCAATCGGGCGTCGCTACAGGAGAAACTGCCAACATAATTGACGGGGTATGTGGACTCGATGAGCTGGAACCGATGGATCGCGATCGGCTCGCGGAAGCCGCGCAGGGTGAGAAAGACGTAACGCCCCGACCGTCGTTTGAGCGAGAGGAAGCGGTTCACCCCCTCTTTCGTGACGCAACGCATCCCGTTGCGGTTGCCCCAGGTGTGCTGCAGGCGCCCGTCCGGGGCGATGTACTCGATTCCGTAGACGTCGACCTTCACCCCCGCCTCGGCCACCAGTTCGAGATCGTAGTAGCCGCAGTTCTGTTCCCCCAGGTCGTAGAGCAACTCCACATCGCCGTCGGGGCTCGGCCAGACCGTGGTCACGCCCGCATGGTTGTGCATCAGGGCCGCAGGATCCCGAACGAGCGCTGCCCCCTCGCCCACCACCTGCCGATGGTAGAACTGCCAGGCGGTATCCTCGACGAACATGTCCGCATAGCCCAGGGCTTCGGCCCGGCCGGTCAAGGTGAACTTCTCGCGAAACGCGGCCTCATCCTTGATGCTGGAGAGAAGTTCGTCGGTCTCGCGGGCGTAGCCGCGTTTGGCCTGAGCGACGCGCGGGTCTTCGTCCTGGAAGTGGATCCAGCGAAGATCGTTGGTTACGAAGGTGTACTCGGGGAACCGGAGGTAGCACCACGGGTTCTCGTGGGAGGCATCGAGGGGATTCTCGAACTTGGCCCCCGGCAGACTCAGCCTGGTCCAAGGGCCAGGGGCGGCTGACGCCTTGTCCGGCAGGACATGGTTCACCCTGACGTTCGCCGGTTCCACGAGGCGCAGGGCCTTTTCCTTCTGGTGGCCGCAGATGTCGCGGACGAACGCCAGCACCATGTGCCGCCCCGGTCCCAACCGGAACTCGCTTCGCTCGTTGCGCTGTCCGTCGATGGCCATCTTCATGCCGTCGGACTCGAAGCGCACGAGGCGTTCCTGATTCAATTCCAGGATCATCGCCATGCCCCCGGCGCAACTGACGGTGTGATTCGCCTCGATGACCCCGGGATTCGCCAGGCGCGCGGCCGGCAGACAGAAGTCCGCACCGTCGGCACGGACCACCCGGGCGCCGAGGAACGACTTGAACGCGACGGGCTGACGGGACATCAGCGCGACGTCGCGAGGGCTGAGGTCCTTCCACGGACCGGCGGTGGCGTCGAAGAGAACCGCCGCCCGGCGGAACTCGAGAGGCTCCTTGCGGGCGTCATACAGCTCCGCCGGCTCCATCTGGATACTGGCTTTGGGCGTGCCGGGAGTCCAAGCCTCGGCGACAGACGTCTTCCAGGATCCATCGGTGCCCAGGGTGAACGTCCGACCATTGGCCAACTCGACGTCGAGTTGAGCGAGAAGCCCCGCCTGCTGCGGGACGCGATGGAAGTCCCCCACCCCGTAGTAGCGACCAATGATCCGGATCTCGTTGTTCCCCTTGTGCAGGCAGGACGTGACGTCCAACTCGTCGTACTGGTAATGCTCCGGCCAGTTCCGCGCCGGACCATCATTGACCCAGCGTCCGTTCACGAGCACCCGATAGAAGCTGTCCGCCGTGACGCGTAGCCGCGCACGCCGGGGTTCGCCGAGGCGAAATTCCTTCCTTGCCACAATGGTCTGGTTGTAGCCGTGCACGTCGGCGCCTGGATGCCAGATCCACTTCGCCACCCAGGGAGTGTCGGTCGCAGCCGAAACGGGAAGCGCGATTCCCCAAGGGAAGCCGGCCAGGATCAGAGGGGCATAGAACCACCAGAAGGACCGTCGGAGTCCGCGATGGAATCTCATAAACTCGAGCGCGTGGTATGGTCGGAACCCCGGAACTCTTACGCTGCCGCCCTTGTCCGGGCGAGTGCGAAGTTGCAGCCCGAAGCGGCAACCGGTGCCGGGGGCGCGTGATGGCCTCGCCCCGTGGCCGAGGGGCATCGGACCACGCTTTGGGCGGCAGCCCCACCCGCCGAACACGCCTCCCAGAAACGAGCCGGTCCCGGCGAGTGAGTCAACTCACCGGGACCGGTCGTGAACCCCAAGCACTGACACCATCCGGACACACATCCGGCAGCGCCCAACAAGCACGCCTGGGAAGACGGCAAAACCTATCGAACACCCCCCCGGCGCAGTTGGAGTGCCAACCTCATCCCGCCCCATAACACGCTTGATTCACAAGGAGTTACACTTGGACGACCCTGCCGTCCGCGCCAACGAAACTTCGACGACAACGAAGCATCGTCGACTCCGACGAAAAACTGAAGATACCGATTGCCACGCGCGCATCGCTGGACTACAACCCGCGCGTGCAATTGGCACCGGACTACACCCCGGAATTCGACTCCCTCAGGGACCGCCTGCTGGAAGTGGCGCAGATCCGGTCGGTCGACCAGTTGTTCGACCGGGTGGTGACGCGGTTGGCGGAGCGGCCGCACATCGCCTTGGCGCGGGTGTGGCTTTTGGAAAAGGGGGACCGGTGCGCGGAGTGCGTTTTTGGATCGGATTGTTCGGGGCGGGACCGCTGTCTGCACTTGGCGGCGAGTGCGGGGCGTTCGATCGTCGATCCCGCCGTGGAATGGTCGCGCACCGGAGGAGGATTCCGCCGTGTGCCCCTTGGGGTGACGAACCTGGGGAAGATCGCCGCGACTGGGGAGGCGGTGGTGGTGAAGGACGTGGGGAGCGATTACGGTCAGTTTTTGCGACCGGACTGGGCGCGGCGGGAAGGGATTCGGGGGTTCAACGGGCAGCCGATCATCCACCGGGGGGAGACCTTGGGAGTGCTGGCGATCTACACGCGGATTCCGACTCCGGAGGCGGGTCCGGGCTGGGTTCGGGTTTTTGCGGATCACATTGCGGCAGCTTTGGTGAATGCGCGGGCATTCGAGGAGATCGAGCGCCTGAAGAGCCATCTGGAGCTCGAGAACCTCTATCTGCGCGAGGAGGTGGAGGAGGCCAAGGCGCTGGGGGGAATCCTGGGGCGGAGTGACGCGTTGCGGCAGGCGGTGCGGCGGATCGACCTGGTGGCGCCGACGGATGCCACGGTACTGATTCTGGGCGAATCGGGAACGGGCAAGGAACTGGTCGCGCGCGAAATCCACCGTCGGAGCCAGCGCCACGACCAGCCGTTGATCCGCGTCAACTGCGCCTCCGTACCGCGGGAACTCTACGAGAGCGAGTTCTTCGGGCACGTCAAAGGGGCATTCACGGGCGCGCTCAAGGATCGCGCCGGCCGCTTCGAGGCCGCCGACCAGGGAACGCTGTTCCTGGACGAAGTGGGCGAGATTCCCTGGGATCTGCAGAGCAAGTTCCTGCGGGTTCTCCAGGAGAAGCAGTATGAGCGCGTAGGGGAAGAGCGCACGCGGACGGTGGACGTGCGGATCATTGCCGCCACGAACCGCGAGCTGGAACAGGAGATTGCCAAGGGGCGGTTTCGCCAGGACTTGTTCTACCGCCTGAACGTCTTCCCCATCGAGGTTCCGCCCCTCCGCCGGCGCCGGGAGGACATCGTATTGCTGGCGGAGCATTTCCTCGATCAGGCCGCCCGCCGGCTGCGGCTGGCGGTGCCGCGGCTGAACGACAGTCACCGGGCCCAACTCGAAGCCTACGACTGGCCCGGCAACGTCCGCGAGCTGCAGAACGTCGTCGAGCGCGCCGTGATCCTCTCGCGCTCGGGCGCGCTCCATCTGGACGTTCCGCTGACCGATGCCGCGCCGCTGCCCGTCGAGCCAACGGCGCCGGCCACACCGCGCTCGGCGGCCGCCAGCACCCCGTTGAGCGAGAGTCAGCTCCGCGAGTTCGAGAAGGCGAACCTCCTTGCGGCGCTGGAACGCTGTGCCTGGAAGATCCACGGGCCGGACGGGGCCGCCAGCTTGATGGGAATCAAGCCGACGACCTTGTTCTCCCGGATCAAGCGCCTGGGGCTCCAGCGCCCACGGGGCGCGCTTCCGGCGGCCTGACGCGCCAAGGGGGGAAGCGGTCTCTCCCCGCCCCATTCCGGGATCGCCCTTCGCGCCCGGGGCAGGGCGACCTCGCCGACGGCGCCGCACGTTGCGGTCTCCGAAGGTCTTGTTTTTCGCGCTCGTTGCCGGGCTGCTTCTTTCGATTAAAGCGGCGCGGCCGGTTCCTAGGGAACCGGCCGCGGGCAGAGCTTCTCGCTGGGGGAAGGGCCTACTTCTTCTCGGCTTCTTCCGTGGGCTTGGTCGCGGCGGGTGCGGGAACGGGGTTTTCGACCCATTCGAGAATCGCCAGTTGGGAGGCGTCGCCGGGGCGCTGGCCGAGATGCAGGATACGCGTGTAGCCGCCGGCGCGCTCCTTGAAGGCCGGGGCGAGTTCCTCGAAGAGGATACG
>CAYSPU010000289.1:0-6964 GCA_964432995.1 uncultured Verrucomicrobiota bacterium
CCCGCACAGGGGACTTGCACCCCATCAGTTCACGCCCATGTCAGGCGCACACCAGATGCAGTGAACCCGGCGATGGTGGTCTGGTTGACAGTGTTAGATCGGCGGCGCCGGGTCACTGATCTGGAGCGTTCGGTGAACCAGAGCGTTGCTATCCAGAGCGTTGCTATCTGGATGCTGCGGGAGTAGGGTGTGCGCATGAGCATTCAGGAAATCCATGCCGAAGTTCAGGCGCTGCCGGCAGACGAGCGCAGGCGGTTGGCCGCATTTCTCGTCTCCTTGAGGCACAAGGACTTGACGGACTATCGTGCGCAGATGGCGGGGAAGATTGACGACGCTTCCCCAGACAAGTGGATCACGCTGGAGGAGATGGATGAGCGGCTGAGTTCCTGAGCGATGCCTTACCGATTATTGGTTTCGATCGAGGTGATCGAGTTCATCGAACGTCTCCCCGGGAAGACGCGGGAGGCCCTACGGCGAGCGATTCACGCCATCGGGCGGGATCCGTTGGGCCGCTCCGACGCGCTGGATTACGACGCGATCGGACGCCGGATACAGATTGCCGTGGTGGGCGAGTACGCCCTGATGTACTGGGTGGATGAGGCGGACCAGCATATCAAGATTCTCGACATTCATGCTTCCGATCGTTAACGCACCGAACATGCGCTGCAGCGAACCCGGCCATCGCGCTCCGGCTGCAATCCACGCGTCCCGTGGGCCGGCTCGCTGAGCTATTGAGTCGTTCGCCTCAGGAATCCACGGCACTGCTGATGAAGGAGCCGACCGCAGGGCAGGCCCGAGGGGAGTCCGTGAGGAGGGGCTTGGTTGTTTGCCTGGATCCGCGTCATCCGCGTGATCCGCGGTGCTCCCCCGAGAGAGGCCGTCACCTTACCGGCGACCGCGAAGCCGAGCCGAATCTGGGGCACGTCCTTTTGGTTCGAACCGCAGATGGGCGCGGATAGCGAAGGAACGGCGAAGCGCCCGGGACCATGCGCGTTCGGTTCTCCGCGGTTCATTCGGGGTCGGACGGTGGACCAGGGATGGCGGGTGTCTCGGCTGGGCGGGAGCGTTGGAGGGGGTGGTGGGCCAGCCAGGGCGAACCAGAGACCGTCTCGGTTTCAACCGGACGCCACCGGCCCGGCATGCCTGACTTCACTGTTGAACTATGAGGACGGCGCTCCTTCTGATCACCGTGTCGCTGACGACGGTGTCCTGCTCCGGGACTCGGGACCGGTTCCCGGATCCAACGGTCTGGAGGAGGCCCAGGCAGAGAGCCTTCCGAAAATGCCTGCGGGCGCTGGCTTTCCCTGGTAACAAAGGGCTGTGCCGCGTGTCGCTCCGCCAGTCGAGCTTCCCGACGCCATCGAGATCCATGGCGCGCGCGAGCACAACCTGAAGAACCTGTCCGTTCGCATCCCGCGCGGCCAGTTGGTGGTGGTGACCGGCGTCAGCGGTTCCGGCAAGAGCACGCTCGCCTTCGACCTCCTCTTCGCCGAAGGCCAGCGGCGGTTCCTCGACTCGATGAGCGCCTACGCGCGTCAGTTCGTCGAGCAACTCGCCCGCCCCGACGTGGATCTGGTGGCCGGCATTCCCCCGACGGTGAGCATCGAGCAACGGAATTCCCGCGGCGGCGGCAAGAGCACCGTGGCCACCGTCACGGAGATTCACCATTTCCTCCGGCTCCTGTTCGCCCGGCTGGGAACGCCCTATTGCCCCGATTGCCTGATCCCGATCGAAGCCCAGACCCGCGACGGCGTGGCGCAGAGGTTGGCGGCGGAGCTGCGCGAGCGCGGCGATCTGCTGCTGCTGGCCCCCGTCGTCCGGAACCGCAAGGGTTTTCATGCCGAGGTGGCCGAATGGGCCGCCCGCCACGGCTACGCGGAAATCCGCGCCGATGGCTGCATCCACAGCGTCAGCCAACCGTTCCGACTCGACCGCTATCGCGAACACAACGTCGAAGTCGTCATCGGCATCGTCGAGCGCACCAAACGCCGTGCGCTCACCGCTCAGGCCCGGCGGCGCATCGACGAGGCACTCGAGGTCGGCCACGGCGCGCTGCTGGCCCTGGACAACCACGGGCAGGTCACGGTGCATTCCACCGAACGGAACTGCAGCCGCTGCGGGCGCTCGTTCGAGCCGCTCGACCCCAAGCATTTCAGCTACAACTCGCCCCGGGGCTGGTGCCCGCGCTGCCGGGGTTTCGGCGAACTCTTCTACCTGCCGGACGTCGATCGCGGCGCCCGCGCGGATGCCATCGAAGAATCCTGGTACGGCTGGCAGGAGGGCGAACGCGAAGTCTGCCCGGAGTGCGGCGGCCGCCGCCTGAACCCGGTCGCCCGTGCCGTGCGCCTCGACTTCGTCCGCGCGGCCGAGGTTTCCGGGCCTGCAAGACGCCGCCGCACGTCTGGCCACCAGCCAACCGAGCGCGCGCCCACGCTGGATTTCTTCGCCGACGCGTCCGTGGACGAGGCGCTGGCCTACTTTCGCCAACTCCGTCCGGCGGGGCGCGCCGCCTTGATCGCACAGGATATCCTCCCCGAGATTCGCGAGCGCCTCCGTTTTCTGCACGAGGTCGGCCTGGGATACCTCCAACTGGGCCGCGGCGTGCCCACCCTCTCCGGCGGCGAAGCCCAGCGGATCCGCCTCGCCGCGCAGCTCGGCTCCAACCTTACCGGGGTGCTCTACATCCTCGATGAGCCCACCATCGGCCTGCACGCCCGCGACAACGAACGCCTCCTCGCCGCTCTCGCCCTGCTGCGCGCACGCGGCAACTCCCTGGTGGTGGTCGAACACGACGAGGCCACCATGCGCGAGGCCGATTTCATCATCGACCTTGGTCCGGGCGCGGGGCAACACGGAGGGGAAGTGATTGCCACCGGCAGCCTGCCGGAGCTGCTGCGCCACGAAGACTCCGTGACCGGTCAATGCCTCCGCGCCCGGCACACTTACCCGAGTCGGGGCCAACGGCGCCCGGTCCGTCCGCCGGCATCGGGTGCGGCTCCAGTCGGAGGAACACCGGCTCGTGGTCGCGTGGAGTCGCGTTCGTCAGCACCTCCGCCGGACGGCGAACCGCCCGGCTGGCTGGTCTTGCGCCACGCCGCCAAGAACAACCTGCGCGATCTCACGGTCCGTTTCCCTCTCGGCCGTCTCATCCTGGTCACCGGGGTGAGCGGTTCCGGCAAGAGCACCTTGCTCCGTGAGTGCCTCTTGCCCGCCGTGAAAGAGCAACTGCAACGAAGGCCTCACTCCAACGTTCAGGCGGACGCTCGTTCGCCGCACCCTCTCCCGGGGGCAGAGGGTTGGGATGAGAACCCACCGAACCCATTCGCGCATTGCGCCCCTGAACAGGCAGGTAGGGACGCGCGGCCCCGCGCGTCCAGGCCATCGCGACGAGAAGAAGAGGAGCGACGCCGACTCGCCGGCTTGCCGACCTCCGACGCGCCGGTTCATGGGGAGGGGACGGGACGAGAGGGCATGAGGCGAGGAGTTGGCGCGGAGGCAACTCCGCCCCAGGATCGAGTCCAGGCAGTAGTCACCGGGGCCGAGAGCCTTCGCGCGGTCTACGAGGTCGATCAGTCCCCGATCGGCCGCACACCGCGTTCGGTGCCGGCCACCTATGTGGGGTTCTTCGATGACATCCGGAGCCTGTTCGCCCAGGTGCCGGAGGCACGGTTGCGGGGATACACGGCCAGTCGTTTCTCGTTCAACAGCGCCCAGGGACGCTGCCCCGAATGCGAAGGCGCCGGCAGCGTGAAGCTCGAGATGAACTTCCTCCCCCCCGCCTTCGCCCGCTGCGAGTCCTGCGGCGGACTGCGCTTCAGCCGCGAGACGCTGGATGTCGAGTTCCGCGGCCGCACCATCGCGCAGGTGCTGGAGTTGACGGTGGACGAGGCCTTGGAGTTCTTCGCGGCGTTTCCGCGGATCCGGCGTCCGCTTCAGGCGCTGCACGACACCGGCCTGGGCTACCTCCACCTCGGCCAGACCAGCCCGACCCTCAGCGGCGGCGAAGCCCAACGCGTCAAGCTCGTCACCCACCTCCTCGCCGGCCTCAAGGAGGAAGCCGCGGTTTCGCGACCCGCCCGCCCCGAACCCCGCAGCCTGTTCCTCCTGGAAGAACCAACCATCGGCCTGCACATCGCCGATGTCCGCCTCCTGGTCGACGTCCTCCAGCGATTGGTCGACGCCGGCCACACCGTCGTGGTCATCGAACACAACCTCGACCTCATCGCCGAAGCCGACTGGGTGATCGACCTGGGACCGGACGGCGGGAGCGGCGGCGGGCGCATCGTGGCCGAAGGCACACCCGAAGAAATCGCGCTGTGCCCGGAATCGTATACCGGTCGTTACCTGCGGCGGTTGTTCAGGAATGCAGCGTGAAGAACGGTTGGGAGGTTCACGGTTCAGGGTTGGGAGGTTCACGGTTCAGGGTTGGGAGGTTCACGGTTGAGAGGTTGTCTGCATCTATCTTCCCGCAGTAGAATGCTGCGAATGAGAATACGCCAAGCTCGGGCAACACGCGCGTTCACTGCAATTGAACTGTTACTGGTAGTCACTGCTCTGGTGATCTTGGCGGCTCTCCTCCTGCCTGCGCTCTTCAAGGCGAAGGCGCGCTCCGCGCGGGTCGGCTGCATCAACAACATGAAACAGGTTGGCCTCGGCTTCGTGACGTGGGCCAGCGACCAAAACGACTGTTTCCCCATGAAGGTGTCGTCCACCAACGGAGGAACCAGGGAGCTTGTGGACCCTGGTGGGGCCTTCCCCATTTCCTGGCTCTGTCAAACGAACTGAACACACCCAAGATCCTGCTCTGCCCTCGGGAGAGGAACCGGCAGTCCGCGACCAACTTCAGCCACGGTCTCGCGGACATTAATGTGAGGTACTTCGTCAACGTCGACGCGGTCCACGCCAACGGCTCGGACGTGTTGGTCGGCGACCGGAACATCACCAACCGGGCGTCAGCCGGTCGGCGCTTCGTCAACCTCATCGACGGCACTGTGATTGGCTGGAACCAGGGGTTGCACGGAGGATGGGGGAACCTCGGCTTGGCGGACGCGAGCGTGCAACGAGTGGTGCACCCGGTGGTTGCGCTTCCTGCAGGTGTCACCCATCGGCTGGCGGTGCCGTAGGCGGCCACGGCCATGCGCTGGGCGCCAGCGAGCGGCGCCCGGCGATTGTATAGGATCCCGCCGCCGAGGCGGGATCTTCCCGGAGCCGAAAGAACGCCCGTCCGCAGGGGCGAGAACCGCGCTACGACGGAGGACGAACGAACCCCACCGCCACGTACGCGAGGATCCGGGGCGGGGACAAAGGTATCGACAAAGGGGCGCCGCGGGTTTCCTGTCTTTGTCGTTACTGCCCATGAGCGAGCCTTACGAAGAAATCCTGGATGGCCTGCCCATCATTCGCCTCGCCCCCAGCGGTCGGCACGAACAGATCTGCCGTCGCCTCCACGGGCAGATCGCCGTTCACCTCGCCCCTACCGCCCCCGCCCGACTCCTGCCGCCGCGGACCGGTGTCGAGTTCGGCCCCGACACCGTTCTTCGTCCCGACCTCGCCATCGTCACGGCGGTCAACGGGAAGCTCTGGCTTGCCGCCGAGGTCATCGGCCGCGCGGACCACCAGACGGACACGGTCATGAAGAAGGCCCTCTACGAGGATCGCCGGGTCCCGCGGTTGTGGATGATCGATCCGCGCTACAACAACGTCGAAGTCTACCACGCCACCGCCTATGGGCTCATGCTCAAGGGGATCCTGGCCGGGGACGAACTCCTGACCGAACGCCTTTTGCCGGATTTCCAGTTGGCCATACGGGCGCTGTTTGCCGACGAATAGGTGCAAGACGGCTGACTCTCTCCGAACCTCTGCATGCATCCCTCCCCCTCCCCTTGAACCTCCTGTTAGAGGTAGGGACGCCCGACCTCGGGCGTCCGGCAGTCCCCTGGGACGAAACGCGGTGGTCTGGACGCGCGGAGCCGCGCGTCCCTACCTGCCTGTTCAGGGGCGTAATGCGCGAGTGGCTTCGGCGGGTTCTCACCCCATCCGTCTCCCCCTCGGAGGGGGAGAGGGTGTCCCGCAGCCGCGGGACAGGTGAGGGGGATGCGCCAGGTTCATGGACTCCGCGCGCATCCAACCAGCGGGTGACATTGCTTTCCCGAGACTCCTCGTCCGGTAGGGCGACCTCTCCGAGGGCGCCGCGGGATGCTGTCGCCGAACCAGTCCACTGCGGCGCGACGCGGAGACCTGCTCGCGAGTCCTGCTCGGAGCCTGCTGGCGAGTCGCACTCGGAGTCGCGCCTCACCTCATCCGCCCCGCACATCGGCTGCCTTCCGTCGAATTGCCGCTCCCAAGGCGTGTCAGTTCTCATAGCCGCCGTGCTTCCATGGACCTCCCTTTGCACGCTCCCGTCGCTTGGGCGTACGCCGCTGGGGTGTGCCCCGAGACGCACAGTTGGCAGAACTCGACTGGCGTGCGATAAGGCGATTGGCGAAAGAACCCAAACGGCATCGCGTGTCGGAGTGGTAGCGCGACCGCCGAACTCAGGGCCCCTCTAACCGCCCTCTGGCCAGGGCGGTCGGTCAACGCCGTCGGCCGGCTTCAAGGCTGGTCGACGGCGTTTCGCGTTGCCGCCAGTTCTTCCTCGCAGGCGACGATCTCCTGAATCTGGGAGAGAAACCAGCGATCGATCTTCGTCAGTTCAAAGATCTGCTCGATGGTGAACCCGCCCCGGAGCGCATGGCGAATGAAGAAGACCCGCTCCGCGTTCGGCACGCTCAGCTTGCGGGCGATCAGATCGCGCGGCAACACGTCGCGGTCGCCATACACCTCCGATCCCACCCGCCACGGCTTGCCGTCGCCCCCGAGCCCGGCACGACCGATCTCCAGCGAGCGCAGGCATTTCTGCAGCGCCTCCTTGAACGTGCGCCCGATGGCCATCGCCTCGCCCACGCTCTTCATCTGCGTGGTCAGG
>CAYSPU010000290.1:0-6933 GCA_964432995.1 uncultured Verrucomicrobiota bacterium
TCCAACGAAAACCTGGCGGATGGCGGGTTCGCCGGTGCGCGCGGTTTCCCCCAGGTTGCTGTTGTTGGTGGGAACCGTGCGCCACCCGAGCAGAGTCTGCCCTTCTTCGGCGACGATCTCCGCGAGGCGCCGTTCGCATTTGAGGCGATGGGCATTCTCGAGCGGGAGAAAGATGTTGCCGACGCCGTAGTGCCCCGGGGCGGGGAGGGGGATGTTGGCGTCGGCGCAGGCCTGTTGGAGGAAGCGGTGCGGCGTCTGCAGCAGGATCCCGGCTCCGTCACCGGTGTTCGTCTCGCACCCGCAGGCCCCGCGGTGGCGCAGGTTGATGAGAATCTGGAGGGCTTGGCGGATGATGTCGTGGGACTTGCGTCCCTTGACGTTGACGACAAAGCCGACGCCGCAGGAGTCATGTTCGAACCGGGGGTCGTAGAGCCCCTGGGCGGGAGGCGAACCGCGGAATCTCTGACGGCGTCTTATGGATACCATAACCTGCGCTTGCAAAAGCCGCGCATAACTACCATCTCGTGCGCCAAGTTCAACTCAATTCTCCCAGTTCCTCCGTCAGATGAGCTCTCTCCGGCGCGTCGAATTCGTAGCGTCCCAGCCATTGCCCTGCAGGGACAACCACCCCCGAGAACAATGTCAAGTATGAAGATGTGACCCCAACGATCTTCCCCCGAGAACAATGTCAAGTATGAAGATGTGACCCCAACGATCTTGTCCGCGCCCGTAAGCCGGTGCTTCTCCGAATCGTCGGTCGTGGGCGGCCCACACCTCCTGGCCGCGGTTGCCGGGACTTCACCCCCAAGTTCGTCACCGACGCTGTTGCGCTGCCTGTCGGGGCTCCGCAACAGCATGAGGTAGGAAACGACCCATGGCCAGGGAGGGGATGAACAACAAAGGCGCGAAGACGCCCAGCCTGTGAACCGCAGACCGGCCAAGCTCCTCGATGCTGGGCCTTTGAACCTCCCGGGCTCAAACGTCCACCGAGCGTCTTGGCGTCTTTGTGTCTTTGTGGTGGATCCCGCCTTGGACCGGGAACCGAAATCAAGGCAAAGCGGTCGCACTGCAATAGGTGACCTATGGACGCTCGCGGGATTGTCTACGGGGCGGATGGCGAGGTCGTTGCGGTGCGCCGTCGCGTCATGTTGCGGTCTGCTACGGGTTGGACTCCGGCGCGGGAGGCCGCTCCGCGCCACAGCGGGTGCAGACGGGGAGCAGGGAGTGCCGGATGGCATGACAGGAGGGGCATTCCTCGAAGAGCGGCGTGGCGCAGACGGGACAGATGTACGGTTCCTCCACGACGGGCGCGGCGGCCGTCGGGATGGCCAGTTTGCGCAGGCTGCGCCGGGTCCAGGAAAGGTATTTGAGGGGGCCGCGGCGGATCGGGTAGCCGCAGATGGGACAGAGGAAATGCTCGTAGGCTTCGCGGTATTGGCGGAGCAACCAGTCGGGTCGTGGAAACACCGCCAGGCGGAGCAGGTAGACGAGGATGCGGGCGACGAGGATGAGGGCGGCGACGATGAGGACGTATTTGAAATAGCGTCGCGGGAAGTGCTCATGCATGACCAGGACCACTTTGGCGAGCACGGCGAGGCCGAAGCCATAGATGAGGGGGGAGTAGAGTCCGGAGCGCCGTTTGAGGAAGAGAGCGACGGCAACGATGAGCAAGGGGAGGAGGAAGGAGAGTTTCAGGGCGGCGACCTTGAGCTGGTGACGGGATTGCAGCCGCTGGAATTCCGTGGAGATGGGTTGCTGCTGGGTTTGGAGTCGGCTTTGCGCCTCGCGCAGGCGGTTTTCGAGCGACTGCAGTTGCTCGGTGGTGGAGGCGACTTGTTCGTTGAGCGCCTGGTATTGGCGTTGGTTGTTGAGGAAGAGCTTCTCGCTTTCGGCCAGGGCGGCGGTTTCCTCCGGGGAAGGCTGGAGGCCCTTTTGCAGCGTCAGCTTCTGGAGTTCGAGCAGTTGGGTCATGGTGCGCTCGGAGTTCTCGGTGCTGCTGCGGAGGACGGCCTGGCGTTGCTTTTGTTCGTTGATGGTCCGTTTGGCGGCCTCGATGTCGGTTTGGAGTCCGTCCATTTCCGCGCGCAGTCGCGGATCCTGGAGTCTGGCCTCCACGTCCCGGTAGGAGGGACCGGGCCAGGTGCCGAGGTCGCGGACGACGAAGCCGAGCATCCAATAGACGAGCAGGGCGAAGAGGAGGCTGAAGAAACCGATGAGGACCCGGTGGGTCCACGGCCCACGGGCGGGCGATTGGGCATGCATAGGATGTCGCAGACTACGACGTTGCCTGGATCTTGGGCAAGCTGGCAGCGGCGACGGCTTGTCCGACGCGTTTGCTTTTCTCGTCGGGCAGGTGCAGGGCGAGGCGGTCGGCCAGTTCCGGGAAGTCGGTGCGGAGGACATCGCGGGCTTTGGCGACGATGACGTCGCCGCCGGGGCCGGTGGTGACGCGGCCGAGCACGAGGACGTGTTGGTAGTCGTAGAAGGCGGCGTATTGGGCGAGGGCGTAGCCGAGGTAGACGCCGATGGTTTGGTAGACGCGCACGGCGCGGGTATCGCCGGCCTTCATCAGGTCCTGCACGAACTTGAGGCGTTCGGGGAGGGGCGTTTGGGGATCGATTTGGATGCCGGCGGGTTTGAGGAGGCGGCCGACGGCCTGCTGGGAGAAGTACTGGGCGCCCACGCCGTGATCGCCGGACCATTCGTCGGCCGGGGCTTTGGGGTTGTAGTCGACGGGGGCGAAGGCCAGTTCGTTGAGCCAGCCGGTGATGCGTCCGTGGGAGTCGAGGAATCCGGCGGCCTGGCTGGAGCCCATGGCGATGCCCAGCACGCCTTGGACGCGAAGGGACATCGCGCCGGCCAGGGCGGTGACGTCGCCGTCGTTGGCGACTTCGAGGGGGACGCCCCATTCCTTGGCCAGATTGAGGAAGAGCGGCTTGACCTGGGCGGCGAACTTGTCGGGAGGCACGGCCCGGAAGAGCGAAGCCACCTTGACCTGGTTATCGATGTAGATGCCCGCCGAGCTGCCGCCAATGGCGTCGACGCGCGGGAGGCTCCGGGCGGCGAGCTGGAGTCCCTCCTGGATCTTTCGGTAGTGGAAGGCCGGATCGGGTTCGTTCTTGGGGTCCCAGGGGATCTCGGTGGTGAAGACGGGTTCGCCGTTTAGGACGGCGGCGAGTTTGTAGTCGCTGGCGCCGAGGTCGAAGCCGATGCGGCAACCATCGAGGTGCCCGCCCAGAGCCACGGAAGACTCCCGGGGTGCGGGGGCATCGGTGAAGGGGCGGCTTTCGACGGTGAAGGTCCGGTCATAGACGGATTCCATGAGGCGGACATCGAAGGCGCGCGCGCCTTGGGGGTGATAGACCGAGGCGATGTGCTGGCCGAGTTCAGCCGGGCCACAGACGGTGATCTTCCATCCGCCGATCTGCCAGAGCAGGAACTTGACGATGCGTTCGAGGTAGACCCGGTGGATGGTTTCCTGGTCCGCGGTGGCGGGCAGAACGCGGGTCTGGAAGACGGACACTTGGCCGTCGTTGCGTTCGAGGGCGATGGCCACGGGGCGGCTGCCCGGGTCCGCCGCTGCCGCCCGCCCGTAATCCCGGTTGCCCAGGGCGATGGGCTGGAAATCCGGGTCGAGCGGAGGGGTGATGGAGGGGCGGACGGACAGAAGGCGATAGGCAAGTGCGGTGGCCATGGGGGATTTGCTAGCGCACTGGAAACGGCGGTGGCAAGGAAAGAGTTGAGAATCGCCTTTTTCTCCCGGGGGGCTTGGTGTTGAATGCGGCGGTGATGACGCAGACGCATCCGTTGACCACGACGGCGTTCGACCTGCCGGGGTATCGGACCCGGCGTTCGTTTGGTGTGGTGCGGGGGATTGTGGTCCGCTCGCGGTCGATCGTGGGCCGTTTTGGGGCCGGCATTCAGAGTGTGTTTGGGGGGAACATCTCGCTTTACACCGAGCTGTGCGAGCGGGCGCGGGCCGAGGCGTTCGAGCAGATGCTGGCCCATGCCGGGGAGCTGGGGGCCAACGCGGTGATCGGGGTGCGCTACGATGCCACGGAGATTGGCAACGGCATCACCGAGGTGCTCTGCTACGGCACGGCGGTGTTTGTGGAACCGAACAACTGAGCGCCGGGCGATCGCATCGGCCAGGTCCTGGGGCCGGGCGGTCGACTGGGCAGCCGGCAGGACGTACTGATCATCAACGATTTATGGCTGGACACAGCAAGTGGGCGAAGGTGAAGCACTTCAAAGGCGCGATCGACGCCAAGCGCGCCCGCATCTTCTCGAAGTTGGCCCGCGAGATCACCGTGGCCGCCAAGATCGGGGGCGGCGACCCGGAGATGAACGCGCGGTTGCGCATGGTGCTTCTGAAATGCCGCAGCGCCAACATGCCTTCGGACAACATTGACCGGGCGATCAAGAAAGGGACCGGCGGCGGCGGCGTCAGCACGTTCGAGGACTTGACCTACGAGATCTACGGGCCCGGCGGCGTGGCCCTGCTCGTGGAGTTGAGCACCGACAACCGGAACCGCACCGCCGCCGAGATTCGCAGCCTCCTGACCAAAGGCGGGGGCAGCATGGCCACGGCGGGGGCCGTCGCCCGGCTCTTCCAGCGGAAAGGCCAGATCATCATCGCGCGCGACGCCGCCGAGGAGGACGCCCTGATGGAACTCGCCCTCGAAGCCGGCGCCGAGGATTTTCGCGCCGAGCCGGAAGGATACGAGATCCTGACCGATCCCGCCCACTTCGAACCTGTTCATCGGAAGGTGGAGGCCAAGGGAATTCGCTGCGAAGCAGCCGAGGTTTCCTGGCTCCCGAATCTGAGCGTTCCCGTGGCCCCGTCGGATGCCCCGGCGATCCAGCGTTTGATCGACGCGCTCGAGGAGCACGACGATGTGAAGGAGGTGCACCACAACGCGGAACTGCCTTCCGAGGGGGCCTGAAGCCGGATCGTGCCCCATCGCCGCGCCGCATCGACTGAACTCTGCCGGCCATCGCATGTCTTCCACGCGCGATTCCATCGCGGTCCGCCTGCTCCGGCGGTTGGCGGACTGGGTCTATCGCTATCCGCGGTTGTTCTTCTACCCGCAGGCGGTACTGTTCGTGGTCTGCATCTTCTACACCGTCCGGTATCTGGAATTCACGACGAACCGGAACGACATGGTGGGGGAGAACGAGACGTATCACCGGCACTTTCTTGACTACCGCCGCGATTTCATTGCGCAGGACGAGCTGGTGGCGGTGATCGAGAGCGAGCAGCCGGAGAAGAACCGCCAGTTTGTCGAGCGTTTGGGGGCGCGTTTGCTGCTGGAAACGAACCTCTTCACGGACGTTCTCTACAACAACGACGTGAAGATGCTCGGCAACAAGGCCCTGTTGTTCTTTCCCGAGCCGGACCTGCGGGAACTGCAGAAGACGTTGAGCGAGTACCGGCCGTTCCTGGACCAGTTCACCCAGGCGACCAACCTGAACTCGCTCTTTCGGCTGGTGAACCGCCAGTTCCGCGGGGCCCGGCGCGAGACCAACGCGGAGAACGATTCCCTGATCAAGGCCCTCCCGGCGCTGCGCCGGATTGTGGACCAGGCTCATGACAGTCTGACGCGTCCGGGCTCGCCGCCGTCGCCGGGGCTGGTGGCGTTGTTCGACGCCGGCCGGGAGGCGGAGCAGCGGATCTACGTCACGTTCGACCAGGGCCGGATCTATCTGGCAACGGTGCGCGCCCGGGAGGAGCGGCTGAACAGCGAGGCCGTCGAGCGGTTCCGCCAGTTGGTCGAGCAGACCCGACGGGAGGTGCCGGGGGTGAACGCCGGCATCACCGGCGAGCCGGTGCTCGAGTTCGACGAGATGGCGCAATCGCAGAAGGACACCATGGTGGCGTCCGCCATCTCGCTGGTGCTCGTGGCGCTGATTTTCATCTATGGCTACCACGAGTCCGGCCGGCCGATTAAGGCCACGATCTGTCTGGTGGTGGGTTTGGCCTACACGCTGGCCTTCGCCACCGCCGCGGTCGGGCATCTGAACCTGCTCAGCGTTACGTTCGTCCCCATGCTCATCGGGTTGGCGATCGACTTTGGGGTGCACCTGGTCACCCGCTACGAGGAGGAGCTTCGCCACGGGCGGACCGAACGCGAGGCCATAGAGAAGGCGCTGGTCTACACGGGGCAGGGGATCTTCACGGGATGCTTCACCACGGCCGGGGCCTTCCTGGCCATGGGATTCACCAACTTCCGCGGCATCCAGGAAATGGGAATCATCTGCGGAGGCGGGTTGCTCATCAGTCTGGTGCCGATGACGACGCTGCTTCCCGTGCTGATCCTGCGCGGGCGCCAGAACGTGATCGACCATCTGCGCCCTCCGGTCGAGGACCCGCGGGCGCGGATCGAACGCCTGTGGCTCGAACGGCCGTGGACGGTTCTCGGCCTGGCGGCGGGAGTTTCCCTCCTGGCTGCGAGTTACGCGGCCGGCTTGCGCTTCGACTACAACCTGCTCAAGCTCCAGTCGGATGCGCTGCCCTCGGTCCGCTTCGAGCGGAAGCTCCTGGCGGCCGCCGACCGTTCGCTCCTGTATTGCGCGGTGATCACCGATTCTCTGCCCAAGGCCCTGGCGCTGGAGAAGCAGGTGAAGAACCTGCCCACCGTCGCCAACGTGGACTCGATGGCCCTGTTTCTGACCGAGGATCAGACCCGGAAGCTCGAGGTGATCCGCGACATCAAGCGCGAGCTGGGATCATTGCCGTTGCCTCCACCCGATCGGGGGCCGGTCGATCTCCGGGATTTCGATCTGACGCTCTGGGGATTGCACGGTTATCTCGGGCTGGCCTGTGATGAGGTCGAGGAGGCCGGGGAGACGGAGTTGCTCGAGGAACTGAAGGCATTGCGCACCTCGATCCGGCGCTTGCGGGTCCGGATGACAGCGGGGCCACGGCCTCAG
>CAYSPU010000291.1:0-6896 GCA_964432995.1 uncultured Verrucomicrobiota bacterium
GCGCGCTCGCCCGGGCGGCGGGGACGTCGTCCGCCCGCGTGGCGGTGCACACCCTGCACCAGCACGATGCGCCGGATTGCGACTTCTCGGCGGAACGCATCCTGGAGGAGGCGGGGCGTGACCCGCTCCAGTTCGCGGGCCGGTTTCAGCGTCAGGTGATCGCCGACGTCGAACGCGCCGTGCACGACTCCCTCGATCGGGCCCAACCGCTAACGGACGTCGGACTGGGCGAGGCGTGCGTGGACCAGGTCGCCTCGAATCGACGGCTCCTGGGCGCCGACGGCAAGGTGTATGCCACGCGCTACACCACGACGAAGGATCCGACGCTGCGCGCCGAACCGGAAGGGGTGATTGACCCGACGGTATCGCTCGTGAGCTTGTGGAATGGAGATCGGCCGGTCGCGGTGTTGAGCTACTACGCGACGCATCCGCAGAGCTACTATCGCACCGGGGTGCCGAATCCGGACTTCCCCGGAGTGGCGCGGTTCTTCCGCCAACTGGAGGTCCCTGCGGCCTTGCACATTCATTTCACGGGTGCCGGCGGCAACCTGGGCGCGGGCAAATACAACGACGGCTCCATGGAGAACCGGTGGATCCTGGCGGAACGCCTGGCCGACGGGATGCGTCGCGCCTGGGAGAACACCCGGCGCCAACCGATGGGCGCCGCCGACGTGAGTTGGACGGTCGAGTCCGTGTCGTTGCCGCCGCCGAAACACCTCACGGTGGAAGCACTCGAAGCGGCGTTGAAGTCGGGAACCAACTCGACGGCGACCGCAGGCATCGCCTCCCGACTGGCCTGGCTGCGGCGTTGTCAGGCGGGGCATCAGGTTGACGTGGCGTGCCTGGGATTGGGTCGGGCGCGGGTGTTACACATGCCGGGAGAGCTGTTCGTCGAATACCAATTGGCGGCGAAGGCGCTGCGGTCGGACTTGGTGGTGGCGATGGCGGCGTACGGCGATTACGCGCCGTGGTACATTGGGACTGCCGTCGCGTATGAGCAGGGCGGCTACGAGACGGGGCCGGACGCCTCGAATGTCGCCCCCGAGGTGGAGGCTGTATTGATGGGCGCCATGCGCACGCTGCTCCAGGGTGCGAGGTAGCGACCAAGACCGGTCCCAGGTTCCTGCGGGACCTGCCCGCGAAAAGGATGAACAACAAAGGCGCCAAGAAACGAAGTCGACGGAAGGCGAACGGAGAGGGATCGAGGCGGGGCATTCTCAGGGAGTCGCCTTTGCGTCTTCGCGCCTTTGTTGTCGATCCTGAGCGCGGACCGCGGGTCTTCTGGATCCGCAGCAAGACGCCCACAACTCTGACAGGCAGGGCTGAGGTTCTTGCCGTGTTCCCGTGGCGAGTCCCGGGCTGGGGGATTACTGCAGCTTTTTGACGTCCGGGATGGCCTGTTTCACGACGCCGAACCAGAAGTTGCGGAACCCAAAGCCGGCGGCCCGGTAGACGCCGCGCTGTGAGGCCAGGACCTCCCGTTTCTCGACGTCAAACAGGACGATGTGGAGGCTGCCCTTTTTGGACGCGCTCACGAAGCGGTCGACGACGAACACAAGGCCCACGCCAGCCTTTTCCCTCATCGTGTAGGAGCGAATGGCTTTGGCGATGTCCTTCTCGGTGATGTGGGTCTCCGCCAGCAAGGCGTCCGTGCCATCTTCGCGGATGACCTGGTCCGGCTTGGCGAGCTTGTTGCGCTCGGACATGCCGCCGATGTCGACAATGACCTTCTTGCCCAAGGTCTTCCCGACACGCTCGGCCCACGGTTCACTGACAAAGAGGGCGTTCCACGCTTCGAACATCTCCGGGAAGATCTTGTCGGTGTCGTTGAAGTCCTGCGTGCCGTACATGCGCACCAGGGAATAGTCGATGCCGGCCCAGACGACCGAATCCGCCTTGCGAAGGGCTTGCCCATCGGCCTTCGAATCGGCGGCGATGACCGCCAGACTGCAGCAGAACAATGCGATCGGGATGAGGGACGCGTTCATGGTGAAATGGGGCTTGGAGTTGACGACCGTGTGCCGCCCTTCTACGACGTGACCCGGGGTGCCGTCAATCGATCTGTCGCTGGAGGCGGCGGGATTCGAGTCCCATCTGGCGGTTTCGGGGCCCCGGCGGTCGTGGGCGACTCCGCATCACCCGCGATGCCATCAGGTGGCCGATCTGTGGGGGAATCCCGAGACTCGACGCGGCGGGAATACCCTGGGGTCTACTTGAGTTTCTTGGCGACGAGGATGCCAAGTTCCTTGCCGGCTTTGGCGTAGGACTCACCGAGGCGCGTCGACTCGTAATAGTCGTCCCCGGTCACATTCCGGCCGGGGGACTTCCGGATGTCAACCTTGGCGACGGTGTTGTCCTTCCTGGCAGTCTCGACGAAGGAAACTTCGGCGTCGATGTAGGCGTTGCCGCGCGTGATCCAGACGTTGAAACCCGGCTCCATGTACGTGGTCTTGAAGATCAGGGTGTACTTGGCGCCCGTCGCCTTGGGGTCCAGGCGCAGGTCGATCTTGCGATCCCGCAGCATCTTGTTGAAGAGGTCTTCGAACTTGGGTTCGTAAACGCGGGCGCGGTCCGCCGTCCATGCCTCCTTCCAGCGATCCCCTTTGCCGGGGCTCTTGGCATTGTGGTCGGTGGTCTTCTTCTGGATGTAGGCCTCCTCGGTCATGTCCCCCACTTTGGAGATCTCATAGACGTACTCCACTTTGATGACCTTCTCGCCCTTCAGGGCGTTGAGGTCACCGGAGACGACCTTGACGTCCATGGCGCGGACGGTTCCGAGGGCGAGCAACATCGCGGAGGCGATGGCAATGGTGTTGGATTTCATAGAGTTGGTTGAATCTGAACTGATGGGCGTTTGGTAGCATACCGCAGATTGGGTGGCAATGAGGGAGTGGGGCCCCGGATCCTCGCGCAAGTGGCGCTGGGGGTTCGTTCGTCCCCCGTCGGAGCGCGGTTTTCGCCCGTGCCGGTTCGATGCTTCACCCGCCCGCCGGCGGGAGTCCTTCGCGAGGGTGCATCCCCAGGTCGTCGGTGTACGGACAGCGCCGTCTGGCCGTTCCGGACCGCCCGCCGTCCCGGCGGGCAGCAGCCTCACCGGCCGGATGCGTTCGCGAACCATCGGCGCACTACCGCCCAGCGCGGCTGCCGCGACCGGGGACCGGTCGCGCTCCGGACCGCCCACCGACGGGGACTGGAGACCGACAACCTCCGGATGCACTGCCTTCGCGATCGCAAGGCGTGAGTGGCATGGGAGGCAAGGTTGCCCTGCCGGGAGAAGGAAGGAACCCTCTTTCCCGGGAACGGGGAACGATCCCCTCAGGCGAGCAACTGACCCAGCGGAATGGCCCACAGTCGGTCCCCGAGCTTCACCGCCTCGCGGCCGTGCTCGATCACGAAATCGACTTCATGCCGGCCCTGCTCGTGCCAGAAGGACAACCGAAGGCCGAAACCGTTGCGCGGGCTGCCCACTTCTGGCTGAATGAGCGGCAACTCGCGCCGCCGGATGAAGCTGAAGTCCACAGTTGAACTGCAATTCGTAAGATGAGTCTGACGCACCCGACGACCATCACCTTCGTGCTTTACATGGCGGCGATGGTGGCGATCGGGTTCGCCGGCTGGCGGAGCACAAGGAATCTGTCTGACTACCTGTTGGGCGGGCGCCGGCTGGGTCGGGTGGTGACCGCGCTGAGCGCCGGGGCGTCGGACATGAGCGGGTGGCTCCTGATGGGCTTGCCGGGGGCGCTGTATGGGGTGGGGCTCTCGGCGAGTTGGATCGCGATCGGGTTGACCGTGGGGGCGTGGTTCAACTGGCAAGTGGTGGCCGGTCGGTTGCGCGTGTACACCGAACTGGCCCAGGGCGCGCTCACGCTGCCCGACTACTTCACGCACCGGTTCGAGGATCGCTCCCGTTTGCTGCGCGCCTTCGCGGCCCTGGTGATCCTGGTATTCTTCACGATCTATTGCGCGTCGGGGATGGTGGCCGGGGCAAGGTTGTTCGAGCGGACCTTTGGCTTGAGCTATCCGCTGGCCCTGGGGCTGGGCGCGGCGGTCACAATCCTCTACGTGTTTGTCGGCGGGTTCCTGGCGGTGAGTTGGACGGACACGGTGCAGGCGGCGCTGATGATCTTTGCGCTGCTGCTGGTGCCGGCGGTGGTGGTGGTTCAGGCGGGCGGCCTTGCCCACGCCCTCGAGGCGGTGCGCGCCGTCGATGCGCAGCGGCTGGATTTCCTGAGCGGCACCAGTTGGATTGGCGTGGCGTCGCTGCTCGCCTGGGGGCTGGGCTACATGGGACAGCCGCACATCCTGGCGCGGTTCATGTCGGCGGAGTCGGTGCGCGTGATGCCGGCGGCGCGGCGGATTGGCATGACCTGGATGGTCCTTTGCCTAGTGGGTGCCATGGCGGCGGGCTTCTTTGGGATCGCCCATTTCAGCGCGCACCCGGAGCTCGCCGAACCGGTGCGGGCCAATCGGGAGACGGTGTTCATCACGTTGTCGCAGGTGCTGTTCAACCCCTGGATGGCGGGCATTCTGCTCTCGGCGGTGCTCGCGGCGATCATGAGCACCCTGTCCTGTCAGTTGCTGGTCTGCAGCTCCGCTCTGACCCAGGATTTCTACCGGGCGGTTCTGCGTCCGGGAGCGTCGCAGCGGGAGTTGGTGTGGATGGGCCGCGCCATGGTGTTGCTTGTGGCGGCAGTAGCCTTGGCCATTGCCTGGGATCCGGAGAGTCGCGTCCTGGGCTTGGTGGGCTATGCCTGGGCGGGGTTTGGGTCGGCGTTCGGGCCGGTGGTGATCCTCTCCCTGGTCTGGCCGCGAATGACCCGGAACGGCGCCCTGGCCGGAATGCTGACCGGGGCCGTCACGGTTGTCATCTGGCGCAACGGCGGGTGGTGGGGCCTGTATGAGATGATCCCCGGGTTTGGCCTGGCCAGTGCGGCGGTGGTGATGGGCAGTCTGCTGGATCGGCCGCCGTCGGCGGCGGTTGCGGAAATGTTCGAGCAGATGCGGAGGGAGGCAAGGAGTTAGGAGTTAGGAGTTAGGAGCTAGGAGCTAGGGGGCGCAAAGATGCATGGTTCGGTGACTCGCTGCGGCTCGGGATCAAGACTGACTCGGCCGAGAGGTTTCACCGTGCCGTGCAAGAGCAGGCCTGAGACACTCACAGCCCCTAGCTCCTAGCTCCTAGCTCCCAGCTTCCAGTTCCTATTCCGCCAGCAGTCTGGCGTTCGTGATCTTGAAAACGAACGCGTGACGGCACGGCGCCTGGTCGGGACCGAGCTTCGGGGTCTGGATGGTGAGGGTGCTTCCGCTGGCCCGGGACTGGAGTTCGCCGGGGTGACCGAGCAGGGTAACCTTGGAGGCGGCGCCGAGCTGGAGGCCGCGGAGGACGAGTTCGTCGCCGGGCCAACCGGGCGTGATGGCGTAGAGGGTGTCGCCTCTGCGCGTGAAGAAGGCCTGTTTGACGGCGACCCCGTTCTTCGGCTGTTGGCCGATCTGTTCCATCAGGTTGTATTTGACCCGGTATTCGCCGAATTCCTGTCCGGGGCGTTTGCCTTCGGACCACTGGCAGTCGCGACCGGCGTGGCGGGTGCCGTAGATGGCCTCGCCGTTGACCCGGAGCCAGTCGCCGATGTCGAGCAGGCGCTGCTGCATGATCACCGGGATCCGGCCGTCGGCGGTCGGTCCGATGTCGAGGAGGAAGTTGCCGCCGCGGCTGACGAGGTCGATGAGCGTGAGGATCATTTCGCGGGCGGGTTTGTAGTCGTCGGCGGTTTCGGCGCGGTTGTAGCCGTAGGAATAGGCCATGCCGCGGCTTTCCTCCCAGGGATGGGAGGCGTCTTTGAGGCCGGCGCCGTATTCGGTGGTCCAGTAGCCGCCGTGTTTGTGGCGACACTCCTTGCCCCAGCGATCGTTGATGACGACGGTGTCTTTGCAGGGAGACTCGTTGAAGAGCCAGGCCAGGAGTTCCTCGGATTTCCAGTCCTTGGAGGGCAGGTCCCATTCGCCGTCGCTGAAGATGATCCAGGGGCGGTAGCGGGTGACGACGTCCTTGAACTGGGGAATCATGTGTTCGGTGACATAGCGGGGCTTGTCCTGGAGCCAGAGGGGATTGAACCACTCGTAGAGCGAGTAGTAGAACCCGAACTTGACGCCGCGTTTCTCGACGGCGGTGCGCAACTCGCCCATCAGATCGCGCTTGGGGCCGATCTCGACGGCGTTCCAGGGTCGGCCCCAGGTGCGGCTGGCCTCGGCGCTCGGCCAGAGGCAGAAACCCTCGTGGTGTTTCGAGGTGGGCACGATGTACTTGGCGCCGGCGCGGGCGAAGAGGTCCGCCCATTGGTCGGCGTCGAAGAGTTCGCAGCGAAACTGCGGGGCGAAGTCCCGATAGTCGAAGTTCTCGCCGTAGTTCTTCTTGTGGAACTGCCACCAGGGGTTGTCGGCCTTCTTGTTCGACATGTTGTTCCAATACCACTCGGCGTATTGCTCGCGGGCGCCCCAGGCGGGCACGGAGTAGACGCCCCAATGGATGAAGACGCCGAACTTGGCGTCGGCGAACCACTCGGGGGTGGGACGCTGGTCGAGGGATTCCCAACGGGGTTCGTAGCGCGGGGCCGCGGCGGCGGCGGAGAGCGGCAGGGCGCTCAGGAGGACGGCGAGCAGCACGGTGTGGCAGAGCCGGTAGAGAGGATTTGTCATCGGTGATGTCATGGTTCTCTGGGACAGATTTAAGCGGGGAACGGGCCACGGGGAAAGGAGAATAGCGAAGGGAGGCTCGGAGGCTCATGGAATGCAGAATGAAGAATGCAGAATGAGGAATGGCCTGCCACATGCGCCTCTCCCATCCGGTAGGGCGCCGGAGGAAGAGCAGACAACGGGTGAATGTGTCGGATGCCCGTGCGGCG
>CAYSPU010000292.1:0-6888 GCA_964432995.1 uncultured Verrucomicrobiota bacterium
GGTTGCTCTTGTTGAACACGCGCTGCATCGGTTTGTTCTCGGCCAGCACCTCGGCGGTGAAGCCGCGAATGCCGTTGCGGCGGGCGACGCGCGACATGTAGCGGAACAGGAACGAACCGATCCCCTGGCGCTGCCAATCGTCGTGCACGGTGAACGCGACTTCCGCCCGGTTGGTCTTGGGGTCCAAGCCGTAGCGGCCCACGGCAATGATCTCCTCTCCGTAAGCCTCCGGCAGCGTCCCCACGATCGCCACCTCGCTGCGATGATCGATGAACACGAAGTCCCGGATCTGCTTCCGCGGGATCCGTTTGAGCATGCTCATGAACCGGTAGTAGAGCGTCTGCTGCGAGAGCTGATAGAAGAGCTGCCGCATCCGCCGCTCGTCCGTCGGGTGGATCGGGCGGAACGTGATCTGCGTGCCCGCCGGGGTCACATAGCTGGTGTGCAGTTCCTTCGGGCCGACGACCACCTTGTTCTCTTTCTCCGCCATCTCCGCGGAGATCAGCTTGGCCGCGATCGCGTCGCGGAGCAGTTTGGCCTGGAACTTCGGGTGCGCGATGCTGATCAGCGCCAGCGCCCGTTCCTGAATGCTCGCCCCGTGGAGATAGGCGACGCCGTATTCGGTAACGACGTAGTGCACGTCGCCGCGCGTGGTGGTGACGCCCGCCCCCTCGCTCAACCGACAGACGATGCGGGACTTCTTCCCCTCGCGGGCCGTGGAAGGCAACGCGATGATGGCCTTGCCGCCCGGCGACCGGGCTGCGCCGCGGTTGAAGTCGAGCTGCCCGCCAATCCCCGAGAAGAACTTCTCGCCGATCGAGTCGGAACAGACCTGCCCGGTGAGATCGATCTCGAGCGCCGTGTTGACGGCCACCATCCGGCTCTGCTGACCGATCACCGCCACGTCGTTCACGTACTCCGTCGGGTGAAACGCGAAGACCGGGTTGTTGTCGATGAAGTCGTAGAGCTTGCGGGTCCCGAGACAGAAGCTCGCCACCACTTTGCCGCGGTCCAGCGTCTTCCTTTGCCCGTTGATCACCCCCGCCTTGATCAGGTCGACAATGTCGTCCGTGATCATCTCGGTGTGAATGCCCAGGTCCTTCTTGCCTTTGAGGAAGGTCAACAGCGAGTGCGGGATACGGCCGATGCCCAACTCGAGCGTCGACCCGTCCTCGATCAGCGGCGAGATGAACTCCGCGATCTGCTTCGTTTCGTCACTGATCTCCGCCATTTCGACTTCCGGCAAGGGATCCTGCACGGGCACCAGAGCGTCCAGGTCATAGACATGGACGAACGAATTGCCGAGCGTCCGCGGCATGTTCGGATTGACCTGCGCGATGACCAGCGAGGCGTTTTCCGTGGCGCTCTTCACGATGTCCACCGAGACCCCCAGGCTGCACCGCCCCTGCGCGTCCGGGGGCGTCACCTGAATCAGGGCGACGTCGATGGGCATTTGACCGGTGTTGAAAAGTCCGGGGATGTCCGAGAGGAAGATCGGCGAGTAATCGCCGAGGCCTTCCTGGACGATGCCGCGCACGTTCTCCGAGATGAAAAAGGTGTTGACGCGGAACGAGGACGCCAGCTTCTCGGCCGCGTACGGGGCCTTGCCGAACGTCAACAGGTGCACAATCTCCACGTCGGTCAGGTCGTCCGCCCGCTTCACGAGGGCGTCCACCAGCGTCAGGGGTTCGGCACAACCGGTGCCGATGAAGACGCGTTCGCCGGGCTGGATGCGCGCGACGGCCTGCTCGGGCGTCGCGATCATGCCCTGGTACTTCTGCTGCCAGTCGGGATCGTAACTGATCTTCGGGGTGCTCATGGTCAATTCTGGGGCAAGGTCAAGGTCATGCGGGCGTCGGCGGCATACGCTTCCACGCCAAGTTCGCCCACGATGAACGGGTTGATATCGAGTTCGGAAATCTGCGGGTAGTCCGTCGCCAACTGGCTGATGCGCTGCAACGCCACGGCAATCGCCTCCATGTCCGCCGGCTTCTGCCCGCGGGCGCCCTTCAACAACCCATACGAACGGGTCAGTTGCAGCATCTTCATTGCCTCGTCCGCGGTGATCGGCGCCAGGTGAAACGCCACGTCCTTCAGCACCTCCACGAAAATGCCGCCCAAACCGAACATCAGCATCGGCCCAAACTGCGGGTCGCGCGTCAGCCCCAGAATCACCTCGCGCCCGCGGCGGCCCATCTTCTCCACATACACGCCGCGGATGACGGCCTGCGGCGCGTGCCGTTTGGCGCGGGCCATGATCAGGTCCCAACCGTCGCGCACCTGCTCGGCGTTCGCCAGGTTGACCAGCACGCCGCCCAGATCCGACTTGTGAATGATGTCCGGCGAAACCACCTTCATCACCACCGGGTAGCCGATCCGGTCCGCCGCCTCCACGGCCTCGGTGACCTCGGTGGCGAGCGCGCTCGGCAACACCCGGAAACCGTAGGCTTCCAGCACATCCTTTGCCTCCACCTCGCTCACCTGCTTCTGGCCCATGCGCACATACTTGGCCAGGATGCGGTCCACGCGCCGCCGATTGGCCGGGAACCGCACCACCACCCGTGTCGGACGCTGTTTCCAGGCCGCATAATTGAGCATCGCCTTCAGCGCCATGACGGCGCGTTCCGGCGACGGGTAATTCGGGATCCCCACCGAGGTGAGGTAATCCTGCGCCTGAAAGACCTCCTGTCCTCCCATGAACGACGCCAGGATCGGTTTCTTCTTGTTGTGATGTTTGACCAGCGCCTCCGCCAGCTTCATCGGCTGCGTCATGTTTTGCGGCGTCGCCAACACCAGGATCGCGTCGGTGTTCGGGTCGTCCTGGAGGATCTTCAGGGCGTTCACGTACCGCTCCGGATCGGCGTCGCCGATGACGTCCACCGGGTTGCCGAGCGCCGCCGTGGCCGGCAGGCAGGGCTTCAGCTTCTCGCGGGCGGCATCCGTCGGCGCCAGCAACTCGAAGCCGTTGGCCTCCGCCGCGTCCGCCGCCATGATGCCCGGTCCGCCGGCATTCGTGATGATCGTCAGGCGGTTCCCCGCCGGCGGCGGCTGCATCCCCAACGCCAGCGCATAGTCGAACAGCCGCTCAAAATTCTCGGCTCGCACTACTCCCGAGTGCTTGAACGCCGCCGTGTAGGCCACGTCCGCCCCGGCCAGGCTGCCCGTGTGGGACGACGCCGCTTTGGCCCCCGCCTTGGTCGTCCCCGCTTTCATGACCACCACCGGCTTGTGGCCGGCACATTGTTCCGCCACCTGCAGGAACTTCGCCCCCTCGTTGATGTTCTCCAGATAGCCCACGATGACGGACGTTTCCTTGTCTTCGGAGAAGGTCTGCAGAAAATCCACTTCGTTGAGCTCGGCCTTGTTGCCGAGGCTCACCACCTTGGCCACCCCGATCTTCTTGGCGGCACACCAGTCCAGGATCGCCACGCACAGCGCGCCCGACTGCGAAATGATCGAGATCTTGCCCGCCGGCGGCATCGCCGGGGCAAACGTCGCATTCAGCCCGTTGGCCGTGTTCAGGGCACCGATGCAGTTCGGCCCCAGCAGACGCACCTCCTGCTTCCGGCACAACTCGGCGATCTCCCTCTCCATCGCCAAGCCCTCGGCCCCAACCTCCTTGAAGCCCGCGGTGATCACGATGATGGCTTTGGCGCCGGCATCGATGCAGCCTTTCACCGCGTCCCTGCAGATCTTGGTCGGCACCGCCACAATCCCGAGGTCGATGTTCCCCCGGTAGTCAGAGACGTCCTTGTAGCATTTGTGGCCCAGAATCTCAGTGGCCGTCAGACTCACCGGCACAATGTGACCCTTGTAGCCACCCTTCACCAGGTTGGCCATCAGCTCGTATCCCACCTTGCCTGGGTTGCGGGAAGCGCCAATGACCGCCAGCGATTTCGGGTAGAGTAGTTCCTTTAGCATGATTCCAAGTTCGCGCGATCCATTCGTTGTCGGACAGTGCCACCGCGGAGGCAGCGGCCCCATGCCTTTACGGCCAGCCTCTGCCGGTGGCAAGTGAAATGGACATCCCTCATCCGAGTATTATCTGCGTTCATCCCCAACATTCTGCGCCAGTAGACGGCCCCATCCGCCCGACCGCTCCCTTCGCTCACGCGCCGCTCGCCCCCCCATCCAGGGAGCCCCCATCTTTTCTCCGCGCCTGGACAGCCGTTGTCCCAGTCCCCCGGCTACGATGCACCCATGATGAAACAACCGATTGACGAACCGGCCTGGCAGACCTGGTTGCTTTGCACCTGCGCCGCCGCCTTCTGGTTTCTGCTCCTGCTCGTCTGATTTTTTCCTTGCGCTTTGCCGCCCGCCGCGGATCGTCCTGGCGCCATGAAGCTCTGCCGCTTCCTGACCCCGCAAGGCACGGTCTCCCCCGGTGTGACTCTGGACGGTGTCACGGTCCTGGAGTTGGCCGTCTACGGGGTGCAGACCCTTCGCGAAGTGCTCGAACTGGAAGATCCCCTCCGCTACCTCGAGAGCCTGGCGGAGCACACCGGGCGCGCCCATCGCCTGGCCGACGTCCGCCTCCTCGCCCCGGTGGAACTGCAGGAGATCTGGGCCGCGGGCGTCACCTACGAACGCAGCCGGGCCGCGCGCACCCAGGAATCCCAGAACGCGGCGACCGTCTACGACCGCGTCTACGAAGCCGAGCGTCCCGAACTCTTCTTCAAGAGCCTGGCCGAGAAGGTCGTTGACCCTGGCCAGGCTATCGGCATCCGCCGCGACGCCCGCAACAGCGTCCCCGAACCGGAACTCGCTCTGGTCATCAACTGCCGCGGGCGCATCGTCGGCCATACGCTCGGGAATGACGTCACCGCGCGTGATCTGGAAGGGGACAATCCCCTTTATCTGCCCCAGGCGAAGATCTACGACCGTTCGTGCGCCGTGGGCCCCTGGGTCCGTATCGGCGCCACGGAAAACGAAGTGCGCGCGTGGTCGATCCGGAGTGCCGTCCACCGCTCCGGCCGAGTGGTCTTCAGCGGCGAAGCGCCCATCCGGTCCGTCCACCGTTCCTTCTCCGACCTCGTGGCGTTCCTTCACCGGAGCCAGGTGTTCCCCCACGGTGCGGTGCTCCTCACCGGAACCGGCATCGTCCCGCCACCCGATTTTTCCCTGCAACCTGGGGACCGCGTTCGGGTTGAGATCCCCGAGATTGGCCTCCTGGAGAACCCGGTCATCCAGGTGTAGCCGGCACGTCGGCGCAGCGGCGCGCCGGTCCTGCTGCCGTCGTTCCGGCGGGCCGCAGTTCGGATGCGCCGGCAACCCCGGCCGCCAGGCGCCGGATGCCCAGAACCAGCCTTTCCGGGGCCGCCCTCGTCTCTCAGGAATCCGCCACCGCTCGAGATCGCCTCTGCGCCGAATTCGTCTTTGACACCTCCTGGACTGATTGGCAAGGTGTCGCCTCAATTTGACGGGCGGTTGCGGCTCGAGCGACGGCGCAGGCGCCTGGCGGTGAACCAAAGATAGAAACTATGTCTGAACTGGTTGGAAACCTCCTGGTGGCTCAGTCCGGCGGCCCCACCTGCGCCATCAATGCCAGCATCGCCGGCGTCATCGTCGAAGCCGGAAGACACCCGGACATCGAGGAGATCTACGGCGGCCTCAACGGCATCTACGGCATCCTGCACGAAGACCTCTGCGACCTGAACGAGGAACGCGCGCGGACCATCGAAGGCCTCAAATACACCCCGGCCGCCGCCCTGGGCACGTGCCGCTACAAGATCGACTTCAAGAAGAAACCGGAAAAGGCCGCCCAAGACATGGACCGCCTCTTCCAGGTCTTCGAAGCCCACAACATCCGCTATTTCTTCTACGCGGGCGGCAACGATTCCCAGGACACCTCCCACAAGATCCACGAGGAAGCCGTCAAACGCGGTTACGCCCTCCGCGTCGTGGGCGTCCCCAAGACCATCGATAACGACCTGCCCCACACCGACCATTGCCCCGGCTACGGCTCGGCCGTGAAATACAACGCCGCCAGCGTCATGGAGATCGGGCTCGACGTCGGCTCCATGGCGACCGATGACGGTTCCTGCTGCATCATCGAGGTCATGGGCCGGTCCGCCGGATGGATCGCCGCCGGCACCGTGCTCGCCAAACGCAAACCCCTCGACCCGCCCCACATCATCCTCCTCCCCGAAAACCCCTTCGTCCAGGACGCGTTCCTCGCCAAGGTCAAGGAAACCGTCGACACCCTCGGCTACTGCGTCGTCGTCGTCGGCGAAGGACTCAAAAACGCCGCCGGCGCAGAAATCGGGGCCGACAAGACCCGCCTGGACTCCTTCGGCCACCCGGTGCTCTCGGGCGCCGCCGATCGCCTCGCGGACATCGTCCAGGAGAAGCTCCAGACCAAGACCCGCACCGTGAAGCTCGGCTACGCCCAGCGCGCCGCCGGCCATTTCGCCAGCGCCACCGATATCGCCGAGGCCTTCGCCTGCGGCGAAGCCGCCACCCGCGCCGCGGCCGCCGGCCTCAGCGGCGTCATGGTCAAGATCGTCCGCACCTCCAACAGTCCCTACCAGTGGGAGATCGGCCTCCAACCGCTGGCCGACATCGCCAACGTCGAGCATTTCATCCCCCGCGACTGGATCTCCGAAGACGGCCTGTTGCCCAACGAGAAATTCGTCGAGTACGCCCGTCCCTTGATCGAAGGCGAATCCCGCTTGCCCATGGAAAACGGCCTGCCGCGCTACGTCGCGCTGGAGAAAGTCCCCGTCGAGAAGAAGCTCCCGGCTTACGACTGAGAGGCCCGTGTTCTTGCCGGCCGGACCCGACACCGGGTCCGGCCTTTTCTTTTTCCGAGCCCGGCGAGGCGGCGCCTCAGACCATGGCTGTTCAACTTGACTCGGACATCTGACGGCCATTCGGTTCCGCCTCTGC
>CAYSPU010000293.1:0-6820 GCA_964432995.1 uncultured Verrucomicrobiota bacterium
TCGGAAGCGCGTCCGGCCGGTGGGGCTGCTGCCCGCCGGGACGGCGGGCGGTCCGACGGAGCGCGACACGTCCCGGGTCGCAGCAGCAACAGGCGGACGGGAGACAACCAGGGGCTCGAAAGCGCGTCCGGCGGGTGGGGCTGCTGCCCGCCGGGACGGCGGGCGGTCCGGCGGAGCGCGACACGTCATTGGCGCATACCATCCACAGTGCTGGAGTGGTTTCCCCGGGATGCGAACCGCCCCACTGATGGAACATTCACGGGACGCCGCGTGTCTGCACCAGCACTTGGAAGCGGGTGCCCAGGAACTCGGGGTGCGTCAGCGTGCGGAGTTGCCGCCGCCGCTCCGGTGTCCACCCCTGCGGGTCATCGATCGGGGCGTCCGTCGCCGACTGCACCACGCGGAGCAGGAACTGCTGCTGGGGGATCAGTTCGACGGTGCGCAGGCCTTTGGCCTCGCCGGCGGCTTGGAGGACGGTCCAATTGACGTGGGCGGTCAAATCCTGCTCGCCGGGTGCGGCCAGGAGATCGCCGGTCACCTGATGACTTCGGTAGGCCCGCGCCGTTCCTTGGGCCCGGAAGGGCTGGAGGAATTCGAAGGCGGACAGGCCATAGTCCAGCGTCACCAACCAGCCGCGTCGCAGCGTTCGCGCCGCTTGATGCCACCAATCTGCCGCCGCCGGGGAGACCTCGATGGTGAAGCCGTCCGGCAATTGGTTCAGCAGGTCTTCGGGCAGACCATCACCCCAACCGGCGACCGTGGCGACCCAGTTGCCTGGGGTGCCGGCGGCGAGCTTCATGCGGCACCAATCCAATCCGCCGGCGGTTTCCTGTATGCCCCACTCAAACCACGAGTGGCGGCCGGCGTCCCACCCCAGACGGTGGACCGGAAAGGAATCCAGCAGCTCGTTGCTGAACAGGATTCCTTCCCAGCCGTTGCCGGGCATCTCCTCCCATCCCGCGAGCCAACGCACGCGCCCCCTGAATTCGGCGAGGCGCTCCTGCTGCGAGGACCGCCGGCACGCGGAGGGTTCCAGGAGCCAATACTCGCTCCGGCGGTACACGGCAGGCCGCTCCCGGCGCAGCCAGGCGAGGATGTCGCCGGCGAGTTGCCCGTCGTGCGCGCCGGCCTCGAGCACGCGCAGGGGATGGTCGCTGTCAACGCCGGCGCCTGCTGAGCACGCTTTTTGCGGCGTCCCCCCACCGGCGAGCCAGTCGGCGAACTGTCGGGCCAGGAGTTCACCGAAGAGCGGACCGACGCTGACGCTGGTGTAGAAGTCGCCCTGGGCGCCGGGGGAATGGAGTCGCCGCTCGTAATACCCCAGGCCGGGAGTGAACAAGGCCATCTGCTGGAAGTCGGCGTAGGCAAGAGGGCCGTCGCGGCGGATCCTGTCTCGGATCAAGGCAGTCAGCGCCGGAGAACTGGGCGATCCGGGCGGGATGGCGGTCATGTTGAGTGCTTGCAGCCCGGTGCGCGGTTGGCTAAGAATGCGGCAACGGAATCCATGCGAGGGAATCTATGGCGAAGCTTGACCCGTTCTTCAACCTGATGTTTGAGCAGAAGGCCTCGGACCTTCACATGTCCTCGGGCAACTCCCCGATGCTGCGCGTCAACGGCGAACTGCACCGGGTGGACTACCCGCCGCTCGACAACGATTCGCTGCGGGCGATGCTTTACGAGATCGCTCCCGACTACAAGATCAAGCAATACGAGGAAACGGGGGACGTGGATTTCGGCTACGAGATCCCAAACGTCTCGCGGTTCCGCGTCAATTTCTTCCAACAGAAGTTCGGAGTTGCCGGGGTGTTCCGGCAGATCCCCTCGAAGGTGCTGTCGTTCGAGGATTTTGAGAAGTTCGACGCCCCGCTGCCGCCGGTGCTGAAGAAGTTCGCGATGCTCAACCGGGGTTTGGTGCTGGTGACCGGACCCACCGGCAGCGGCAAGTCCACCACCCTGGCCGCCATCATCGACTACGCCAACCGCAACCGCCGCGACCACATCCTGACCATCGAGGATCCCATCGAGTTCGTCCACGAAAGCAAGACCTGCCTGGTGAACCACCGGGAAGTGGGGCTCCACACGAAGTCGTTCGCCGCCGCCCTTCGCGGCGCCCTGCGCGAAGACCCGGATATTGTCCTCGTGGGCGAAATGCGCGACCTCGAGACGATCGAACTGGCCCTGACCGCCGCCAACACCGGGCACCTCGTGTTCGGCACCCTCCACACCTCCAGCGCCGCGAAAACCGTCGACCGCGTCATCGACGTTTTCCCCTCCGAACAGCAGAATAAGATCCGCGCCACCCTCGCGGAGTCGCTGCGGGGCGTGGTCGCCCAGCACCTTTTCCGACGGATCGACAAGAAAGGGCGCGTGGCGTCCATGGAAATCCTCGTCTTCACCACCGCCATCGCCAACCTCGTCCGCGAAGGCAAGACCCACCAGATCCCCGGCATGATCCAGGTGGGGAAGAAACTCGGCAACATGCCCATGGACGACTCCATCATGGAGCACCTGCGCATGCGGCGCATCTCCCCGGAAGACGCCTACGACAAGTGCGCCGACAAGAAGAAGTTCCGGCAGTTTCTGACCAACCCGCCCGAGGACGACGAAATGTAAGGAGAACGCCCCATGCGCCGCCACGAACTGGACCACATCCTCCGCCGCATGCTCGACTACGAGCACGAAGTTTCGGACATCAACTTCACCGTCGAGAAGCCGATGCAGGTCGAGTCCTTCGGCGAGCTGGTTCCCGTCACGATGGACCCGCCGATCGACCGCCTGACGCCGTTTCAGACGGAGATGCTCGCCCTGAACCTGGTGGGCGGCAACCGCCGGCTGACCGAGGACCTGTTGCGCCGCGGATCGTGCGACTCCTCCTATTCGCTGAGCGACACCGCCCGGTTCCGGGTGAACATCTTCTCTCAGCGCGGCAACCTTTCGATCGTGTTGCGCAAGCTCAACACGGAGATTCCCACCCTGGACCAGCTCGCCATGCCGCCCATCTTCAAGCAGGCGACCAAGGAGAAGACCGGGTTGATCCTCGTGACCGGCGCCACCGGTTCCGGCAAGACGACCACGCTGGCCGCCATGCTGAACGAAATCAACCAAAGCCGCGCCGTCCACGTCATCACCCTCGAAGACCCGGTCGAATACGTCCACCCCCAGCACCGCGCCACCTTCAACCAACGCGAACTGGGATTGGATTTCGACAACTTCGCCAGCGGCCTGCGGGCCGCCCTGCGCCAGGCCCCCAAGGTCATTCTCGTCGGCGAAATGCGCGACCGCGAAACCGTCGAGATCGGTTTGACGGCCGCCGAAACCGGCCACCTGGTCATGGCCACCCTGCACACCATCGACGCCGGGCAGACCATCAACCGCATCGTCGGCATGTTCGACACCGAGGAGCAGGAACAGGTGCGGGTGCGGTTGGCGGACACCCTGCGCTGGATCATCAGCCAGCGTCTTGTCCCCAAGGTCGGCGGCGGGCGCACCGCGCTCCTGGAGATCATGGGCTCCAACCTGCGCACGAAGGAGAGCGTCACCATCGGCGAAAGCGAGGGAAAGACCTTCTACGAGATCATCGAGGCCAGCCGCCCGTTTGGGTGGTGCACATTCGACCACTCCTGCATGGACGCCTACGAGCAGGGTTTGATCTCGGAGGAAACCGCCCTGGCCTACTGCACGAAGAAGAGCATCGTTTCCCGCGGCATCGACAACGTCAAGAAACAGCGCGGCGAAAGCGGCGAGGACGCCCTCAGTTTGCGGATGAAGATCGCCGAAGAAGCCAAGAAGGCCGGTCCGCCGCCCGTTCCCGCCACCCTGAAACTCAAATAGCCCATGATCAACGAAGTCGAATTCATCGGGTTGAACGACAAGCCGGCCCTCCTGGCCCTCAGCACCCCCGAATGGCTGGACTCCGCCCGAACGGTCCTGTCCGAAATCGGGTACAAAGTGCACGCCGCGAGCAACCACGACGATTTCATCGTCCGGTTCGGCCGCATCCAGTACCAGGTGGTTCTCCTCGAGGAGTGCTTCAGCTCCAACACCCCGGAGGAGAACCTCACGCTGCGCTACCTGCAGCAACTCGCGATGTCCAACCGGCGCCATTGCGTGATCATTCTCCTTGGGAATTCCTACAGCACGCTGAACACCCTCCAGGCCTACCAGCAAAGCGTCCACGCCGTCATCAACCGCGACGAACTCGCCATGCTCGGCCCGAGCGTCCTCGGCCCCATCGTCCAACGGGTGGTCGCCGACAACGACCTCTTCCTCCACGTCTACCGCGACACGCAGCTCCAGATCGCCCAAAGCGGGGGCTAGTCCGGGAACCTCCCGCGACCACCGGTCGCCCGACTCCCGGCCCACCCGCCGCGTGAAGGCACCCGCGAAATCCCGCCTCGACCAAGCCCTCACCGAACGCGGCCTCTGCCCCAGCCGCGCCCAGGCCCAACGCTGGATCCGCGCCGGTAAGGTCCGCCTCAATGGCCAGATCGCCGACAAACCCGGTCGGCTCGTCTCCCCGCAGGACGGGATCGACGTCGCCGCCGCCGACCGATTCGTCAGCCGCGGCGGGTGGAAACTCGAGCACGCCCTGCAGCACTTCCACATCACGGTCGACGGGCTGACCGCCGTCGACCTGGGGGCCTCGACCGGGGGATTTACCGATTGTCTGTTGCAGCACGGTGCGACCCGGGTCTGCGCGGTGGACGTCGGCCGCGGGCAACTGGCGTGGAGGCTCCGCGTCGACCCGCGGGTGGTGGTTCTCGAGGGGACCAATGCCCGTCACCTCCGCCCCGAGCACATTCCTCCCGGGATCCTGCCGGCGGGGTTGGTCGTGGTGGACTGTTCCTTCATTTCGCTGCGGTTGGTGCTGCCCTCCGCGGTTGCATTGCTCGCCCCGGCCGGTAGAATCATCGCCCTGATCAAACCGCAGTTCGAGGCCGGCAAAGCGGAGGCGGACCGGGGGCAGGGGGTCATCACCGACCCCCGGGTGCACGAACGCGTCCTTCGTGAGCTGGAAGAGTTCGTGGAGCAATCGGGCTCCCTGCGTTGGCGCGCCGTCACCGAGTCGCCCCTGCGCGGACCCGCGGGCAACAAAGAGTTCCTGGTGCTGCTTGAAAACATCGCCTGACCACATCCGCCGCGTCGGCATCCTCGCCAATCCCGAAAAGACCGCGTGCGGCCACGCGATCCGCGAAGCCGTTCGCTTGATTCGACGGGCGGATCGTCAGGTCGTGCTCGATCCCGACGCGGCGCGGTTGGCGCGCCTGAGCGAATCGGCTGCGCCCAATCTGCGCTCGCTGGCGGCGCAGGCCGATCTGCTGCTCGTGTTTGGCGGCGACGGCACCATCCTGCGCGTCGCCCGGGAGGCGGCGGGTGCCCGCACGCCCATCCTGGGCATCAACGTGGGCAACCTTGGCTTCCTGACCGTGGCATCGGCGAGCCATCTTCCCCAGGTGCTGACGGCCCTCTGGACCGGGAGGTTCACGGTCGAGCCACGGCCGCTCATCGAAGCCCACCGCACCCCGACCCGCGGACCGGAGACCGGCCCCCAGCTCGCCCTGAACGACTTCGTCATCAGCCGCAGCAGCGCCACCCGCCTCATCGAACTCCAGGTGGAGGTCGATGGCGACCCCTTGACCCGCTACCGGTGCGACGGCCTCATCGTCAGCTCACCCACCGGCTCGACGGCCTATTCGCTGGCCGCCGGAGGCGCCGTCGTGGCGACGGACGCCGAGGTGTTCGTCCTCACCCCCATCTGCCCGCACACCCTGTCGAACCGGCCGGTCATCCTCAACCTCCGCTCCACCGTCCAAATCCGCGTCCTGCCTTCCCGCGTCGGGATCCTGCTCTCGGCCGACGGCCAGGTGCAGACCCATCTGGCCAGTGGGGACATCGTCCGCATTCGCCGCAGTCGCCACACGGTGTCGCTGGTGCGCCTGGCCGGCACGTCGTTCTTCGAGACCCTGCGCCGCAAACTGCGCTGGCGCGGATCCACCGTTTGAGACTGTCCTTTTTCCACCAAACCCGCATACTCCCCTCCAGCTTCCACCATGGTGCGTCTCAAGGACATTGCGCAGCGGGCCGGCGTGTCGGTCATGACCGTCTCCAAGGCGTTGCGGAACGCCTCGGACATCGCTGCCGGCACCAAGTTGCGCATCCAAGCTCTGGCCCGGGAAATGGGGTATGTCCCCAACTCCCTCGCCCAGGGGTTGCGCACCCGGTCCACGCGGCTCGTCGGGCTGGTCATTCCCGCCGTCACCAACCCGATCTTCGCGCGCCTCATCCTCGCGGTCGAAGACCAGGTTCGCGGCATGGGCTACGATCTCCTGCTCAGCCACACGCTGAACGAGGTGGACCGCGAGGAACAGGTCATTCGGCAACTGATCGCCCGGCGGGTCGAGGGCCTGCTCGTCTTCCCGGTGTCCCGCCTGGGCACGCGCGCGCCGGTTTACGAGGAACTCGCCAGCCGCCAGATCCCCACGGTGATTCTCGGACCTTCCGCCGCGTTCTCCCGGCAGTTCGTCAGCGTGCAGACCGACGAGGTGCAGGCCTCCGGCGACGTCACGCGGCACCTGCTGAGTCTGGGACATCGGCGCATCGCCTTCCTGGGGGGGCCCCCCACTTCCCTCTGGGCCCAGGAGCGCTATGAAGGCTACCAGCGCGCCCTGCGAGAACACGGAATGACCGTGGACGACCGCCTGATCTTCACCGCGGGATCGACGATCGAGGAGGGCGAAAAGGCGGCACTCCAAATGCTCCAGGAAGGGGCCGACGCAACTGCCGTCCAGGCCGTGAATGATCTGATTGCCATTGGCGCCGG
>CAYSPU010000294.1:0-1457 GCA_964432995.1 uncultured Verrucomicrobiota bacterium
CAAGGAGAAGGCGGAGCAGGGTGCCGGCGACCAGGGGCTGATGTTTGGCTACGCCACGAACGAAACCCCGGAACTCATGCCCGCGCCGATCATGTACGCCCATCAGTTGGGCAAGGCCCTGACCCGCGTGCGCAAGAGCGGCAAGGTCTCCTGGCTGCGCCCCGACGCCAAGTCCCAGGTTTCCGTCGAATACGTCAACGATCAACCGAAGCGGATCGCGAACGTGGTGGTTTCGACCCAGCACGCCGCCAGCGTGCGCCATTCCACGCTTCGGGAGTTCATCATTGAGGAGGTCATTCGAAAGACGCTGCCCTCCCGTTTGTTGGACCGGCGGACCAAGTTCCTGGTCAATCCGACCGGCCGTTTCGTGGTGGGCGGGCCGCAGGGCGACACCGGGCTGACGGGGCGCAAGATCATCGTGGACAGCTACGGCGGCATGGGCCGCCACGGCGGCGGCGCGTTCTCCGGCAAAGACCCTTCCAAGGTGGACCGCAGCGCCGCCTACATGGGCCGCTACGTGGCCAAGAACATCGTGGCCGCGGGCATTGCCAGCAGTGCCGAGATCCAGTTCGCCTACGCGATTGGCTATCCCGACCCCGTGAGTGTCTGCGTGAACACGTTTGGCACGGCGATCGACGGCATCACCGATGTGATGATCGAGAAGGCCGTCTGCGCCGTATTCAGCTTCAAGCCCGCGGACATCATCCGCCAACTCAACCTCCTCCGGCCGATTTACGCCCGGACCACGAACTACGGGCATTTCGGCAAAGTGGACGATCCGAAGCACATCACCTGGGAGCGCACCGACAAGGTGAAGGACCTGCGCCGTGCGCTCGGGCTGTAGGATCCCAGACGCCAAACCTCCAATCCCCAATCGCATCCATGCCAAGATCCTCCCGTTCCGTGCAGGGCCGCCGCCGCGGCGGCCGCAAGGACTTCTTCGTCAAGGACCTCTCCCTGGCCGAGCTCGGCCGCAAGGAGATGGAAGTCGCTGAACACGAGATGCCCGGTCTGATGGCGCTGCGCGCCCGGCACGCGGCGCGGAAACCGCTGCGCGGGGCGCGGGTTACCGGTTCGCTGCACATGACGGTTGAGACCGCCGTGCTCATCGAGACCCTGGCGGCTCTGGGCGCTTCGGTGCGGTGGGCGAGCTGCAACATCTTCTCGACCCAGGATCCGGCGGCGGCGGCGATCGCCCAAGCGGGCGTGAGCGTGTTTGCCTACAAGGGCGAGAGCCTGGAGGAGTACTGGAACTTCACCCTGCAGGCGCTCACCCATCCCGGCGGTGTGGGACCCCATCTCGTTGTGGACGACGGCGGCGACGCAACGCTGCTTCTCCACAAGGGTTACGAGATGGAACAGGGGAGCGATTGGGTGCGCACCCGGTCAGAGAGTCATGAGGAGCAGGTCATCAAGAACCTGCTGCGGCGCTGCGCCCAGGAGCGCCCCGGCTGGTT
>CAYSPU010000294.1:1467-6728 GCA_964432995.1 uncultured Verrucomicrobiota bacterium
AGCTGCTCGTCCCCGCCATCAACGTCAACGATTCCGTCACCAAATCGAAATTCGACAACCTCTACGGCTGCCGCGAGTCGCTGGCCGACGGCATCAAACGCGCGACCGGCGTGATGGTGGCCGGCAAGACCGCGGTGGTCTGCGGCTACGGCGATGTCGGCAAGGGCAGCGCCCACTCGCTCCGCGGCTTCGGCGCGCGCGTGATCGTCACGGAGATCGACCCGATCAACGCCCTGCAGGCGGCGATGGAAGGCTTCGAAGTGACCACGATCGAGGACACGCTGCAGGAAGGGGATATCTACGTCACCGCCACAGGTTGCTGCAATGTCCTCACCTTCGAGCACATGCGCCGGATGAAGAACCAGGCCATCGTCTGTAACATCGGGCACTTCGACAACGAGATTGAGATGGACCGCCTCAACGCCGCCAAGGGCGTGCGGCGCATCAACATCAAGCCGCAGGTGGACAAGTATGTCTTCGCCGACGGCCGGGAGATCTACGTCCTGGCGGAGGGACGTCTGGTGAACCTGGGCTGCGCCGAGGGGCATCCGAGCTTCGTGATGTCGAATTCATTCGCCAACCAGGTGCTGGCGCAACTGGATCTTTGGGGAAATCGGGAGAGCTATGCGGTGGGCGTCTATCGCCTTCCGAAGAAGCTCGATGAGGAAGTGGCCCGACTTCACCTGGAGCGGATTGGGGTGAAGCTGACCCGGTTGACCAGGCGTCAGGCGCAGTATCTCGGGGTGCCGGTCGAAGGCCCCTACAAGCCGGAGCATTACCGGTATTGAGCGGGTTCCCGGGCGCGGATCAACTCCTCGATGGCGGCCAGGTGCTCGCGCGCCCGCGCGTTCTGCGGGTCCAACCGAAGCGCTTCCTGGAAATGCGCCTGGGCGTCGGCGACTCGGCCCTGCTTGACGAGAGCCACACCCAAGTTGAGATGCGCCAGGACGTGGTCGGGTCGCCAGCGGAGCACCCCCTCGAACTCCTTTTGCGCCTCCGGAATTCGGTTGTTCATCGCCAGCTCGACCCCGAGCAGGTATCTGGCTTCCCAGAAGGATGGCCGCAACTGGACCGCCGTGGTCAGCGCTTCCATGGCAGCATCGCGCTTCTCTTGCTGGGCGAGTGCGTTGGCCAGGTGAAGGTAGATCGCGGCGTTGCCGGGCTGCCACCGGATGGCCTCGTGGTATTCCGAAATCGCCGCATCCAACTTGCCCTGACCCGCCAACACCCGGCCCAGCTCCAGGTGCCCTTCGCCCGACCGCGGTTCCAGGGTGAGCGCGGTGCGTAGGTGTTCTTCCGCGACGCTCCATTGCTGCTGCCGCCCCAACAGGCGACCGGCGTGGACGTACGCCGCAAAGTGATGGGGCAAGAGGCGGCAGATGGCCTGCCACTGAACGGCCGCTTCCTCGAAGCTGCCCGTGGCTTCGAGGAATTCCGCGTAGCCTTCGCACAACCGGTGGTCGCGCGGCGCCCGCAGCAGGGCATCGCGGTAGAGCGTCCGGGCCTCCGCGGCACGCTCGGCCGTCAGCCGGGCCCGCAGCGCCTTTCCTTCCGTCCGCCACAGTTCCAACTGGGCCTGGTGATTGGCCTGCACGGTGAACGGGGCTGCCTGCAACCGGCGCAGGACATCCTCGAGCACGCCGAGGCGGTTCCAGTCCGTCAGCCCCAACCGGCGCTCGCATGTTTCCTGCGAAGCCCACGCGCCGGTTCGGCCTCCGGCAACGGTGAAAGGAAGATGCGGCTCGATCGCCTCGGCCAGCGCCCGCGCCATCCGGTAGTTGCCGGTGAAACTGAAGTGAACGTGCTCGAAGAAGAACTCCGCCCCCGGCACGCGATCCGCCGCCTCGCGCTGGAGGATTTCGTCGGCGTCGACCATGTGCAGATTCCGATCCTGGTGCCGCGCAGCTCCCTCGCGGATCAACCGGTTGATGGTCGAGTCCGCCCGAAAGGGGAGCGCGTCGGCATCGCGTGCTTGCGCGAGCGCTTTCCTCGCTTCCGCGGTGTTTGTTTGGCGGAGGAGACATTGGCCAATGCGGAAGTCGATTTCGGCAAACGCGGCGTCCAGTGCCTGGGCGCGGCGGTACTCGGCCAGGGCCGTCTCGAAACGCCCGGCGGCTTCGTTCGCCGCGGCGGACTGGCAGAGGGCGTTGACCTCCGCCTTCGAGGCCGGCGTCAAGGTCGGCGCCTGGACCGAGGCGAACGGGGCGCAATCGCGCAAGTTGCTGGCAACGGTGCTAAGCACGATGGGGCCGCCGGCCTTCCCGGCCACGCGCAAGATATCGTCGAGGTTCCTCGCAAAATGCCGATACGCCACCTGCCGGCGCGGATCGCCCGTCGCCACCTGTTGTTCGGCAAACATGCTCATGCCACTCCATAGACCGGAAGAGGTCCTTCTCCATTTCCCCACCCAGGATGCGAGCGCCTGTCCCAAGCGCGTGCTCTTCAGGGCCAGCGTCAGGCGAATCGAGATCAGGCTGGGAACCTGCCGACCGAACACCGTTGCGGCGCCGAAAGGCCCCACCATCTCGTTGTTCCCCATGTAGATCACCCAGAGGTCGCCCTGATGCCGGG
Source organism: uncultured Verrucomicrobiota bacterium (assembly GCA_964432995.1). GTDB lineage: Bacteria > Verrucomicrobiota > Verrucomicrobiia > Limisphaerales > JAHDYP01 > CAYSPU01. Next base: position 4,039 of record CAYSPU010000294.1, read on the forward strand.
CGCATTCGCGGGCGATGGGCAGAATCGCGTGCGAGTTGATGGCGGTCATTGCCACGCAAATCACCTCGAACTGCGTCTCGGGATGGCGCTCCTCGAGGAGCGCCTGGAGATAACGGCCCATCCCGTAGGCCGGGCGCGGGTCCCCCAGGGCCGCCGACTCGCCCAGCAGGAAAATGCGATAGGTCCCGGGAGCCTTCGTCGCGTCCATCACCACCGGGGCCGGACTCCGCGCCAGTTCCGGCGTAAAGAACCGCAGGCCGAACTTGTCGTTCTCCACGAACACGTCCCGGCCCTGGATCTGGATCCTCTTGAAGAACTTGGTCGAGTAACCGTAGCCGGCCAGCCGCAATCCGCCCTCCGCCAGACCAAGCACCACGAGCGGTAGCACCACCATCGCCGACACGCGGAACAACCACTTGCGGGAGGTGGTGAACGACGGTCCGGCGGTTCCCGAACCCACGCGATCTCGGGGCGCACCTCGACGTTGCCCACCGCCTCTGGCAGATGCTGCCTTTGGTCCCCCTGGCGGTTTGGAATGAGGCGGACGTTTCAATGCGCTCAAAGTAGCAGCGCACCCCAAGCGCGAAAACAGAAAACCAAGCCGGCGTTCGCGCCCGGCCGGTTCGGCGAACACTGCGCCTCTGACGGGGCGCGCATCGTCCCCTTAGGGACGCCCTGTCCAGAGGACCCCGAGTCCACCAACCACCGCCGATCGAGGCAGGAGCGCCCGGCGACATCCGCCCCGCGGGATCGGGAGGCGCCGGTCTCAGGCCAGCCAGGGTTTCGTTGCGGCCGAACGTTCGTCCGTGGCGAAGCAACAACGCTTACACTTCTTCCCGCTGCCGCGGCTTCGTGTTCGGCCCAGAGACGGCGCGTATCGTTGGCACTCCGCGATTGGCAAAGCCAAGCCAATTGGTTATGAGGAACCGAATGCGAATCCCATGAAGATTCAGGTGCACTCTGGCTTTCAGCTTTTCTGTCTCGCGCTGACCTGGGTCCTCGCCGTCTGCACCCCTGCGGAAAGCCACCGCACCGGCATCCTGTTTCCCGACATCGGGTCCAAAGTCGCTGCGGATTCCACCGGCGACGCGTTGGCGGTGACAGCCACGGCTGGGAGTTCGCGTCTGCACTGCACCAGTCAGAGACTGGTAGGCTACGCCACGGCCGAGGGCCTCTGGCTCGAATCCACCGAGTTGGGCGGCGGCAGGCTCCGCCTCATTGCCGAGGGACTGGGCCGTCAGGGCAGGACTGAGGTCGGGGCGTCTCCTACGGGCTCTACGGGGGGCGCGGCTGTGGTGGCATGGGAGCCACCTGACCGGAGCGCGGCTGGGTACGAAGCGCCAGCCGCAGCAGGCGTGGAGTCCTCCGCGCATTGCGGTCTGCTCTGCGCCCCCAACCGCAGGCCCTTGGCGAATACCGGGGTGGTGGAGACGGCGGACAAGCGGGTCCGGTTCAGACGACCTGGTTTGGACGAGGAATACGCGGTGAATGTGGACGGCGTGCGGCAGGATTTCGTCGTCACAGAGCGACCGGATGGCACGGGTGAGCTGTGGGTGGAACTGGCGCTGACGGGTGCGCGGGCGGACGCCGCGGCTTGCGGTGCGAGGCTCACGCTGGATGGCTCAGGGCGCGTGCTGGCGTACAGCCGCCTGCGGGTGGAGGATGCCACGGGCCGGGAACTGACGGCCTGCTTGGAAGTGCTCTCGGTCGACCGGCTGGCGGTGCGAGTAGCCGACGCCAGCGCCACTTACCCCGTGCGCATTGACCCTACCTTCAGCGACGACGATTGGGTCAGCCTGAATCCCGGCATGCCGGGGGCGAATTACCCCGTGTATGCCGTCGCGGCCGACGGCAGTGGCAATGTGTATGTGGGCGGCAGCTTCTACGTCATTGGCACCGTGGTGGCCAACTATATCGCGAAATGGGACGGCAGCAATTGGTCGGCCTTGGGCTCGGGGATGAACCGACCCGTCTCCGCGCTCGCGGTGAGCGGGGCCAATCTCTACGCCGGGGGGCGGTTCACCACGGCGGGCGGCGTGACGGCCAACTCCATCGCCAGATGGGACGGCAGTAACTGGTCGGCCTTGGGCTCGGGCGTGGACGGCGGCGTCTCTGCGCTGGCGGTCAGCGGGGCAAATCTCTACGTGGGCGGGGAGTTCTGGACGGCGGGCGGGGTGTCGGCCACCAACATCGCCAGATGGAACGGCAGCGCCTGGTCGGCCCTGGGCTCGGGGATGAACACGCTCGGCACCGTTAAGGCGCTGGTGGCAGTTGGCGCCGATATCTACGCCGGAGGTGAATTTGCCACGGCAGGCGGGGTGACGGCCAACGGTATCGCCAAATGGGACGGCAGCACTTGGTCCGCCCTGAGCTCGGGGATGGGCGGCGCATATCCTCCCACCGTCAACGCGCTGGCGGTGAGCGGTACCGTTCTCTATGCCGCAGGAGGATTCGGGACAGCGGGCGGGGTCACGGCCAAGAACATCGCCAAATGGGATGGTGGTGCATGGTCGGCCTTGGGTACGGGGATGGATTTCAGCACCTACGCTTTGGCAGTGAGTGGGACCGATCTCTACGCCGGTGGATCGATCTGGGCGGCGGAGGGCGTATGGGCTAACAACATCGCCATATAGGAAGAGTGCGCAGGGTCCGCGGTGGGCGCTGTGATGAACGACAACATAGGTGCGGTG
>CAYSPU010000295.1:0-6726 GCA_964432995.1 uncultured Verrucomicrobiota bacterium
CGGACGGAAGGCGGTCGGAGGTTCGGAGGCGCGTCCGGCGTGTGAGGCTGCTGCCAGCCGGGACGTCGGGCGGTCCGGGGGCACCCCCGTTTGTTCGCGTCCGTGTGCTCCGCGCTCGACACTCGGGCCCGGGGGCGCTACAAGCGCGCAGAACAAGCAGTTGCTCATGAATCCCCCTACCCATTCTGGGACACCACTTCGCTGGAAAGGTGGGGCGGCCTCTCCGAGGGCGCCGCGAGATGCTGTATCCGTCCTTCCCTCGAACCGATCCCTTCTCCTTGTCCTCGGTCTGCTTGTGACGATCGGCGTGTGTGCGGCGGCGCCGGCCGGTCCCGTCTCTCTCTTCGACGGCAAGACCTTCGGCGGCTGGCAGGGAGACACCACGAATACGTGGCGCATCGAGCAGGGCGCGATCGTCGGCGGTTCCCTCCAGGCCACCGTCCCGCAAAATGAGTTCCTCACCACCACCGGCCGCTACACGAACTTCGTCTTGTGCCTCGAGTTCCGCCTGGTGGGCACCGAAGGCTTCATCAATGGCGGCGTCCAGATCCGCAGCGAACGGCTCTCCCAGCCGGCGAACGAAATGTGCGGCTACCAGGCCGACCTGGGCGACGACTGGTGGGGTGCCCTCTACGACGAGTCCCGCCGGAACAAGCCGCTCGTGAAGCCCGATCCGGCGGCCGTAGCGAAAGCCCTGAAGAAAGGCGACTGGAACACCTACCGCATCCGCTGCGAAGGACGCCGAATCCGGACCTGGATCAACGACGTGCCGATGATCGATTACACCGAGCCAGATGAGAGCATCCCGCAGCACGGTCTCATCGGGCTGCAGATTCACGGCGGCGCGAAGGCGGAGATCCGCTTCCGCGAGATCACCCTCGAGCGGCTCTGATCGAAATCTGTCATGGAATTGTAGTGGGAACCGCGCCCGCGCGCGCGTAATGCATGAAGGCCGCCGGCCGGAAACGGCCTGCGGCCGAGCCAACAGGAACGACAACGAAGGAACGAACTGATAATGAGCATCCTGAACTTCCTCAAGTCCCAGGCGTGGGAGATCATTCAATGGGATGACGACTCGCGCGACACCCTCTCCATCCGCTGGCCGGACGAAGATCGCGAGATCAAACGGGGCGCCCAACTGATCGTGCGCGAGTCGCAGGTGGTCCAGTTCATGTACCTGGGCCAGTTCGGCGACCAGTTTGGCCCCGGCAAACACACGCTGATCACGGACAACCTCCCGATCCTCTGCCGGCTCAAGGGCTGGAAATACGGCTTCGAGTCGCCCTTCAAAGCCGACGTCTACTACTGCACCACCCGCCTGTTCACCGGCAACAAATGGGGCACATCGAACCCCATCATGATGCGCGACGCCGACTTCGGCATCGTCCGCGTCCGCGCCTTCGGCACCTTCGACTTCAAGATCGTCGATCCGCGGACCTTCCTCAAAGAAGTGGCCGGAACCGACCACCATTTCCGGCTCGACGAGTTCCACGACACCATGCGGTCGCGCATCGTCAGCGTCTTCACCGACGCCCTCGCCAGCGCCAACGTCCCGGTCCTGGATCTGGCCACCCGCTACGGCGAACTGGGCGAAGCCCTCCTCCCCGCCATCAACCCCCAGGTCACCACCAAATACGGCATCGAGATCACCAGCTTCATCCTCGAAAACGCCTCCGTCCCGCCCGAAGTCGAGCAAGCCATCGACAAACGGTCCAGCATGGGCGCCATCGGCAACCTCAACGACTACGTCAAGTTCCAGCTCGCCCAGGGAATGACCCAGGGCGAAGGCGGGAACCCCGCCACCGCCACCGCCCAGATGGGAATGGGCCTCGCCATGGGCCAACAGCTCGCCCAGCAGATGATGGCCGCACAGGCGGCCACGGCCGCACCGACCGCGCCCGCCGCCCCCGCCGCTCCCCCGCCATCCGCCGGCACCGCGCCCGCGCTCCCGGACATCCTGACCCCCGCCGACGTCGCCCGCGCCCTGGGCGTCGGCGAACCCGACGTCCTGGCCAGCCTCGAGAAAGGCGATCTCAAGGGCAAACGCATCGGCGCCGCCTGGCGCGTCACCCGGGCCGCGCTCGACGAGTTCCTAAAACACTAGCCCGGCAATCACCGGCCCCTGAGTTGATGACGCCGCCTCCGGGCTGACACTCCATGGCCTCCGTACCACCCAAGATCGGCGATACCCCCTCCGAGGTCGGCGCTCTCCGCAAATACGCCTGCGCCGCCTGCGGCGCCGAGGCCCGCTGGAACCCCGCCCAGAAGGCCCTGGTCTGCCCCTATTGCGGCACCGTCTCCCCTGCCGAACTCGCCGAAGACGGCAGCAGCGTCCGCGAGAACGACCTCGCCACCGCCCTCCGCAACCTCTCCGCCGACCAGCGCGGCTGGCAAACCGAACGCACCTCCGTCCGCTGCCAAAGCTGCAACGCCATCTCCGTATTCGAACCGTCGCGCGTCGGTCAACGCTGCGACTTCTGCGGTTCCCCCGCTCTCATCCCCGTCACCGAATCCACCCGCCCCGTCAAACCGGAGAGCCTCCTCCCCTTCCGCGTCAAGGAAACCACCGTGCGCGAAAACGTCCGCACCTGGTACCGCACCCGCTGGTTCGCCCCCAACCGCCTCAAAGACCGCGCCCTGACCGATACCGTCCACGGCGCCTACATCCCGTATTGGACCTTCGACGCCCAGGTAGCCGCCGACTGGACCGCCGACGCCGGATACTACTACTACGAAACGCAGACCTACCGCGACAGCCAGGGCAAACTCGCCACCCGCCAGGTCCGCAAAGTCCGCTGGGTCCCCGCCTCCGGCCACCTCGATCACTTCTTCGACGACGAACTCGTCCCCGCCTCCAAAGGCGCCGACCCTTCCTTGCTCCGCAAGATCGAGCCGTTCCCCACCAAGGAACTCCTCCGTTACGACCCCGGGTATCTTTCCGGGTGGGTGGTCGAACAATACCAGATCGACCTCGTGGCAGCCGCGCAGCGCGCCCGCCAGACCATGGACCAGAAGGTCCGCGCCATGTGCGCCGGCCAAGTCCCGGGCGACACCCATCGGAACCTGCGCGTCCATGCCAACTACTCGGGCCAGACCTTCAAGCACATCCTCGTCCCCCTCTGGCTGTTGACCTTCAACTACGGCCGGAAGTCCTACCAGGTGCTCGTCAACGGCGTCACCGGAGCGATCGGCGGCCGATACCCCCTCAGTTGGGTCAAGATCCTCCTCGCCGTGCTCGCCGCCGCAGCCGTCGCAGTCACCATCTTCGTCCTCGCCAACCAGTAGCCTGCAGGACGCGCCTGGCTCATCCGGCAGGGCGGCCTCTCCGAGGGCGCCGCAAACCACAGTCTCCGAACCACTTGTTTCCGGCGCGCTGCGGAGAGCGCGCCCTACCTCCCGCAGGTTCATGGTCCCAACGCGCGTCCAAACTCTGGAGGTCCGGCCTCTCCAAGGGCGCCGAGCATGAGACGCGTCCTGCTGCCTACGGCTGCCCACCCCTTCCGGACCGCGGGTCTTCTGACCCGCAGCACAAGACCGCCCAACCCTTCCGGACCGCGGATCTTCTGACCCGCAGCACAAGACCGTCCGACCCTCCCGGCTCTGTCAATCAGCCGCGCGCCTTGGCGGCCTGGGCTATCGCCCTGCCCCGCCTCGATGAAAGAAGCAGGCAATCCCCGCGACACAAAACAGCGGCGCCACCACCGCGTTGTAGCCGCCGCCCTTTCCAAAGGCGAAAAGCCCACTCGCCACCCCCGCCGCGAGGAAACAGATCCCCAACACCACGGCAAACGGTCGGCTCATCATGCCCTCCCATTCTCCTTCCGTGTACTTTCCATGAACCGTCAGGTAGGGCGACCTCTCCGAGGGCGCCGGGGGAGTATGCGCACGAACCACTTGTTTCCGGCGCGATGCGGAGACCTGCTCGCGAGTCCTGCTCGGAGCCTGCTCGCGAGTCCTACTCGGAGCCTGCTCGCGAGTCCTACTCGGAGCCTGCTCGCGAGTCTTACTCGGAGTCGCGCCCTACCTTCCACCGGTTCATGCGCCCACTGCGCATCAAGCCGTTGGACGTCAGAGTTTCCCATGATCTTCCTCATCCGGCAACGTCACTTCGGGACAAAGGTAGGGACGCGCGGCTTCGCGCGTCCAGACAGTTGCCCGCCCCAGGCGGGTGCCTTGCGGACGCCCGGGCCGGGAGTCCCACCTCTTTGGGCCACATGGGCCAGGTGCATGCCCGTTCCTCCGGCGTGGAAGTGCCCCGTGAAGTCCCCTCAACGCCGCACGCCCACCCCCTTGAAGAACGTGTAGCAGAAGACCCCATCTTCCTCGGCCGTCCGATACAGATCGCGGACGCCGCGATCGAAGGCCTCGGGCGCGATCAACCCGGCGGCGATCGCCGAGGCACGTACTCCCTCGATCATCGCCGTGAACGTCTTCTTGGTGAACCCGTCGACGAACTCCGGCCGGCTCGAATCCACATACACCATCCTTGGCGAAACCCGGACCGAACTGAAACCCGACCGGGTCAACAGCGGAAACAGCTCGCGCCCGATCATCGCATTCCCTCCCGCCGCTCGCTGCAGCCGGACCTGACACTCGATGGCGCGATGCGCCGCCTCGCTGTCCGGATGGAAATACGCCGAGCCGTGGTCGCCCTCGATGACGGTGATCGTGCCCCCGGGCCGCAACACCGCCTGCAACACCCGCAACGCCTCAACCGGTCGCGCCACGTGCTCCAGAACAAAACAGACGAACACGTGGTCGAACGACCCTTCCTCGAAGGGCAACGCGAAGATATCCGCCTCCCGGAACTCGACGTTCGTGACCCCCGCCGCCTCCGCTTTCCGCCGGGCTACGGCCAGTGACGACGCGGAGATGTCGACCGACGTGATCTGCGCGGCCGGACTGTTGCGGGCCAGGGTCACGGTCTGAGCGCCGGTGCCGCACCCCGCTTCGAGCACGCGGCTGCCCGCCGAATACACCGTGTCCCCGTGGAGCAGGTCGACCAGGGTGCGCGCCTGGTCCTGAAGCCGTGTGTTCTCCCGCGGATCATAGCCGTGGACGTATGCACCGTTCATGAAGGCTCATGCTACACGGAAAGGGCCCTCGACTTCAAATGCGCGCGCGCCTCCTTTCGCGTGCCCCCTTTTGCGTTGCCGCCGCCGCCACGGCGGCGCACGCTCGGCAGCGTATGCCGCTCCCCACACCTCGAACCGCCACAGGCGACCGGCGCCCCACCTGGGAGGAATACGCCCTCGAACTGGCCGAAGTCGCCGCCGCGCGCAGTCAGGACCCTTGGGAGAAGGTCGGAGCCTGCGTGTTGCGGGCGGACCACAGCGTGGCGAGCCTCGGCTACAACGGCGCGCCCCCCGGCGTGGAAATCGATTGGAGCGATCGCGAGGAGCGCCGGCCGTATGTGTTGCATGCCGAAGTCAACGCCCTGCGGTATGTCCGGCCCGGTGAAGGCCTCTTCATGGCCGTTACCGTCAGTCCCTGCCCCGATTGCCTGCGGGCCCTCGCCGCCTGGCGGATCCCGCGCGTGATCTACCGCCGGCGCCACGAGGCCACTTGGACCGCGGCGCGCACCTTGGCCAAGCGGTTTGGCATCCGGCTCGAACAACTCCCGGCGCTCCCGCCCTCGGCCCGCTGATCTCACCACGCCGGCCGTCTTTCATCATGGAAGGATGCGTCTCGAAACCCAGGGGCGTCAACGGAGCACACTCTGCGCCCAACGCTCCGTATCAGGCAGGCCGGGCCGGTGGTGTTCTGCTGCCAACCCTGGCGCTCTCCCGGCCTTGCCTGGAGACGGATGGTTATGCCGGAACTCGCAGCTTGTCGTACAAATACCCCGGTGCGAAGTCTGCCCCATTTGGCCAAGCCAGTGTGTGGAGCTCAGGATCGACCCGCAACTCGCGGAATAGCTCCATCGCCCTCAGAGGTGCGAACACCTCTCCGTAAAGCTCTGCCCCCAGATCCACTTCCCCTTCTGTCCCATCCTGAAAGCGAACCTGCACAACGTAATCGCGAATATACCGGGCACTCACCACTCTCGGAATCACAGTCTCACTCCAATGGGGCAATCTTCCTGAGCGGCTGCCGCTCCCTCGCCAACTCCCAGTCCGCGCGTAACTCCGCTTGATGCAGCTCAAACCACTCCAGCACGTGCTTCAGTGCCCGGCGCGGAAAGTGCCCCTGAACCGCGCCAGTTAAGCTAGCCGTTTTTCGTTCGCTGATATTGACGGTTGATCTCATCTGGACCAATGATCTCGGCGACAAGCAACTCTCCCTCGCTCTCAAGAAAAGCCTCCTCCTCAGTCGGATGGCGGACACGGAGAAACTCCTCCTGGCCAATCTGCATCGTGTGCCCAGCGATGAAGCTCAGACACCCCGCTTGGGACGTCCGAACACGATAGTCTTCTCAGATCTCACTGCGCGTTACCGGGGTTGTCTGTAGCGCCTGGTTGGGCTGCCTTTCTCTCCTTTTCGAACCAGACAATCGGGGCGCGCCAATCGAACCCGGCCTCGAGTGATAGGTCACGAAGGAACATGATCGGGTATTCTTGGGCGATCTCCGGTACCTCGAGGAACTCAGTAACATCCCATGATAGCTCGTCCTTCTTCAACGTGCCTGACGCAAACCCCGCCTCGATCCGTTCGGCAATCTCGCGAAAGGCAATCACTGGCATCCCACAGAGGGCGAAATCCGACCGTTAACCCTCGGATTTCCGA
>CAYSPU010000296.1:0-6719 GCA_964432995.1 uncultured Verrucomicrobiota bacterium
CAGGTGCATGCCCTTTTACCTAGCGCGGAAGTCGCTGGCAGGGAAGGGGGAAAAGAGCGCCCGGATCCTCGGAGAAGTGGCGCTGGGGGTTCGTTCGTCCCCTGTCGTAGGGCGGTGCTCGCCCCCCGGTTGCAGCAGCAACGAGCACGGGGGAGACGATTGAAGGTTCGGAGGCGAGCGTGGCCGGTGGGGCTGCTGCCCGCCGGGACGTCGGGCGGTCCGGCAGGGCATCCCTCCTGGGTGCGCGTTCTTGGTGGGCGGAGGGGACGTGTGCCGACCGCCGCTCCGACAACAAAGCAGGCCGCGCGAGGCGGCCTGCGATCTGTCACCAGACTGTAGGTCTCGAGGTTACCGCGTCTGCGAAAACCGGCGAAAGGCCGACGTGCCCAGAAGCGCCAGGCCCAACAGCAGCAAGGTGGAACCGACCTCGGGAATGCCGTGGATGTCCTCAGTGATTCTGGCGTAGAGTGCCGCGTCTGCAGTCGCCCCTTCAGGGCTGCTGAAATCGGTGCGGATTGTCGCGCCGCCGTCGCTCGAAAAGCCTAAGATATCCAGCGTATACTCGTTGCCGGCGTACATGAACGTCGTGGGGCTTGGTTGGCCGAGTATCTTGACGATGTCGCCATCGAGTACTGGGTCCCCCGTGGTGTTCTCCGTGTTGACGATGCTGTAGTTAAACAGGTAGTTGTTCGCTCCTAGCCCGGCAGGGTCCACGATCGTCAACAGGACGTTGAGGCTCACCCCGTCGATTCCGGTGGAGTAGTAAGTTGAGCCGTTGCGGTACGTGAAATCGCCCAGCTTGAATGGGGCCTCCGCGATCGCCTCCCAATTCGGCAGCCCATCACTTCCAACGCCGTTAAACGTGAACTGGTTATTGAACGTCGTTGTAGCAGGAGTACCCCAGTTGAAAGTCGCGGTTGCCCCGGCGTCGTTGTTTGCCACGGAATAGATGTCGGTGCCATCTGTGCTAACTACATTCACCCAAGAACCGACCGCAGTCCCTTGGAATTGAACGGCCCACGTTGATGCCGTGCCTGCCGCCGCCAACGCAGCGATAGCAAGCAGGTGTTTCAGACTTCTCATAGTATCTCCTCTGTTAGTACTCCAATGGGTTTCGCAGGTTCACAGAAATCAGTGATCATCCTGTCTCATGGTTGATCGACTGTATAGCAGGGGCCATGCCTAAGGAATCACCCGGCTCATGTCATGGATCACAACAAGCTACCTACCAATAGGATACGGAGGATCATCAGAGAATGCTCATCACGCCCTGGAAAGGTCATGGTTGTAAGCCGGGCCGACATGGAGTTGGCCTACTACCGACCGGGCGCTCCGCTCGCACGCCGCAAGACCTTGATGGAGTGCAAGATGCAGCAACGTTGTCGCAACAATGAAATCTGTAACCTCAATTGACGGCCGAGAGTGGCAAGATCCGCATCCGCGGGGCAAGAGGAACACGCCCCGCCGAGCGGTTGGTTTGCTGGCTGTTACAGAGCAGCCTTCCATTACCGGGCCCCTGGATCGTTCTTGTGGACTGGGTTATCGGCCGATTACCCCCCGCAAGCTGTCGCCATCCAGCTCTGCCCAACAAAGTACGGAGGTGGTGCCGGGTGCGGTTCATCGGCTGTGCGCAGTCAGGCGGGAGGCGACGGATAAATCGTGCATATGCACGATTTAACGGCAGGGCTCGCCGGTCGGGATTCCAGGTCAGCAGTGCGAGGCGGCAGCATGTCACCGCGTCTGTCGCAGGCGGACGGGGCCGAGCAGGCCGGAGGGCATCAGGGGGGTGTCGCGGGTGAGCTTGCGGATGTTGGTGCGGGTGAACCGCTGGTCGGGCGGCAACGACTGGTCGCCGATGATGCGGTTCGGCCAGAAGTTCACCACCTCCACCTCGAGCGCGTTCCCGGTCGCCTGGACGGCGTCGGTGATGTCGACCTGGAATGGCGGTGCCCAGACGATGCCGAGCGATTGGCGGTTGAGGCGCACTTCGGCGAGTTCGCGTACGGCACCCAGGTCGAGGTAGAGGCGCCGGCCGGCGGGGCGCTGGCCGTTGGGGAGATCGAAGGTCCGAGCGTAGACCGCCGTGCCGGAGTAGAAGCGGACACCGGGTTCGGGGTGTTGGGTCCAATCCTGCAGACGGTCGAAGGTGATGGATCGTGGACCGCCCCACTTGGGGTCGAAGCGAACGGTCCAGGCGCCGGTCAACTCGGCGAGATCCTCGTGCGTGGTGGTGTTGAGTTGGGCGGAGGCGGGATGGTCGGCCGCCGGTTCGCGGAAGACGACGAGCCACGAGCCGCAGGGGGCGAACTCGAGGGGGAGAGTCGTGTGCCCGTCTTTGATTTCGTAGGCCTGGGCGAACTGGCGCTGGGCGGTGACGGGGTTCCACAGTTCGGGTGCTTTCCCAGAAACGCGGAAGGTGCAACGGGCGTTCTCCCAGCGATTCGACCGGCTCGCCACGAAGTAGATATCCGTGCCGCCATCGCGACGATGGATGTAGTCCAGGGCGGCATCGGGCAGCGCGGGGGCGAACTCGAAGTCGGGGCGGACGCGGTCCTTCTGCAACACATCGCGTGCGGTTCGGCCCCAGAGGACGCGGCCTTTGCCGCAAGCACGCTCTCCGGGAGTCGTGTCGGTGGCATCACCCCAGAGCGCGGCGGTGAGGGCGGCGACTTCGGTGTCGCTTTGAGGGAATCCCTGGAGGCCGCTGGCCTCGGCGGGCGGTATGCCGACGACGGTGGCGCCGGCCTCGACGAGGGCCCGTACCTTGCGCAGCACCGGCAGCGCGATCGCACGATGGTCCGGCAGCACCAACACGCGGTAGTTCATCCCGTCGGGCAGTGTTAGCACGTCGTCGCGGAACTCGAGGCGTTCGAGGAGTGCCTCGGCCGTGAGCACGTCGTAGTCGTAGCCGGGCAGCACGCGGGCGGGATCGGACTGTTTCAGTTGGGCGAAGTTGGGGACGTGATCGCCGTAGTAGAACAGGACGTCGGCCACGAAGTGGCCTTGCTCGAGCATCCACTGGCAGCGGTTGATGTAGGCGAGGAATGGTCCGGACTTGGGCCACCAGGTGGTGTTCGGGTTGAAGTGGGTGCCGGCGAAGTATTGGATACCGGGCAGGCCTTCTTCGGCGGGGGAACAGACGAACGCGTGCCAGACCAACCGGTTCATTCCCTCGCACAGGGCCTTGTCGAAGGCCGGCTTGAGGTTGTCCCAGACTGTCTCCTGCCAGTGCGGACCGATGGTGGTGAACCCTTCGGCGGCGACGTAGCGGTGTCCGTAGGTGTGGGCCGCGGAGGCGGGTTGCTTGAGGAAGAAGCGGTTTGAGTCGCCGACCCGGTGGCGCCACGACCAGGCCCAGAACTCGGACATCGGCACATCGTTGTAGCCGAGGCACTGCTGGGCGTCGACAGGCACGGCGTGCGGTCCGCCGGACTCAGGGTGGATTTCCATGCCGTGGCGTCGGGCGCCTTCGCGGAAGAGGCGGAAATGGTTGTCGATGGCGAGATCGCCGAGGGTGCGACGGAAGTCGTGCAGGAACCGGTTGCTGACGGGGCGGCTGTCGACGATGCGTCCGGCGAGCACGGGAAGGAAGGGGAGGAGATCATAGCCGCGGCGGGTGCGGAAGGCCTCGCGCAGGGTGGGGGTCCAGTTGACGGCTTCGACTTCCCAGCTATCCGTGTGCAGGTATTTCAGGGTTTTGCCGGCGAGCGGGCCGGCGTCGAGCAGCAGTGGTTCCACCACGGCATCCCAGTATCGGCGAAAGGCATCCGCATCCAGCGGGTCGAGCGCGTAGCCGTTCCAACCGTCGCTCGAGGTGGAGACGCGGGCGTGATCGCCAATGGTGCAACCGAACCGCAGAATCTCCCATTCGCCTTCTGGTGCCTCCCAACGCAGCACGCCGTCCGCGTCCAGGCGGTCCGAAAGGTCGAGGACGTCGGCGTGACCTGTCTGTTCCTCGCCTGGTTCGGCGGGGAGATCGCGCAACAGCGGGGTGGTGTCGGGTGCGGAAAAGTTCAGAGCCCTGTGCATGGCTTTCTGCTCCCACATCTGCATGGGGCGAGGGGAGGGGGACCCGGGTTTGAGAGGATACGCGACGACAAACAGGTCGCGGAGGTAGCCGTCGCGGAGTTTCGGGTGGGGTAAGGTCAGGGAGAGGGGGCCGGGACCGCGCGCGCGGGTTTCGGTCCAGACGAGTTTCTTGACGGCATCGTCGGCGCTGACCATGGGCCCGCCGAGGTTCCAGCCGCTTTGGATGTTGAGGCTCAGTTCGAGGTCGAGGCGGGCGGCTTCGTGCAACGTGTGGCGGTAGAGCTCACGCCATTCCGGCGTGAAGAAGGTGGGGCCATGGCGGACGCGATCGTTGCCGTCCTGTTCGGCGCCGCCGGCGTCGCAGAGGAGGGCGCCGCCGAAGCCGCGGGCTTTCATTTCCTCGAGGTCGCGGGTGATGGCGGCGGGGGTGACGTTGCCGTTGAGCCACCACCAGTAGGCGCGGAGCCGGGCGGAAGCGGGCGGGTCAGTCCAGCCGGACTCGAGGTTGAGGTCCGCCGCAAGCAGCGGGGTCCAGAACGTCGCCCAGAGCAGGGCAATCCATCTAAGGCGCTGTCTCATGGTCGGTTTCTTTCGAGACTGTCATTTTGACTTGGCTTCCTCCGGCGCGCCCGGAGGTCGCTCCCTACCTTGCGCCTCGAGCAGTTGGTAGGGCGACCTCTCCGAGGGCGCCGTTGGAGAGCACGCGACGGCCGCATGAATTCGATGCGCCCGGCCCGGCGCGCTCATCAGTATGTTCGGCAAAGGACGGCGGCGACTCACATTGGCATCTACGGCTTCGATGCTCCGGTGGCCGGCCCCTCGATCAGCAGCATCCCCCACAGGCCGAGTGAGGGGACCGCGACTGCTCCGTCCCGCATCGCCAGCGGAGTCGGATCCGCTCCCGGTGCGAGCCAGCGACAGGTCCGCGCTTCCGCCAGGCCCAGGGCGCGGAGGTTGACATGAACCCGGACTGGCCCCAGTGGCTTCACGCCATCGCTGGTGGCATCGTATTCGTAGTTGAGGAGGTGAACGATGGCGGAGCCGGGTTTCACGCGGGGCAGGGCGCGCACGGTCCCTTCCGCGTCAACTTTGATGGCCGGCCGCACGCTGGTTAGGGCTTCCTCGACGTTGGAGAGCAGGTGACGTTTGCGGGAGAGAGCGTCGATCCGGTGCTGGTCGGCTTCCAGGAATTCCATCCGTTCGGGAGCGAGCACCGCCGTCGCCGCGTTCAGGTCCGCCTCGTTGAGCGGGTGGTCGACGATTTCGTCGCCGGCGACGAGCCAGCGGTAAGAGAGATTGGCGGCGGCCAGACGGTTGCCGAGGTCGAACCAGCGCTGGGGGTTTTTGGTGAACGATCGGTGCGGGAAGACCACCGCGAGGTCGGCGTGCGTGGCGTAATCGTCGAACCAGATCGCGTTGCGGCGCACGAACTGGTAGAGCGGGGCGAAGCGGTCGGCGGGGCCGTCGTACCAATGCGTTCCTTTCTCGGAGGTGTAGCACCATTGGTGGTGGGGCGCCATCAGCCGTTGGCCGGCGGCGTAGGAGAGGGCGATCCAGCCGCAGACGAGTCCGGGGAGGTTGTGTTCCTTGATGTGGGCCCAGTCGCCGCCGCTGGCCGTGGCGGCGTAGGGACGTCCCATGGCTTCGGCCAAACGGTAGGCCACCAGCGGGAGATCCGAGAACCGCCGTTCGGCGGCGTGGTGGTCGGTCTCGGCCGTGAACAGGTCGAGGGCCTGGTAATCGCTCAGGTGCCGCGGCCAGAGGAGTCCGGCGTTGGCGCCGAGGGGTACGGGGCGGTCGGCGGTTTGGGCGGCGAGCTCGCGCAGTTCGCGCATGAAGGCGGCTGCGGCCCGACACTGGTAAACGGACCACTGCGACCAGAGGGGATGCCCGGTGACTTCGCGGTTGGCGGGATCGCCCTCCAGCCACCGCCGGACTTCGGCGCGGTAGTCAAACTCCGAGGTGGATCCGATGCCGAGGCGGGCGCGCTCTGCGGTGGGCAATGCGGCGAGGTGATCGCGAAAGCCGGCGAGGCAGCGGTCGCAGAAACAGATGCCGAGCCAGAGGCCGCCGGCGGTGCCGAGGTGATCGTCGATGTGCAGGCCATGGGCGCCGGCTTTGACGGTTTCGGCGACGCGCTCGCGGAGGAACTGGCGAAAGACGGGCTGCCGGGTGCAGCACCACCAGTAGGGCACCCCTTCGTGCTGATGGTCGGTGAGCCACGGCACCTTGACCGGTTTGCCGGCGATGTCGCGGCAGAGGCCTTCCTCGTAACGATCGCGGAACCGTCGGTGGTAGGCAGCAAATTCCGTGACCATTCCTACGCTGCCGAACCAGGTGACGCCTTTGGCCTCCGCGAGCGACTTCGCGGTGGGCGTTCCGCCCCACGTCAACACGGTGGCGCCGTAAGCCGCGTAGGTGTCGGCGCCCGCCTCATACATGAACACGACGTCGGAGGGTTTCAGCACAGGGGCGCCTGTGGTCCGGGCGCCGCCGATCGCGAGCGCCAACGCTAGAATGACAAAAGTCCTCATGAACAGCGCAACTCGGGATGGTTTGTGGTGGCGAGAGTAGCCGAATCCGCGGTCGGCGTCGCGCACAAAGGTATCGCCGGCTTTCGGCCGGCGGCCGACAAGAATGTCGGCGCTACGTGACGCCGGTTTTCCAGCCGGCTGTGCGCTGGCAAGTGT
>CAYSPU010000297.1:0-896 GCA_964432995.1 uncultured Verrucomicrobiota bacterium
TTGAGCCGGCTTGATCCAGGGAACGTAGGCGTAGTTGAAGACGGCGAAACGGTCCGGCGACAACCCCAGCACCTCATCGAGCGTGGTGGCGAAAGACTCCGGGGTTTGATGCGGCAGCCCGTAGATCAGATCGATGTTGATCGACCGAAAGCCGGCCTCCCGCGCCCAGTCGACGGCTTGTCGCGTCTGGGCGTAGGGCTGGACCCGATGCACCGCCTTCTGGACGAGCGGGTTGTGGTCCTGGACCCCGATCGAAGCGCGGCGGAAACCGGCCTCGCGCAGAGCGATCAGATGCTCCCGACTCAAACGCCGGGGATCAATCTCGACGCCGGCCTCGACGTCGTCCGCGAAACGAAACCGCCGGCGGATGGCATCCCCCAACCGCCGAATCTCGTCGGGCCGCAGAAAAGTCGGGGTGCCCCCGCCGAAGTGCAACTGGACAACGCGACGCTCCGGGTTGAGGCGGGTTTCCAGGAGTGCCATCTCGCGTTCGAGGTAGTCGAGGTACGTGGCGCTGTGCGACTGCTGGGTCGTGATGATGCTCGTGCAGCCGCAATACCAGCAGAGCGAATAGCAGAAGGGCAGATGGAAATAGAGCGAGATGTCGCCGGCCCGCGCGTTGTTCTCACGAATCTTGGCCTCGACCTGGTCGAGACCCACCCGATCGGTGAAATGGGTGGCCGGGGGGTACGAAGTGTAGCGCGGGCCCGGCACGCTGTATTTGCGCGCCAGGTCAAGATCCAGCGACAAGGGGACGGCGGGAGCGGGAGCGTTCCCGGCCACCGGCTGCAGGCCGGAGGCGAGCGCGTGCACCATGGACGGGGCAGCGGCCATGTCGGCTATCGGAATTGTCTCACGGTCGTCACCAGCGCTTCAATATTGCCCAAAGTCGACTC
>CAYSPU010000297.1:908-6680 GCA_964432995.1 uncultured Verrucomicrobiota bacterium
GAGGTTGAAGATGTAACCGTTTGTACCGCGCATGGACTCGAGCAAACGCCGGGACTCGGCCGCCACGATCTCCGGCGTCATGGTGAGAATCGCCGGATCGAGGTTTCCCTGTAGGGCCAGTTTCTCCGGAAGCCGGTCACGCAACTTCCGGAGGTCCTGCCGCCAGTCGACACTCACCACGCGCGCGCCGCTGCTCGCAAGCAGGTCGATGGCCGCCGGTGCGCCCCGCAGGAAGACAATCACCGGAACGGAGGACCCGACCTCGTCGATCAACTGGCGGATCCAGCGTCCGGAGGCTTCGGCATAGGCGCTGGCCGGCAGGAGTTCGCCGAGGCTGTCGAAAACCTGAACGGCATCGGCGCCAGCCTCGATTTGCAGTCGGAGAACCTCGGCCACCGCCCGGGTGATCCGCGCCAGAAGGCGATCAAACAGGGAACGGTCTTCGAAGAACATCCGCTTCGCCCGCCCGTAACTGTCGGCACTGCCTCCTTCCATCATGAAATTGGCCAGCGTCCATGGAGACCCGGCGAAGCCGACGAGGGCCGTGATCTGACCCAACTCGCCACGCAACCGCCGCACCGCCTGGCCCAGGTAGGCGAGACGTTCCGCCACCCCGGATTCGTCGAGGCGTTCGATGTCCCCGGCGGTGCGAACGGCGAAGTCGAGCTCGATGCCGCCCTGATCGCGGAATCGGTAGTGCTGGCCAAGGCCTTCGGCCGCCACCAGGATGTCGCTGAACAACACCGCCGCATCGAAGCCAAACCGGCGAATCGGTTGCAGGGTCACCTCCGCCGCCAGCTCCGGGGTTTGGACCAGCTCGACAAACGAATGGCGGGCTTTCAGCGCGCGATACTCGGGAAGAGCGCGCCCCGCCTGCCGCATCAGCCAAACCGGCGGCCGATCCACCGGACGACAGTGACACGCATCAAGGAACCGCTGGCGCCCCGTCCGCGCAACGGTGGCGGTTGGCGGCACAGCCCCCGACTCCGAAGGCTTCGGGGCCGGCGGAGTCCGTTCGTCGGATGGCCCGGTGTTCGTCACGCGCGCGGAAATCATCCCTTCCCCCTGCCGAAAAGCAAAATCAATTCAGCCAATGCAGCGGCACCGTGCTGCCCCAGGCGGTGGCTTCCCGCAACACCGCCCGCAAGGCCCGGCGCAGTCGGATCACCTCGTCGCGGCCGAGCCGGTTCGCCGGACGCTTCGGGGAAATCCGGCATGCCGCAGCTTGACGCAGCTCCTGGCCGCGCGCAACTGCCCGGACGGATCGGCACGTCGGCACGTCGGCGCGTCGGCACGTCGGCACGGCGGCACGTCGGCACCCCGCCATTCTTCATTCTGCCTTCTGCATTTCCTCCCGCACCCTCCCAACCCTGAACCCTGAACCTCCCAACCCTGAACCCTGAACCTCTCAGCCGTATCGCAGCGGCGGTGGCATCGAGAACGCCGCCGGCAGATGCCGCACCTCGCGCACCTCCCCGTCCCACAGGAGCACCTCCACGATGTCGAACCGGATCCGGATCCGCGGTTGACCGATCCGCCGCAGGTAGTCCATCGCGGTCCGGGCCAACAACAGGCGTTTCCTTGCGTCGACCGCCGAGGCGGGCCTCGTCCATTCCTCGTGCGATCGGGTCTTGACCTCCACGAACACCAGGCAGTCGCGATCGCGGAAGACCAGGTCGATTTCGCCCCGCTTCGACCGGAAATTGGCGACGAGGAATTTCAGTCCTCTCGACCGCAAGTATCTCTTCGCCGCGCGCTCCCCCAGGCGTCCGCGGCGCAGATGCTCCGGTTCGGGCGGGGGCGCGGTGCGGCCAAACCAGCGTTGCCAGATGGGCATGCTTTTCTCCTTGGTCGAAGGAATAGCGCAGCCCGGGTTGCTTGGCAATCCCTCCGCGACGCACCGTGCTGAGTGCAGTGCATCCGGAGGTTGTCGGCCACCAATCCCCCCGACGGCGGGCGGTCCGAAGCGGCCAGACGGTGCTGGCCGCCCAACGACTTCACCTCCCGCCACCGTGGGAACCATGCGGGCTTAAGGAAACAGCTCGCCTTGCCGTCGGTTGAGGGGAGCAAAGGATCGGCGGTGGATCGGGGAAGGTCCCAGGCGCTCGAGGGCGGCGAGGTGCTCGGCGGTTCCGTAGCCTTTATGCTGGGCGAAGCCGTAGCCCGGATAGGCGCGGTCGAACTCGACCATTCTCCGATCCCGGGTGACCTTGGCCAGCACGCTGGCGGCGGCGATCGAGAGACTGCGGGCGTCGCCTTTGACCAGCGCCGTGTGGCGAAGCGGAAGCGACGGGACCGGCAAGCCATCGATCAGGGCATGGTCCGGCACCGGGTTCAGAGCCGCAAGCGCGAAGCCCATCGCCCGGTGCGTCGCCCGCAGGATGTTCAGAGTGTCAATCTCCCCGGCCTCGATGGCGGCAATGCCGGAGCGGACTTCGGGATGCGCGAGCAGGAACTCGCAAAACGCGGCGCGCCGTGCGGGGCTGAGTTGCTTCGAGTCGTTGAGCCCGCGCAGCGGTTGGGGAAGACCGCCCTGGATCCACGCGGTGGGAAGGACGACCGCAGCAGCAACGACAGGACCAGCCAAGGGACCGCGGCCCGCCTCATCCACGCCGGCGATGGACGTGCAACCGGCGGCGAGCAACTGCAATTCGAAGCGGAACCTCGATTCCCCCTCGTTCATCCGAAGCGTTCACGAGGCTTCGCTTGGGCCATCGAGACTGGTGAAGGGGTTGTTGCTGAACCCGTTGGTGGACGGGGGTTGCCCCGCGGCGGCACTGGTCGCGGTCTCGTCCGCTGGCGCCGGCCCTCGCCCGCGGGACTCCGGAGCGGACGCCGCGCCTTCGGGCTGGTGCGGGTTCTTCGCCCGCTTGTTGCGGGGGAGCGGCGAGAACATGACGTTGATGTTGCGTCCGACGAGTTTGGCCGGGGCGTCGGGGTGGCCGTAAGGCGCCAACGCCTCGGTGAACCGGCTCATGGTCTGAAACCCGAACTCCTTGTGCGCCATCTCGCGCCCACGGAACCGCAACGTCGCCTTCACCTTCATCTCCTCGCAGAGAAAATCCACCGCGTGCCCCAGCTTCGTCGCGAAGTCGTGGGCATCGATGGACGCGCTCAACTGGATTTCTTTGACGCGGTTGGCGTGCTGATGCTTCTTGGATTCCTTGTCCCGCTTGGCCTGTTCGTAACGGAACTTGCCAAAGTCGACCAGGCGGCAGACCGGAGGCGTCGCCGAGGCCGCCACCTCGACGAGGTCAACCCCGTGTTGCCGGGCCATCGTGAGGGCCTCCGCAAGGGAGAGCACCCCAATCTGCTGGTTATCAACGCCAATGACGCGGACCTCACGGGCACGGATCCTCCCATTGACCCGGAGCTGGGGCGTGAAGGAGGAAGAACGCGGCGGGTAGGGGCGGCTCAAACCACCACCCCCTTCAGTCGAAGGTTATTCATGCAAGATCTGGACTGTCACAACAAACCGAGGCGCAACAGCGTGTGTACTTAGTGAACCGATCCGCGCAGCGCAAGCCTAAACTGCCAGCCGAATAAAGTGCCTCGGATGCATCTCGACACTACCCCGGGACCGCGACTCTCCTGAGCCGCAACGGAACCGCGTCCGCCAGCCGGACTGGCCCCGCGTCAGAGAACCGGCGCCCCCATAGACCAAGCAGGCGAATCGGGGACAGTGTCGAGACACGCCCAACTGCCTCCCGTGAGCAAAACCGCAAATCCCTTGTCCAATCATCGTGCCCGCAATTCAGCGTTGCTTCACCGCCAGACAGCGTCTATAGGCATGCGCGGATCATTGAGCATGGGATTCTTGCTTCGAGTGTTTCGATTGCCGCCATCGGCCCTGCCCGGGATTCGGGTTGGCGACCGCCTCCGCACCCTCCTGCTGCTGGCCGCCACTTGCGCCTGCCTCCCCGCCACCCACGCCGCGCTCCAGTTCGACGTCTTCCTCGGCTACGGCGGACAACCCACCGGCGCCGACGGCGTCGTCCGCGAGGCCGGATGGTTCTCCGTGGGGTGCGAGGTTCACAACGATGGCCCGACCTTCAACGCCATCTTCGAGGTGTCCAATGCCCGAGGAGGGGGCCAGGCCCGTCGCCTCGCCCTCGAGCTCCCCACCAACACCCGCAAGCGGTTCGTCATCCCCGTCTTCGCCGGGGCCAATCAATACGCCACCTGGGAAGCCCGGCTGTTGGACGACCGGGGCCGCGTCCGGGCCGAATACCTGAACCTGCGCCCGCGGACCGCGGCCTGGGAAACCTTGCTGGTCGGCGCGGTCCCGCGCTCTCATTCGGGGCTCCCCACCCTCCCCACCCTCCGGAGGGACAACGCCCAGTCCACACTCCAGCCCCTCGTCGCGCGTATCCCCGTCGAACAGCTCCCCGTGGATCCCATCGCCTACGAAGGATTGGACGCCCTCTATCTCAACTCGGAGAGGGCGCTCGAGCTCCGGGAACCCCAGGCCGAGGCCCTGCTCGCGTGGATCCACGGTGGCGGCCACTTCATCCTGGCCATCGAACAACCCTCGGACGTCAACAGCCTGGCTTGGCTCCGTCCCCTGTTGCCGTGCGCGGTCAACAACATGGTCAACGTGCGCGCCGCCGGCGAACTGCACGCCTGGCTGCGCCAAGCCAACGTGCGCCAGGCCGACGATATCGAACCGCCCCGGACGGTCGGAGCCCGCCGGCCGAACTTGCCGGGCATGGTCAATGTCAACGCGCCGGTCAAGTACCACTTCCCGCAGTCCTTCGCCGAAGACATACCCGACAGCGAGAACCCGTTTCTCTCCCTGCCCCCTGACCCGGCGATCGAGCAGGTCGAGTTCCCGGTCTCCGTCGGAACCATTCGCCAGGGGCAGGTGCAACTGTCCGTCGGAGGCCTGCCGCTGGCAGTCACTGCCCGGAACGGGCGCGGGCATGTGACGGTGTTGCTCTTCAGCCCGGAGCGGCAGCCGTTTCTTTCCTGGAAACACCGGTCGTGGTTCTGGGCGCGACTCCTCCAAGTGCCTCCCATCTGGTTTCGCGAAAGCCCCGCCTTCCAAACCTGGGGCGGCAACAGCAGCGACGGCGTGGTGGGGTCGATGATCGACAGCCGCCAGATCCGCAAGCTGCCCGTTCCCTGGTTGCTCCTCCTTCTGGCCGTCTACCTCGCGGTCATCGGACCGTTCGACCGTTACCTGCTGCGCCGACTGAACCGGCAGATGCTGACCTGGGTGACCTTCCCCGGCTACGTCGTCCTGTTCTCCCTCCTGATCTACTACATCGGCTATCGGCTGCGTGCCGGCGAAACCGAGTGCAACCAGCTCCACGTCGTCGACGTCGTGCAGCGCGGCCTCGACATGGCCGATTTGCGCGGGCGCACCTATACCTCGGTCTACTCACCCGTGAACGCCCGCTATCGGATGACCACCGATCTTCCCTGCGCCACCCTGCGTGGCGAGTTCATCGGCCCCCAAAGCGGCGGGCAGGCGGGGAGCCAGGCCGAGGTGCAACAACTGGCCCAAGGATTCGACTCCCGGGTCTTCGTGCCGGTCTGGACCAGTCAGTTGTTTGTGAGTGACTGGCTCAACCCGGGCGGCGACCCCCCCCTCAAGGCCAGTCTCATCCCCCAGGGGCCCAACCTGCGGCTGCGCATCGAAAACCTCATGGCCGTGGCGATCCCCGATCTCCGCCTGGTCCTGCAGGGCCAGTTGTACGAGCTGGGCGCACTGCAGGCCGGCGAGTCGCGGGAAATCTCCCTCGACCTCCAGCGGGGAAAGGCCCTCCT
>CAYSPU010000298.1:0-6660 GCA_964432995.1 uncultured Verrucomicrobiota bacterium
CCTCACCCAAATCGCCCTCCTCGGGGAACTCGCCGAAGGCGATAAAGACTCCCCCACCGACGTCGAAGAACACGCCCGCCAGATCTCGCAGTCCGCCCGCGACACTACCCGCGTCCTGGACGAAATCGTCTGGGCGGTCAACCCGTCAAACGACACACTGGATGGGCTCACCACTTACTTCTGCAAACACGCCCAGGAGTTCCTCGCGGTCGCCGGCATCAGCCATCGCCTCGATGTTCCCGCCCACCTTCCGGCCGCACCACTGCCACCAGAGGTCCGCCACAACGTCTTTCTCGCCGCCAAAGAAGCCGTCACCAACGTCGTCCGCCACTCCCAGGCTTCCGCGGCCCGGATCCGTCTGCACCTCGAACCCGCGACGTTCACCATCGAGATCGAAGACAACGGCCACGGCATCGACCCGACTCTCCCCCACCACCGGAATGGGCTGCGCAACATGCGCAAACGGATGGAGGAAATCGGCGGCCAGTTCGAGATCGGACCGGGTGCCGAAAAGGGCACCCTCGTCCGGCTGACCGCTCCCTGGAATCGCACCGCCCCCCTCCGGCCTGTCACCCCAACGTCGTGAACCCGGATCCGGCACTCATGCCCCCCCTCTCTCTCCGCCACGCGAACCTCGAACCCCTTTCCCCAGAGGCCGTCGTCAACCTCGTCGCTCAAGCCTGCCCGGACGCCGATTACCGCAACCGACGTGTCCTCCTGATCATCCCCGACAGCACCCGCACCGCCCCCGTCGGCCAGATGTTCCGGGCCCTTCACCGCCAAATCGGTCCCGTTGCTTGCGCCTTCGACGTGCTCGTCGCCCTTGGCACGCACGCCCCCATGAGCGAAGCCGCCATCTGCCGGCGACTCGATCTCACCGATGCCGAGCGCACTTCCACCTACGCCCGCGTCCGCTTCTTCAACCACGCCTGGGACGATCCCGCCGCCCTGCGCCGCGTCGGCACCCTGACGGCCGACGAGATCCGCCAACTCTCGGGCGGCCTCTTTGCCCTCGATGTGCCCGTCGACATCAACGCCCGCCTCTTTGACTACGACCAGGTCGTCATCGTCGGCCCCGTGTTCCCTCACGAAGTCGTCGGCTTTTCCGGAGGCAACAAGTACCTCTTCCCCGGCGTCGCCGGCCCCGCGATCCTCAACTTCTTCCATTGGCTCGGCGCCGTCATCACCACCCCCCGCATCATCGGCGTCGCCAAGACCCCCGTCCGCCACGTCGTGGATCGTGCCGCCCAGATGGTCTCCGTACCCAAACTCTGCTTCTCCCTCGTCGTCGAACCCGACGCCTCGCTCCGCGGGCTCTTCGCGGGCACTCCCGAGGAAGCCTGGACCGCCGCCGTTGATCTCTCCCGCCAACGGCACGTGATCCTTCGCGATCACCCCAGCCACACCATCCTGTCGTGCGCCCCACCCATGTACGACGAACTCTGGACCGCCGGGAAGTGCATGTACAAACTCGAACCGGTCCTCGCCGACGACGGCGAACTCATCATCCACGCGCCGCACCTCCGGGAAATCTCGCTCACCCACGGCCGCCTCATCGCCCAAGTCGGCTACCACTGCCGCGACTACTTCCTCGACCAGTGGGATCAGTTCCGGAATCTCCCCTGGGGCGTGCTGGCCCATTGCACTCACGTCTACGGCCTCGGCACTTTCGCCAATGGCATCGAGACCCCGCGCGCCCGCGTCACCCTTGCCACCGGCATCCCCGAAACCACCTGCCGCCGACTCAACCTCGGCTACCGCGATCCCCACACCATTCGACTCGACGACTTTGCCAACCGCGAACACGAAGGCGTCCTCCTCGTGCGCAAGGCCGGCGAACAACTCTACCGACTCCGCCAGCCTCCACCCTGGGCCGCCGGAGGATAGCTTGCGATGCGGAATCGGAATGGCACGCAGCGCCGGAGTGCCAGTGGCCGGCACGTCGGCACGTCAGAGGTCGGCAAGCCGGCATTCTGCATTCTACATTCCTCATTCTGCATTTCCTCATGAACCTCCCAACCCTGAACCCTGAACCTCCCAACCTCGAACCTCGAACCTCCACCCCCATGAACCCCACCACCCGTCGTGATTTCCTCCGCCGGACAGCACTCGCCGGCGCCACTCTCTGTGCTGCCTCCGCCACCGCACCACTTCTCGCGACCGGCAGCCCCAACCGCAAGATCGTCGCCGGGGTCATGGGCCTCAATCGCGGTGCCGCCCACATCGACGCCCTGCTCTCTCTGCCTGACGTCGAAATCGCTTACGTCTGCGACGCCGACCAGCAGCGCCTCGCCGCCGGCCGCGAGCGCGCCGCCAAGAAACAGCCCCGCCCGCCGCAAGCCGTTCGGGACTTCCGACGCATCCTCGACGATCCGGCCATCGACGTGCTGTCGATCGCCGCGCCCAACCACTGGCAAGCGCCCGCCACCATTCTCGCCTGTGCGGCCGGCAAGCACGTCTACGTCGAGAAACCCGGCAGCCACAACGCCCGCGAAGCCGAGCTCATCGTCGCCGCCATGAGGAAACACCGCCGCGTGGTTCAGCTCGGCAACCAGCGGCGCAGTTGGCCCGGCATCCGCGAATTGATTGAGCGTCTCCATGCGGGAGCCATCGGCCGCGTCCTCTACGCCCGCTGCTACTACAGAGCCACCCGCCGTTCCATCGGTCGCGGCAAGCCAGTGCCCGTTCCGCCGGACCTCGATTACACCCTCTGGCAAGGGCCGGCCCCCGATCGCCCTTACGTCGACAATCTCGTCCCCTACAACTGGCACTGGCGCTGGCATTGGGGCGGAGGCGAACTCGCCAATAACGGCGTCCACGCTCTCGACCTCGCCCGCTGGGGACTCGGTGTCGACTCTCCCCGCAGCGTGACCTTCACCGGCGGCCGCTACCACTTCGACGATGATCAGGAAACCCCCGACACCGGGGTGGCCGCGTTCGATTTCGGCGAGACCGGTGCGTTCTGGGACTGCAGCAGTTGCCTGGGCCGCGCGCAGGACCACCTCCCAATCGTCGCGTTCTACGGCGAAGGCGGCTGCGCCGTCGTGGACGACCCCGGCTATCGCCTCTTCGATCTCGACGGCAAAGAGACCGGAAAAGGCACCGGGCCAGCCGGTGATGTCAGTCACTTCGCCAACTTCCTCGACGCCATCCGCAAGGACACGCCGCTCCACTCGGACATCGCCGAGTGTCAGAAAAGCGCTCTGCTCTGCCACCTCGGCAATATCGCCTATCGAACCGGACACACCTTGCACGTGGACCCCGCCACCGGCCACATGGGGAAGGACTCCGCCGCGAAGAAGCTCTGGTCTCGCGATTACCGCCGCGGCTGGGAACCGCGCGTGTAACCACAAACTCCGCGAAAACCGGTCGATGGTAGGGCGCGACTCCGAAAAGAAGTCGCGAGCGGGCCTCCGGGCGCGCCGAAAGCATGTGGTTCGTGAGTATGCTCTTCCGGCGCCCTCGGCGAGGTCGAGCATCGGTGGCGTGTGCGTTTTGCTGCGGGTCGATCCCGCGGCCGCGGGCTGCACCCGTCTCGGGCGCAGGGAGTGCCGCAGCGGAGCAGCGTTGCGATTTCAGGGGGCGCTTCCCGGCGCCGGCAAGTCTCTGCGGCCGGGGACGGCCGCAGCCCGTCAGGTTTCGGACCGCGGTTCGTCTTGAACCGCAGCCAAAGGGTGTGTGCGTTCGGCTGCGGGTCGAGAAGACCCGCGGTCCGGAAGGGTTGGTCGGCGCGCGGGCGTGGTTGGGCGATCGACAGCCCGCATACTTGGGGACCGCGGTTTGTCCCCGGCGCGCCGTAGCCTTGGCAACCCACTCTCGATCGACTATTCTCTCGTCGTGCCGCCGCCTGCGAGTCCGTCATCCACCTGCAGGGAACCGTGCCGGGATGCCCGAGCTGAGGAGCTTCCAGCCTCCTGTGATGTTCCATGGACGACGTTTGACGCTCGACGTTCCGGCACAGACCTACCGCGTCCGTTCCCTTTGTTGCCTCCTGTGAACCCAGGAACCGCGAACCGCGAACTGCTGAACCTCCCAACCTTAGAACCTGCGGACCTCGTTCAGCGTTCGTTATCCTCTGGCCCTTGTGCAGCGTTCGCCCGTTCTGTACGCGGACGCGGCGCTTTCGCCCAGCGGCACCGGATCACCCTGTCGCTCTTCCTTCTCCTTGGCCTGCTGGCCGCCTCCACCTCGCACGCCGCCGTCCAACTCGGCAGCGAGGTCCTGGCCGCCCGCGGCTTCCGCGAACTCCAGGGCAAACGCGTGGGCCTTCTCACGAACCCGTCCGGCGTCAACCGCATGGGGAAATCCACCATCGACCTGCTGCGCGATGCCCCCGGCGTCCGGTTGGTGGCGTTGTTCGGACCCGAGCACGGCCTTGACGGCAAGGCGCGGGCTGGCGACGCAGTGGCCGGCAAGGTCGATCCCCGAACCGGCCTGCCCGTCCACTCGCTCTACGGCGCGACGCGCAAACCCACACCCGAGATGCTCCAGGGAATCGACGTCCTGGTGTACGACCTCCAGGACAACGGGTGCCGCTCCTACACCTACATCAGCACCATGGGCCTCGCCATGGAAGCCTGCGCCGAAGCCGGCGTCGAGTTCCTCGTCCTCGACCGCCCCAACCCGCTCGGCGGCCTGCGCGTCGAAGGCCCCATGGTCGAAGAACCGTTTCGTTCCTTCGTCAGTCAATGGGATGTCCCGTATGTCTACGGCATGACCTGCGGAGAGCTCGCCAACATGATCAACGGCGAGCGTTGGATCAGGAAACCGTGCCGCCTCCGCGTGGTGCCGATGACCGGTTGGCGGCGATCGATGGTCTGGAGCGACACCGACCTCCCCTGGATCCCCACCTCCCCCAATATCCCCAACAGCCGCTCCTGCCTCGGCTACGCCGCCCTCGGCCTGCTCGGCGAACTCTCCGGCGGCTCCGGCCTCAGCATCGGCGGCGCCCTCAACCGCCCCTTCCAATGCGTCGCCGCCCCCTGGCTTGACGCCGACCTCCTCAGCCGCCAACTCAAACGCCACAAGCTCCCGGGCGTCGAGTTCCGCCCTTTCCACGCCCTCCGCGACAACCGCCGCTACCACGGGGTCGAACTCCGCTGGACCCGCCCCGCCACGGCCCCGCTCGTCGCCGTGAACTTCTACGTCCTCGAAGCCATCCGCACCGCCGCCCATCGCAACCTGCCCCGCGAAACCGCCCAGGCCGGCCGGGGATTCGGACTCTTCGACAAGGCCTGCGGCACCGACCGCGTTCGCAAGGCGCTGCTGGCCGGGCGCCCCGCCACCGAAATCGTGGCCGGCTGGAAAGCAGGCGAGGACGCCTTCCGCAAACAACGCGCCCCATACCTCATCTACGACACTCCGCCGAAGACCTCGCCCTCCGCCAAACCGCCTGCCACGACGAAGCCGGCTCCCCGCGCCAATCCGGGATTCGCGACGATCACCGTGGCGCCCGGCGACACGCTCTCCAAGATCGCCCGCGACCACGGAACCAGCGTCAGCGCCATCAAAGCCGCTAACGCCGGCCTCGACGTCGACCAGATCCAACCGGGCCAGAAACTGCGCATCCCGAAACGGTAGCCTCTCGAACCTGGCGCGAAGACCCCTCAGAGCTCGTTGGAATGCGCAACCTCTCTCCATAGCCGCCCCGCACCGCGAGATCAGAGCGCGCATCCTCCGCTCGCATTGAATCCCTTCATCCCGAGTCAGCGCCGACTCGCGTCGGCGGCCACAATCTCGTCACTGGTAGCCGCGGACGTCAGTCCGCGCTGACTGTCAGGTGAAAACCCCTGAGTCCGTAGCGCTCCAGCAACTCCGCTCGCGACAGAATCCCGCCGCCCTGCAGGGGATCCCCAGCCAGTTGGGGTTCATCTGCGGCGCCTGCGAGGCGAGCGTTCAGTGTCGCCCCGCCGCTTTCTGTCCGCGGTCATCCGCGTTCACCCGTGTTCATCCGTGGTTAAACAACAGAGCGGGGCGGCACGCTGCGCACCGCCCCGCTCCACCTATCCTGCGGCTGAACTCGCTCACGCGAGCCCGCCAACGGAATCGTCAGACCTTCTTCGGCATGACCGTCCAGGCCCCCTTCTTCGCGCTGCTCTTGACGCAGGTCTCGATGAAGGCAATCCCCATCCAGCCGTCCTCGACGTTGGCGTACTTGCTCCCGTCGCTGACGACTTTTTCACCGGCTTTCCATCGGCGGACGTCGGCCTCGAAGCACCGGTGCAGCCGGGCAAACGCATCGTGGAATGCCTCCGGATGACCGCTGGGAATCGTCGGCTCCGCCATCAGATCGGCGGGGGTGTCCTTCGGCAGGAAGCCGTCGCCGGGCGTGACGGCGCCACGCCAGTAGACGCGATCCGGCTGGTTCGCCAGCATGACGGTGATGGACTCCGGCTCTTCCTGGCGCCAGCAGAGCGTGCCTTTGGTGCCGGCGATGGTGATGCCGAGATCGTTCTTGTGCCCGATGCAGATCTGCGAGGCGCGCACCAGGGCCTTGCCGCCGTTGCTCAACTTGCAGTAGATCGTGAAGTGATCGTCCAACTGCCGGCCTTCGACGAACGTCTCGAGCTGCGCCGAAAGCTGGGTGACATCCAAACCGGTCACGTAACGCAACTGCATCAGGGCATGCGTCCCAATGTCGCCGCCGCATCCCGACCCTCC
>CAYSPU010000299.1:0-6658 GCA_964432995.1 uncultured Verrucomicrobiota bacterium
GGATCAAGCCGGCTCAGAGGATCATCCCCGAGACCGTTTTGCCCTCTCCCGAAACCAAGCTGCGGATCCTGAAGCTGACCATCGAACGCCTGACGGGCGCGGGCTTTGTCTACATTGGCATGGACCATTTCGCCCGGGCCGACGACGAACTGGCGACAGCCCAACGCCAGAAGACCCTCCAACGGAATTTCCAGGGCTACAGCACCCGCGGCGGCGCCGACATCTACGCCTTCGGCATGTCCTCCATCTCCCAGACGGAGGATGCCTACTGGCAAAACCGCAAGGAACTCTCCGCGTATTACGCGGCGCTGGACGCCGGCCGCCTCCCCGTCGCCCGCGGCTACCTGCTGACCCCCGACGACCGGATTCGCCGCGTGACGATCCTGCGCCTCATGTGCGATCTCGCCCTCGACTACGCCCACATGACGCGGCTCCTGGGGGTGCCGTTCAGCGACTACTTCGCGCCGGAACTCGCTTCTTTGGGGGATCTCGCCGAGGACGGCTTGATCGTCCGGGACCCCCGCGGGCTGACGGTGACCGACCGGGGGCGCCTCTTCATCCGCAACGTCGCCATGCGGTTTGACGCCCACTTGGCCAGGGAAAGGGAACAGCGCTATTCGCGAACCGTCTGATCGACACGCCGTGCACACTTCGGACATCCAGTCCGTGGCCGTCGTCGGGGCAGGGATCACCGGCCTCACCGCGGCTTTTCGTCTCCGTCAGCACGACCTCCCCGTGACGGTCTACGAAGCGACCCCCCGCACCGGCGGCGTCATTCAGTCGATCCAGCAAGATGGTTACCTCGCCGAGTTCGGACCCAACACCATCCTGGAGACTTCACCTGCCATCTTCTCCCTGGTGAAGGACCTCGGACTCGAGCAGCGGCGGCTCTACTCGGATCCCGCTGCGGACAAACGCTTCATCGTCCGCCGCGGTCAGCCCATCAACCTGCCCACGTCGCCGGCTGGCTTCTTCCGCACCCCGCTGTTCTCGGTTTCGGCCAAGTTCCGATTGCTCGCGGAACCGTTCATCCGCCGCGCCCCGCCGGACGCCGAGGAAAGCCTCGCCGAATTCGTCCTCCGTCGCATCGGACGCGAGTTCCTGGAATACGCCATCAACCCGTTTGTGGCCGGCGTTTACGCCGGGGACCCGGCGCGTCTTTCCGTCCGCCAGGCCTTCCCCAAGCTGCACGCCCTCGAACAACGTTACGGATCGCTGATCCGCGGACAGATCCTCGGCGCCCGCGAACGCAAGCGCCGGGCGGAAGTCTCCAAGCAGAACGCCCCCAAGTTCTCGTTCGTCGACGGTCTCCAGGAGTTGATCCTCACCCTCGAGCAACGTCTCCGGGACGCGCTCCGCCTGCGAACGACGGTCACTGCCCTGCGTCAGGAGGCGGCGGGTTGGCGCGTGACGACGACCGACGCCGACGGGCGGTGCGGAGAACAGGTCCACAGCGCCGTCCTGCTCGCGGTGCCCGCCTACCGCATCGCCGCACTCCCCCTGCGGACCCCGACTCCCTGCGACCTGTCGCCGCTCGGGGAGATCGTCTATCCCCCCGTAACCAGCGTCGTGCTCGGCTTCCGCCGCGAGGACGTCGAGCATCCGCTCGACGGCTTCGGCATGTTGATTCCCCAGATCGAGGGATTTCGCATTCTGGGGACCATTTTCTCTTCGTCGCTCTTCCCGCGCCGCGCTCCGGCCGGCCATGTCACGCTTACCAGTTACGTCGGCGGCACCCGCGCCCCGGAATTGGCGAATCTGCCCGGAGCGGAAGTCGTCCAGATCACCGTCGACGATCTGCGCCGGATCCTGGGGGTGCGCGGGAAGCCGACCTTTCAGCACCACGTCCTGTATCCACAGGCGATCCCGCAATACGAGGTGGGCTACGGGCGGTTTCGCGATCGGATGGCCGAAACCGAAGCGAAGGCCCCCGGCCTGTTCCTGGGCGGCCATTACCGCGACGGGATCTCGCTGGGCGATTCCATCGTCGCCGGCAGCCGCGTCGCCGAGCGCATCCGCGCCTTCGTGGCGCCGCCGGCCAGCATCACGAACCCATGAACCGCGATGTGCAAGGGCGGATGGGCCTGACCTGCCGGAACTCGCCACACGTGCGCCGACTGACGTCGTCGTCGGCGTGGTTACCCCGAGAACTCACACCCCTACCCCGGTCTTTGCCGCCACCTTCGTCAGCACACTCGGCGATGCTTGACAAAGGTAGTGATGAAGGTCCCGACAAAGTCCAAATCGATCCGGAGTCCGTTTGCATGCGAAGTGGCATCCCAGAATGGAAAGGGGGATTCATGGAAAGCCTGGACGCCAGACGAAGTGGCGTGTGTTGGGACCATGAACCTGACCGAATTCCCCTCACCCGGCTACGCCACCCTCTCCCCCTCGGAGGGGGAGAGGGACGGGGTGCGGGGGCCAGAACCACGCACAGTTTCACGGAGAAGCCGGCGGGACAACGCCTCGCGACGCGGTGTCGAGGAGCCATGCCATGAGCCAACCGGGCGCACTGCTCGTCAATCTCGGGTCGCCGGACTCGCCTTCGACGGCGGACGTGCGCCGGTTCCTCCGGGAGTTTCTGATGGACCCCCGGGTGTTGGACCTGCCGTGGCCGGTGCGGTTCTTCGTCGTCCACGGTTTGATCCTTCCGCGTCGGTCCGCCGCCTCCGCCGAGGCCTACCGCTCCATTTGGCTTCCGGAAGGCTCCCCGCTGATTGTCCATGGCCGCCGGCTTCTGTCCGGTCTCCGGGCGCGCGTCGATTGCCCGGTGGAACTTGCCATGCGCTACCAGAATCCGTCCATCCACTCGGCGCTGCGGCGTCTCGCCGCCCAGGGCGTGGACGATCTCCTGCTGATCCCCCTGTTCCCGCACTACGCGATGTCGAGCTTCGAGACGGCGGTCGACCGGGTGCGGCGTGTTCGGTCCCGCGTTGCTCCGCAGATGCGGCTGACGGTGCATCCGCCGTACGGCAACCATCCGGAATACCTGACGGCGCTCACGGCCAGCGCGGCCAGCCATCTTCACCGGGAACACGACCATCTCCTCTTCAGCTTCCATGGGATCCCCGAACGCCATCTCCGGAAGTCCGATCCCACCCGCCGCCATTGTCTGAGCCGCGCGGACTGCTGCTGGGTTCCCAGCGAGGCCCACGCGACCTGTTACCGCGCCCAGTGTTACCAGACCATGAGCGCGTTCGTCGCGCGGACCGGCACCACCCGCTACTCCATCTCCTTTCAGTCCCGGGTTGGAAACCAACCCTGGCTCACCCCGTACACCGACCTCGAACTCGTCCGGCTCGCCCGCGCCGGTGTCCGCAGACTCCTGGTCCTCTGCCCCGCCTTCGTTGCCGACTGCCTCGAAACGCTCGAGGAAATCGGCATCCGGGGGCGCGCGCGGTTCCGGGAGGCGGGCGGCGAAACGCTGGAGCTGATCCCGTGCCTGAACGACCATCCGCTCTGGATCACCGCGCTGCAGAAAATGATCGACCGCTTCTGCCGCGGCCCCGTCGGCGATGGTCCCAAAGCCTCCTCACCCGGAACCGCCAACCAGGCAACCTGAGTTGACCCAAACCACCCACACCATGAACCATCTCGAACTCCAACGCATCTTCCACCCTTCGGATTTCACCGCCGGGGACGAGGGCGCTTTCGCGCACGCCCTCAAAGTGGCGCTCGCCGCCCGCGCGGAACTCAACCTCCTGCACGCCAACCCGGACACCAGCGATGTCGACTGGGACGATTTCCCCAGCGTGCGCCAAACCCTCGAGAAATGGGGACTCCTCGCGCCCGGTGGCACGAAGGAAGACGTCCGCCGCCTGGGTCTCGACGTCCATAAGGTCAAACGCGCGGGCGACGATCCCGTCCGAACCATCCTTCGCTACCTGCGCGGGCGCGAGATCGATCTCATCGTGCTCGCCACCCATCAGCGCCGCGGACTCTCCCGCTGGATGAACCGCTCGATTGCCGAGCCCATTGCCCGCGAGTCCCGCGCCATGACCCTCTTCGTGCCGCGCCGCGTCGTCGGCTTCGTTTCTCTCGACACCGGCGCGCTCCACCTCGAGCACATCGTGGTTCCCGTCGACCGCATTCCCGACCCCCAGCGGGCCGTCGACGCCGCCGCTCTCTTCGGAGGAGTGCTGGGTTGCGCCAAACTGCAGATCACCCTGCTCCATGTCGGCTCCGAGAGCGAAGCGCCCACGATCGATCCTCCCGATCATCCCGGATGGGAAATCGACACCCTCAACACCTCCGGGAACGTCGTCGAAGAAATCCTGCGGGTCAGCGAAGAGCGCGACGCGGATCTCATCGCCATGTCCACCCAGGGGCGGGATGGTTTCCTGGATGCGTTCCGCGGCAGCACTACCGAGCAGGTGTTGCGGGAGGCGCACTGTCCCGTGCTGGCCATTCCCGCCACCGCCTAACCCAGGAATCGCACACTGGAGCCGGGACCTTGGATTCGCTCACTCGTCCTGAGACCATGCGCGCCGCCGCTCTGTGGGCGGCGGGATCCACCCTGGCGGCCTTTCCGCGCCTGGCCGGCTGGGCCGAACGCCCCAAGGCGCTCTGGTTCCTGGTGGTTGTTCTGGCCCTGAGCAGTTTCGTTCTCTGGGCGTTTGTGTTCGCCTGGCTGCCCCAGATGCAGCCTCATCGCCGGCTGCCTTTCCCGCGTCGCCCCGCCGATTGGATGCTCGCCACCGCCGTCGGCCTCGTCGGTGCCGGCTTCCTGGCCGGGTGTATCGACCCCGAACTGCGACGGCTGATGCCGGAGGATTACCCGGCCTCGCTGAAGGCCTGGATCGCCAGCACCCTCTTCACCCTGGGTTTTGTCCAGCTCTTCCTCTGCTTCGCCCCGTTTGCGTTCTTCTTGCGGCTGCTCCGGCGCCCCCGATGGGCGGCGGTGGGGACGATCGGTTTCAGCGCCTTCCTGCTCCTGCGCCAGTTGGACCTCACGCCCGCACCGTTGGCGCCGCTGTTCATCGCCTTGCTGATGGCCGCCCGCCTCCTGATCGCGTGCGTGTCGTTGCTGCTCCTGTGGCGCGGCGGGCCCGTTCTCGTCTGGTGGATCGCTCTGCTGCTGCAGGCACGGCTCCTGCCCCTGGTGATCGGCCAATGAGCCTGGCAATGTCGCTCCCTGCAGAAAGCTTGTCCTTTACCGCGCGAAGTGGAACCATGCCGGAGGATTGCCAATGAAGTCGGTGCTGCTCATCGACAGTGACGCGGATCTGCGGAAGCAGGTCTACCGGTGGCTGCTCAGCAGCGGCTGGCGGGTTCTCGAAGCCGCCGACGGCGAAGAAGGCATCGCCTACGCCCTCCAGCACCAGCCGGATTTCATCGTCTGCGACCTCACCCTTCCCAAGGTGAACGGGTTTCAGGTCTGCCGCAGCGTTCGGGGCTACCGCAACCGTTTCCGGCAGCAGCCCATCATCATCGCCACCAGCAGCAGCGCCTACGCCGACGACCGCTACAACGCCCTCGAAGCCGGCGCCGACCGTTACCTCGTCAAGCCCTACACCGACAGCCTACTCTTCGCCGTCCTCGAAGGCCGCCCCACTCACCAAACCGAAGTCAAAGTCGCCCCCGCCAGCCCGGGGGTCGCCCGCGCTTCCGCTTCCCCGCTGCCCGACAGCGAACCTCCCTTCCTCCGCTTCTGGGGCGTGCGGGGGTCCATCCCGACCCCCGGTCCCGGCACCGTCGTCTACGGCGGCAACACCACCTGCGTCGAACTCCGCGCCGATGGCGAGATCATCATTCTCGACGCCGGCAGCGGCATCCGCGGGTTGGGACTCGCCCTCGCCCGGGAATTCCAGGACCAACCCTTCAACGTCAGCATCCTGATCACCCACACCCACTGGGATCATATCCAGGGATTCCCCTTCTTCGTTCCGGCCTACAACCCGCACAACAAGGTGCGGATCCTCGGCTACGAAGGCGCCCGCCGCGGCCTCCTGACCACCCTCTCCGCCCAGATGGAAAGCCCCTACTTCCCCGTCTCCCTCCGGGAAATGACCAGCAACATCGACGTCCGCGAACTCCGCGAATCCGAGTTCCGCATCGGCCGCGTCCTCGTGAAGTCCACCTTCGCCAACCACCCCGGCCTCTGCCGCGGCTACCGCCTCTTCACCAGCGCCGGTTCCGTCTCCTTCTTCCCCGACCACGAGCCTTTCCAACGCATGCACTCGCAGGTCGCCCGGTCCGAACAACAACGCATCGAAACCCTCCGCCACGCCAGCCAGAAGGACCTCGAGTTCACCCAGTTCCTGGATGAGACCGACGTCCTCATCATCGATTCCCAATACGACGACACCGAATACCACCGGCGCGTCGGCTGGGGCCACGGCTGCGTCGATGACGCCGTCGCCCTCGCCATGTTCGCCAGTGTCCGACAGCTCTTCCTGTTTCATCACGACCCCGATCACGACGACGCCCAAATCTCCCACATGCTCACTTGGGCTCGGGAACTGGTCAAAATGCACGGGGAATCCCTCCAAATCGACGCCGCCCGCGAAGGTCTTAAGTACGTCCTCCAACCGGCCCCCAAGGGTGAGAACGCGGGTTGAGCACGGGCCGGTTTGCCGGCAAGTCGGCAAGCCGGCAAGTCGGCACGTCGGCAAGTCGGCAAGTCGGCACGTCGGCACGTCGGCACGTCGGCACGTCG
>CAYSPU010000300.1:0-6576 GCA_964432995.1 uncultured Verrucomicrobiota bacterium
GGGGGGGGGGGGGGGGGGGGGGGGGGGGGGGGGTGGGGGGGGGGGGGGGGGGGGGATCGGAGGTGGTGGGGACGAACGGACCGGTGGAGGTGCGTTGTCAGGAGTTTGTTTATCGCGCTTCGGGGGAGGGAACGGATTGGGCGGAAGCGGCCTATCTCGGCGGGGTGGAGGTGCGAAGCGCGTCGGGGATGCAGTTGACCTGCCAGGAGCTGAGGGCATCGGTTGACCCGGACTCGAACCGGGTGCAGCGGATGGTGGCGGATCGGAGTGTGGTGATGGTTCAGGAGGATGCGAAGGGGCGGCGGACAGCGCGGGGCGATCAAGCGGTGTACACGGCTGTGGGCGAGGAACTGCGGTTGCTGGGCGAGCACGGGGTGGCGATGGAATGGGTGAGTGCCACGGAGACCAACCGGGCGAGGGGTCGGAGCCTGCGGTATGACGGGACGCGGGATCGGTTGGAGCTGATTGGCGAGGCGGAGTTGGTCTCGGTCAGGGGTCGGCTGGCGGGAGAACGTCTGTGGGTGAATCCGATGAACGGTTTGGTCTCGGCGAGCGGCATGTGGAAGATACGGTTTCCGGCGCGGGAGCTGAGGGATCGGGTGCCATTGGAGGGGGGCCGGCGATGAGCCTGCTGACGACCGAGAAGCTGGTGAAGGAGTACCGCCGCCGCCGGGTGGTGAACGGGGTGTCGCTTCGCGTCGAGGCGGGGGAGATCGTCGGCCTGCTGGGTCCGAACGGTGCGGGGAAGACGACGTCGTTCAACCTGGTGGTGGGTTTGATCCGTCCGGACGGGGGAGCGGTGCAATTGGACTCGAAGGATGTGACCCGATTGCCGATGCACCGGCGGGCGCGGATGGGGATGGGGTATTTGACGCAGGAGCCGTCGGTATTTCGGAAGCTGACGGTGGAGCAGAACATTCTGGCGGTTTTGGAGACGTGTCGCCTGGGGCGGCAGGAGCGGCGGGTGCGGCTGCAGTATTTGCTGGAAGAACTGGATTTGACGCCGTTGGCCGGGAACCGGGCGTATACCCTGAGCGGGGGGGAGAAGCGGCGGTTGGAGATCACGCGGGCGTTGGTGACGAGTCCGCGGTTGCTGCTACTGGACGAGCCGTTCAGCGGCATCGACCCCATCGCGGTCTATGAAGTGCAGAAGATCGTCCGGCGTTTGAAGGAGCGGGGTTTGGGAATCCTGATTACCGACCACAACGTGCGCGAGACGTTGAAGCTGGTGGACCGCGCGTATTTGATCCACAAGGGAGAGGTGGTGTACGAGGGGGACGCCGCCCGGTTGGTCGAGGATCCCAAGGCGCGGGAGATCTACCTGGGGCCGGAATTCAACATGTAGCCATGCAACACGAAACCGTTACGGTCGAGGCATTCTACACCGGTCACAGCAGCGCGCTGGGACTGGCCCTGGTGGCGGGGGCCCAGGGGCTCAAGCGGGTCATTCGGGAGCCGACGGTCAATCGGCCGGGCCTGGTGTTGACCGGTTTCACGCGTTTTTTTGCGAGCAAACGGATCCAGGTGCTGGGCAACGCGGAGACGGCGTTTCTGCGGTCGCTGGCGCCGATGGATCGACTCCAGCGCTATCGCCGGTTGTTTTCCTATCGGATCCCGTGCTTTGTTTTCAGCCGGGATTTGGAGCCGGACCAGCAGTTTCTGCAGGCCGCCGAGGAGCACGACATCCCGGTGTTCAAGACGCCGCTGATCACCATGCGGTTCGTCAACCTCGCCACCCTGGCGCTGGAGATGATGTTCGCCCCGCGCGACACCGACCTTGGCAGCATGGTCGACATCCTGGGGGTGGGCGTGATCATCCGCGGGGAGAGCGGGATTGGGAAGAGCGAGTGTGTTCTGGCGCTGATTGAGCGTGGCTACTCGCTGGTGTCGGACGACGTGACGAAGGTGACGTTGGTCGACGGGCGCGAGGTGGTGGGGACCAGCGCCGAACTGACGCGGAACCACATGGAAGTCCGCGGGATCGGCATCATCAACGTCGCCGCCATGTTCGGCGTTCGGAGCGTCCGCGGCGAGAAACGGGTCGACCTCGTGGTCACTTTGAAGGTGTGGAACGAGGTCGAGGACGTCGACCGCCTGGGGATGGAGGAGGACTACGTGAAGATTCTGGGAGTGCCGATTCCGCACATCGTGATCCCGGTGCGTCCGGGGCGCGATCTGGCGCGGTTGGTCGAGGTGGCGGCTTTCCAGACCAAACTGAAGGCGGCCGGCTACAACCCAGCCAAGGAACTGGACGATCGGTTGATTGCCCGGATGCGCGGCAAGTTGACGATCTGAAAATCGCTGGCAAATGCCCCAGCGCCAGCCTATCTTCCAAGCCGCATGACGGTCCGCAAATCGGCTCAGCCCGTCCTTACCAAAGAACTGGTCGTGACGAACAAGAACGGCATTCACGCCCGGCCGGCGATGTTGTTCGTCAAGACGGCTAACCGGTTCGGCTGCAACATTTTTGTCGAGAAGGACGGCGAACGCGTCAATGGCAAGAGCATCATGGGCCTGATGATGCTCGCCGCCGGTCCCGGCAGCAAACTCACCGTCCGCGCCGAAGGCGATGACGCCTCGCGCGCGCTGGGCGAACTCGAGATCCTCCTCCGCCGCAAGTTTGACGAGGAAGAATAGGCGTCGGGCGTTCGGGGTCGCACTTTGCACTTCCCTGCCCTCCGGACCCCACCTAACCTGAACGCATGCCTGCCCCAACCGGCATCGACGTCCAGCATGTGGCCCATCTGGCGCGGCTTGCGTTGACCCCCGAGGAAGAGCGGAAACTGGGCGTCCACCTCGGCAGCATCCTCGAGTACGTGGAGAAACTCCGGGAGGTGAACATCGAGGGTGTGGAACCGACGGCGCACGCCGCGCCGCGGGTCAACGTGCTGCGCGCCGACGCGGTGCGACCTTCGCTTACCCAGGACGAGGCGCTCCGCAACGCGCCGGCGCAGGGCAACGGCTTGTTTCTGGTGCCGAAAATCGTCGAGTGAACCTCCCCGCCCACAGACCTTCCGGTGTCCGCGGGGCGGGACTCACGAGGAACCCGCTTCGGAATGTCCGGCTCCACCGCAACCTCCATCCCCCAACCAACTGACTATGATCAACTCCATCGCCTTCGTCGTTTATCCCGTGTCGAACATGGCTGTCGCCCGCCGGTTTTATGAGGAGATCCTCGGGCTGCGCTTGGAGAGCAACTACCAGGAGAAGTGGTTGGAGTACGACGTGGCGGGGGCCACGTTTGCCATCACGACGTTTGACATGGGGCGGATTCCCGGCGGCAACGGGGGACTGGTTGCCTTCGAGGTGGATGATCTCGATGCCACCCTGAAAGCGCTCCAGGAGAAGGGCGTGCGGGTTCCGGCCGAAGTCGTGACCACGCCGGTCTGCCGTTTCGCCTCCGTGACGGACCCCGATGGCAACGAACTGATCGTGCACCGCCGCAACGCGTGACAGGGCCGCGTCAAGACGGCGATATGAAGAGCACCCCTATCCAACGGCAGAAGGCTCTTTCGACTTGGGAGCCGGGCGAAGGTAGGAACGCCCGGCTCGGACGTCCGGAGGACAGCGGTTCGCGCGTCGACGATCGTGGGCGCGCGGGGTCGCGCGTCCCTATCTGGCGCGGATGGTTCACGGAACGGGTTGCCTGAAGCCGCATCCATGTCAAGCCGACTGACCATCTCGGAATTGGCCGCACGCCTTGGGCGGGGGGAAGTCTCCGCCCGCGAAGCCGCGCAGGCGTGCCTGGACCGGATCCGGCAGGTGGACGCCGGGATTCGGGCCTTCCTGGCGTGCGACATTGAGGACACGCTGGCGCAGGCGGACCGCGCGGACCAGGAGTTGGCCCGCGGCGTTTCCCATGCCACCAAGCCCCTGCTCGGGATTCCCGTGGCCCTCAAGGACGTCATCGCCGTCCGGGGCCAGCCGCTGACCTGCGCCTCGAAGATACTCCAGGGTTATGTCTCGCCATACGACGCCGCGGTGGTGGAACGACTCAAGGCCGCCGGCGCCGTGGTCTTCGGCCGGTTGAACATGGACGAGTTCGCCATGGGCAGTTCGACGGAGAACTCCGGCTATCAGGTGACCCGCAATCCGTGGGACCCCGATCGCACTCCCGGGGGTTCCTCGGGGGGGTGCGCGGCGGCGGTGTCGGCCGACGAGTGTGTGGCCGCGCTGGGATCGGACACGGGTGGTTCGGTGCGGCAGCCGGCCGCTTTCTGCGGCGTGGTGGGCTTCAAACCCACGTACGGCCGGGTCTCACGGTACGGGCTGGTCGCGTTTGCGTCCTCGTTGGACCAGATCGGGCCGGTGACCAAGACGGTGCGGGATGCCGCGATGCTGCTGGGGGTGATCAGCGGAGCAGACGCGCGTGATGCAACGAGCGTGCCGGAGCCGGTGCCGGACTATGCGGCGGCGCTCGACGGGGGGCTGCGCGGCGTGCGTTTGGGTTTGCCCCGGGAGTACTTCGTCGGCGGACTGGACCCGGACGTCAAGCGGGCAGTCGAAGCGGCCGTGCGCGAATTGGAGGGTCTGGGCGCGGAACTGGTCGAGGTCTCGCTGCCGCACACCGAGTATGCGATCGCGGCCTACTACCTCATCGCCACCGCCGAAGCCAGCGCCAACCTGGCACGGTTCGACGGAATCCGCTACGGCGTGCGGGTGGACGGCGCGGATCCGGTCGAACTCTACTGCCGCACCCGGGGCGCGGGGTTTGGCGCGGAGGTGAAGCGGCGGATCATCCTGGGGACCTACGCCCTGAGCAGCGGGTACTACGACGCCTACTACCTGAGGGCGCAGAAGGTGCGGACGTTGATTCGGCGCGACTTCCTGCAGGCCTTCGAGCGTGTGGACGCGCTGGTGACGCCGACGACGCCGCGGCCGGCATTTCGGATTGGCGAGAAGACGGACGATCCGCTGCAGATGTACCTCGAGGACATTTTCACGATCTCGTGCAATTTGGCGGGGATTTGCGGGGTGAGTCTGCCGTGCGGCTTCACGGCGCAGGCTCCGCGGCTGCCGATCGGCCTGCAGTTGCTCGGGCCGCCGTTCGGCGAGGCGACGCTCTTGCGGGTGGCGCACGCGTACGAGCAGGCGACCCCCTGGCATCGGGAGAAACCGGGCGTGGGAGAGAAGGCGACCATCGGGGAACCGGCGCCTGGGTCAAGTGTTCCATAGCCGCGGACGTGAGTCCGCGCCGACCTTCGGCGATGAGAGAGTGCGCCGACTGACGCCGGCGGCTACGCAGTGTGCGGAAAGCGGAAGCAAGACATGGACTACGAAGCGGTCATCGGGCTGGAGACGCACGTGCAGCTCAAGACGAAGTCGAAGATGTGGTGCGGGTGCGCCAACACGTTTGGCGACCCGCCCAACACGCACGTCTGCCCGGTCTGCCTGGGGTTGCCCGGGGTGCTCCCGGTGCCGAACGAGGAGGCCCTGCGGCTGACGGTGCTGACGGGTTACCTCCTGCAGTGCACGATCCCCGCGCAGGCCAAGTTCGACCGGAAGAACTACTTCTATCCGGACATGCCCAAGAACTACCAGATCACGCAATACGACCAGCCCTCGACGGCGGCGGGGGTCGTCGAGTTCGAGTTCGAGGGACGGCTGGCGCGGGTGCGCATCACGCGCGCCCACCTCGAGGAGGATGTGGGCAAGAGTTTTCACTTCGAGCGCAGCAGCGGGCTGGACTTCAATCGGGCGGGCGTGCCGCTGCTGGAGATCGTTTCCGAGCCCGATCTGACGAGCGCCGACATGGCCTTCGAGTATCTGAACGCGCTCAAGGAGATCCTGATCTACGGCGGTATCAGCGACTGCGACATGGAGAAGGGGATGGTCCGCTGCGACGTGAACGTCAGCGTCCGCCCCCGGGGAACCGCCACGCTGGGGGCGAAGATCGAGATCAAGAACATGAACAGTTTCAGCGGGGTGCGGCGCGCCTTGAGTTACGAGATACCGCGCCAGATCGAGGTGTTGCAGGGTGGCGGCCAACTGCGGCAGGAGACCCGCCGGTGGGATGATGTGGCCGGGATCACGGAGCCGATGCGGACCAAGGAGGAGGCTCATGACTATCGTTACTTCCCGGAGCCGGACCTGATGCCCATGGCGCCCACCGCATCGTGGCTGGCCGAAGTTCGCGCCCGCAGCGTGGAGCTGCCTCTGGCGCGGAAGCAGCGGTTCATGCGGGAGTTTCAGTTGCCCGCGGGCGACGCGGAGGTGTTCAAGAACGACGTGTCGCTGGGGGACTACTTCGAGCGTCTCGCCGGTTCCGCCAGGAAGCCCAAGGCCCTCGCCAACTGGGTCATCAACAACCTCCGCGCCAAGATGGCCGAGTCCGGCACCGGCCTTGCCCAGCTCCGGTTCCGCCCCGAGCAACTGCTGGAGTTGGTCGACTTGGTGGATTCGGGTCGGATCAGCAGCAGCGCGGCGCAGGAGGTCTTCGCCGCGATGTTCGACGCGGGCGAGGCGCCGGCCGCGGTGGTCGAGCGTCGGGGCCTGGCGCAAGTCAGCGACGCGGGGGCGATCGAGCAGCTCTGCGCCGCGGTGATTGGCGAGAATCCGAAGTCGGCGGCCGATTTC
>CAYSPU010000301.1:0-6510 GCA_964432995.1 uncultured Verrucomicrobiota bacterium
GCATCGCCTGCACGAACTGCTTGTGGCGGGCCTGGGAGGTGCGGACGAAGTCGTTGCAGGTAAGTTGGAGGCGGTCGGCGAAGGCACGCCAAACCCCGGCCAACTGATCGCAGTGTTCCTGGGGCGCCAAACCGCGTTCCTGGGCGGCTTGCTGCACCTTCTGGCCATGCTCATCCAGGCCCGTCAGGAAGAAGACCTCCTCGCCCAGACTGCGATGCGCCCGCGCGATGACGTCCGTGACGACCTTCTCGTAGGCGTGGCCCAGGTGGGGTTCGCCGTTCACGTAATCGATCGCGGTGGTGATGTAGAACCGTTTGCTCATCGGGGCGTTACTGTGGACGAATGGGAAAGCCTTGGCAACACGTCCCGGATCCTCGCGCAAGGGGCGCTGGGGGCTCGTTCGCCCCCCGTCGGAGCGCGGTTCTCGCCCCTGCGGACGCGCGTTCTGTCGGCTCCGGGAAGATCCCGCCTCGGCGGCGGGATCCGATACAATCGGTGGGACACGTTGCGGACGGCGGTCATTGAGGTTTCCCCGGGGATGTAACCAAATCGTTTCCAGACTGTCATTGATGTGAGTGAACGCTTGCGTGATGGGTGTTGATTGGCGACGGCCGGATGCCTGGCGGAGGCTGGCTTGGTGTGGCTGGTTGTCGCTGGCGTTTCTCTTTGCGCAGGCAGCCCAGGGTGGTGAGGAGCGTCCCTTTCCGACTCGTTCGGAGGAGTTGTTTGTTCTGACCAACATCTGGAACGTCCACCTGCGGCTGGCCCCGGATCAGTGGGAGGCGATGGAACCCAAAGGTGGATTCGGTCCGTTTGGCGGCGCGCCGGGCGGCGGCCCAGGGGGAGGTCCGGCAGTCATGCCGTTCGGGGGGGGCGGTCCGGGCCCGGGGCCAGGAGCGGGTGGCTTCCGCGATTTCGGGCCGGCGATGTTCGTGGCTCCGATCTTTCTGAGTCAGGGTGACGGGGACCAGGACGGCCAGTTGACATCGGCCGAATTCAAGGCGCTCGGAGAGAAATGGTTCAACGCTTGGGATGTGGAGCGCGCGGGCAAGCTGAATGCCGGGCAGATGCGGACCGGGATCAATCTCAGCCTTGGGGCACCGCAGATGATGCCGGGGCCAGCAGGGAGGCCAGGCCGAGGCGGTCCAGGCGGGCGAATGCCCGGGATGAGTTTTCAGGGAGGGCCTGGCAGGCGGAACGGGCTGGCGGCCATGATGGGTATCGACTTCCCCTCGGTGCGCGCCGACCTCGAGTTCGAGGGACAGTGGTTTTCGAACGTCTGCGTCCGCTACAAGGGGAACGGGACGTTTGTGCAATCGCGGCAGTCGATCAAGCGCTCGATGAAGGTCGATCTGAACGACTTCGTGCGGGGACAGCGGCTGGCTGGGGTCGCGAAGTTGAATCTCCACAACAACGTGACCGACGCCAGTTGGATGAACGAAGTGCTGTCGCACCGGCTCTTTCGCGACGCCGGGGTGCCCGCGCCGCGGACCGCTTATGCCCGGTTGTATGTCACGGTTCCCGGGAAGCACGACCGCAAGTATTTCGGCCTCTATTCGCTGGTCGAGAATCCGGACAACGACTTCGCGGAGAGCCGGTTTGGGAGCCGCAAAGGGGCGCTGTTCAAACCCGTGACCTCCCAGCCATTCGAGGATATGGGGAACGACTGGGGGGCCTACGAACAGGCTTACGACCCGAAG
Source organism: uncultured Verrucomicrobiota bacterium (assembly GCA_964432995.1). Taxonomy (GTDB): domain Bacteria; phylum Verrucomicrobiota; class Verrucomicrobiia; order Limisphaerales; family JAHDYP01; genus CAYSPU01. The sequence continues at coordinate 1,701 of CAYSPU010000301.1, forward strand.
ACCTCCGTGGGGGCGGCCGAAGCCAGCCGCGTGATCGCCTTCTGCCAGTTGATCTCGAAGGCCGACGACGCCGCATTCGCGGCGCGCGTGGGCGAGTTTGTCGATCTCGAGGAGTGCGCGCGGTTCCTGGCGATCACGACCTGGCTGAGCACCCTGGACAGCATCCTGGGGGTCGGCCAGAACTACCTGGTCTACTTGCATCCGAAGGCGAGGCAGTTCCAGTTTATTCCGTGGGATCTGGACCATTCGTTCGGCCACTTCAACCTGACAGGGACCCAGGAGCAGCGCGAGAACCTGAGCATCCGCAAGCCGTGGCAGGGCTCGATTCTCTTCCTGGAACGTCTCTTCAAGGTGGACGCCTTCATGAACCGCTACCTGGCGCGAATGGAGGAGTTCAACCGGACGATTTGCCGCCCGGAACGCCTGCAGGCGCAAGTGGACGAGGTCGCCGACGTCCTGCGCCCGGCGGTTCGTGAGGAGTCCCAGTCGTTGCTGGCGCGGTTCGAGAAGGTGGTGAGCGGCCAGCCGGTTCCTCTCCAATTCCCGGGCGCCGGTCCCGGCGGAGCGGAGGCTGGGGAGGAGGGGCCCGCCCCACAGGGCTTCGGCCCGCCGATGGGTTTTCTGATGCAAGGCCCCAAGCCGATCAAGGGGTTCGTCACGGCGCGCGCCCAGTCGGTGGCCGACCAGTTGGCGGGACGTTCGGCCGGCGCGGTGGTGGGCGGATTTGGCTTTGGCGGGCCGGGCGGGCCCGGAGGACCTGGTGGACCAGGCGGGCCGGGAGGAGGCCCCGGCGGGCCCGGCGGCGGGATGGATTTTGGCCCCGGAACGTTCCTGGGTCCGGTGTTCCTGCGGGCCTTGGATGCGGACAAGGACAGCGAGGTGACGCGTGGGGAATTCACCAAAGGATTTGACCAATGGTTCCGGTCCTGGAATACGAACGCGAGCGGCGTGCTGACCGACGAACAACTGCGGGCGGGGATCAACGGTGATCTGTTTCCGTCCCGTGGTGGTTTTCCGGGCGGGCCCGGTTTTGGGGCGCCCGGCCGGCCGGGAGTGGAGTCACGCTGACGCGAGTGCCATCCCTAACCAGAGGCCGAACCTGAACGCCATCGTGACCTCCCCCATCAACCAATGAATCCCCCGATCAAGAACCTACTGTGGAACCAGGCGGAAACGACCTCGCTGCCGGGTCTTGTCCTGGCGCTGGTGTTGGCGGCGCTGTTCGCGCTGCTGCTGAGCCAGGCCTACATCTACTTCGGACAGGCATTGTCCAACCGGCGGTTGTTCGCCCGGAACTTCCTGCTGCTCACAGTGACCACCACCCTCGTCATCAGCATCGTCAAGTCTTCGCTCGCCCTTTCTCTCGGCCTGGTGGGCGCGTTGTCGATCGTTCGCTTCCGCGCCGCGATCAAGGAGCCCGAAGAACTGGCCTTCCTGTTTGTCGCCATCAGCGTCGGGCTCGGTCTGGGCGCCGGGCAACCGCTGGTGACCGCCGTGGCCGTCGCGGTGATCCTGGTGCTGCTCGCCATCCGGCATTTCCTGAGGAAACCAAAGGAGTCCGCCAATCTCTACGTCACGGTTGCCACCACCGCCCCGCGGAAGGTGCAGGTGAGCCAGATCCTCCAGGCGCTGACCGAATCCGGGGCGAGCGGGAGTCTGCGGCGCCTGGATGAGACCGCCGAGTCGCTCGAGGCCTCGTTCTATGTGGACTTCCGGGAGGTGGGGTGTCTCGAACGGTTCAGCCAGCGGCTGCGGGAGCTGAGCGAAGGAGTGCGAATCAGTTGTCTTGAAGACCGCGGGCTCGGAGGCTGAGCGCCGCTGACGCCGGGCGCGGAACCGGCACACCCGCCTCAACCCGACCCGGCTTCCGCGGACGAGCCCGGCATGATCTGGAAGCGATGAGACCGAGACCATGGTGGAACTGACCAAGCTTGTGGAGCCCGGCCGAGGCAACGGCGCGCCGCCGCTGCGCTTCGAGCGCAAGTTCCTGACCGGCGGATTGGCGCCGCGCGAAGTCCTGCCGCTGATTCACTCGCATCCCGCGTTGTTCCGGGAAGTCTATCCGGAGCGGGCGGTCAACAACCTCTATCTCGACACGCCCGGTCTGCGCCACTACTTCGAGCACGTGCACGGCACGGCCAACCGCGTCAAGATCCGCGTGCGGTGGTACGGACCGCTGGCTGGCCGGATCGAGCGTCCGGTGCTCGAGTACAAGCTCAAACGCGGGTTGGTGGGCGGCAAGATCTCCCAGGGGCTGCCCGCCTGCACGACTGACGGGAGCGCCGGTCGGGGTTTCCTGCCGAGTCTTCGCGATACCGACGGCGTTCCGGAGGCGGCACGGCACACCCTGCAGGGACTCGAACCGACGCTGGTCAACCGGTACCGCCGCCGCTACTTCCTGAGCGCCGACGGGCACTTTCGCCTGACGCTCGACTGGGGGCTCGAGTTCTACTCGCCGCACCGCGTGGGGGAAGGGCGCGGCCCCCTGCTGGAGGACATTCCGCCGGTGGTCATCGAGCTCAAATTCGACATGGCCGTCGCCGGCGAGGCGGACGCGATTTCGAACGCCTTCCCCTTTCGGCTGGCCCGCTGCTCGAAGTACGTCCTGGGCATCGAGGCGTTGCACCACGGATAGGCGTCCAACCTCGTGCTCACCCGGGCACGGCGGTCACGCTCCCGGCGACCGCGGACGGGCAGGTATGGCCGCGGATACCGCAACAACGGTGATGACCGCGGCTTCGTCCGCGTTGATCCGCGGCATCTGTGGTGCTCACCCACTGGGCGCTACACGCCTTCCGCCCTTGACCGGGGCGTGGCTGCGGAGACGACGGAAAGGGCTCTGGCATCGGGTCGCTGAGCAGGGTGGGGGAGTCCCGTTAGGGACGCGATGTTTGTAGACCGACGCGCCACCAACCGTGCCCCGTCCCGTCAGGGACGCAATGACTCGAAGAGTTGGGGGCATCCGCGCCCTGGTCTATTCCATTCCTAGCGACTTGAAGAACGGCTGCAGGGAACGCTCGCGACCGAGAAACGCGCGAATGGACTCTTCCACCTCGCGCGAACCGCCCGGCGCGTAGATTTCGTCCCGGAGTCGGCGCCCCAACTGGGTGTCGCCGTAGCGTTGCGGCGATTGCTCGAAGGCGGTGGCCAGGTCCGCGGCAATCGCGTCCGCCCAGGCGTATCCGTAATAGCCGCCGTCGTAACCCCCGACGAGGTGTCCGAAGCCGGCGATGAACGCGGTGTCCTCCGGCGCGGCCAGGAAGACATCCCGGAAGGCGTCGTTGGCAACCTGCACCGGGTCGAGGTTCTCGACCTCCGCCGGCGGCCCGTGCAGGACGAGGTCCATCACCCCGAAGCTGAGCTGGCGCCGGTAGAAGGTCCCGATGGTGGCGCGGCGAACCTGCTGCAAACGCTCCAGCAGGTCCTGGGAAATGCGCCGGGCCGGATCCCGGTAGTCCGCGGCGAAGGTGTCGAGCACGGCCTTGTCGCGCGCCCAGTTCTCGAGGATTTGCGAGGGGACTTCGACGAAGTCCCCCGGGACCCCGGTGCCGGAGAAGCGGCCGGTCCGCGCCCGGGTGAGCAGGGAGTGCAGGGCGTGACCGAATTCGTGGAACAGGGTCTGCACGTCGTTGTACGAGAGGAGCGACGGGCGGCCCGCGGACGGCGCGGGAAAGTTGCAGATGAGGGCGGCGACGGGGCGCTGGTATTTCCCGGGGTCAACCTGTTTCCCGGGGACCAGGTCGAATTGGGCGAAGTGACCGTACTTGCCCTCGCGCGGGAACATGTCGAGGTAGAGCGCGCCCAGCGGTTCGCCGGTGGCGGCGTCCGAGACCACGTGCAGTTGCAGATCCGGCACCCAGCGGTAGGGGGGAGCGGCGGCATCAATCCTCAGCCCGAACACGTGTTCGTAAGTGCGGAACATCCCCTGCAACGTCCGGTCATACGGAAAGAACACGCGCAGTTCCTCCGCGTCGAGGGCGTACTTGGACTTCACGAGCTGGTTGGCGTAGTAGCGCCAATCCCAATGTTCGATCCGCGCGTCGGCCTCGCCGGTGTCGCGCGCCTTCAACTCCCGCATCGCCGCGAGTTCCTCGTCGAACTTCGGCTCCAGGCCCGCGCGCAAGTTGGCCAGGAAGTCGCGCACCGTCGCCGCGTTCCGCGCCATCTTCGGCTCGATCTGGTAATCGGCCCACGAGGCATAGCCGAGCCGGGCGGCAATGCGGGCGCGCAACCGGATGACCTGGCGGAAGCGATCCACGTTGCCGTCGGCCCCCAGGAGGTAGCGCTCGGTCTTCAGGCGCTTGCGCGTGGCCTCCCGCCGGGCGTTCTCCATGACCGTGACCACCTGCCAGATGACGCTCGCCCGGATGGTGTACTCGTCCGCTCCCGTCTTGACCTCCGGAAGGTTCAGGAATTCGTCGGGAACACCCTCGAGTTCGGCGCGGGTGAACTTCACGACGCGCTCGGCCTGGTTGAGGTGCGACTGGAAGTCGGTGCACAACCTGGCCAATTCCTTGCGGAGCGACTCGACCTCGGCGCGTTCGGCGGTGGGCAGCGCCAGTCCGGCCCGCCGGTAGTCGCGCACCGTCTCGGACAACAACCGCGATTCCTCGGCCGGCAGCGCCGGGTGCCGATCCGCGCACGCCTGAATCGCCCGGTAGACGTCCTCCCGATAATCAATGCCCACGGCCCATTCCTGAAGCTGTTTGGCCGCCTCCGTGGCGGCTTGGCGCAGCGCCGCATCCGGACTGGTCTCCTTGATCAGGTTGGCGCGGTTCGCCACCAGCGTGACCTGGTAGAGGGCGTCGTC
>CAYSPU010000302.1:0-6504 GCA_964432995.1 uncultured Verrucomicrobiota bacterium
GACATCGGCCAGCCTGAGGAGCGCCTGCGCGGAGCAGCCGTCGAAGTTGTAGCCGCGGCGATCCGGCAGGGGCGGCTTGCCCGAGAAGGCGGACGCGGGCGGCTGGAAGACGTTGGGGGCGCCCTCGGGCATGAGATAGAGAATGTCGGCGACGGTGCGTCCCTGACGCAGCAGATGTTGGCAGCGGGTGATGTAGCGATGATAGGCACCCACCATCGGCCACCAGGTCTGGCCACGATCCCAATGCACGCCGTACGGCCCCATCACCATGCCCGGCCGGCCTTCATCCGGTTTGTGGGCGAAGGTGTGATAGGTGAAACGATTGATCCCGGTCGCGAACGCCCAGTCGCCTTGATTCTTCAGGGCTCCCGGGTAGAGCTTCCAATCCTCACCTGGCGCACCGGTGAAGGCCTCGGCCGCCACCACCGGACAGCCCAGGACGTGGGCGATCGAACTGGCTTGGTGGCAACTGTAGGTCGTGTCGAAGCCCACGCTCCAGAACTCGCACATCGGCACATCGGCCACGGCGCCCAGGTCGAAGTCGTTGGCGGGGTTCATGTCATAGGGCTCAACGGAGAAACGGAAGCCGTGCTTCCGGCCCAGCCGCTTCAAGTGCTCCGCATGGTTCTCGATGACCAACTCCTGGCCGGTGCGGCGCAGGTCCCAGAGGAAACGTTCGCTCGTTTCACGGCTGCCGACCACGTGCCCCACCATCGCCGGGTAATACGGCTGCGGATCATAGCCGCGGCGTCGGTGAAACTCCTCGCGCAACTTGGGCGTCCAGTTCTGCGCGCCCATCTCCCAACTGTCCATGTGCAGCATGGTCCAACCCCGGTCCTTTTTCCGCCGGCCCACCTTCTGGAGCAGTCGGCCCACGTATTCCTCGAAGTGCGCATCCAAAGCGGCCGCATCGAACTTGTCGCACTCGAAGCCGATGCCAGGTTCCGGGGCGGGCCTGGTGGAGGCGCCGTTGTTGCGGCTCACGAACCGCAGGATCGTCCAGTTGCCTTCCGGGATCGGCCAGTCGAGCGTTCCGTCGGATCGCAGCCGACCGGTCAGGTCGAGGATCCGGTCGACGGGAATGACGCTGCCAGGTGGCGCCGCGGGATACTCTGCTGGCGCCTCGAGGAAAGGTTTGACGCCCGGTTGCGACGAGAACGGCGCGCGATACACCAGCGCTTTCTCGTCGATGTCGGGGATCGTGGCGGGTGACGCAGGCGTGGGGAAAGCGAGGACGGCCACATCCCGGTAAAAGGCCTCCCACTGCGGGCGCATCGAAGTTGGCACATCGCCAAAGAACGGCCGCCGGGGTGGTGGCACCGGCAGCATCTGCTCGAACTTCCCCGGTCCCCGCACTTCAACCTTTGCGGCCACCAGGTGCTGCATGGATTGCTCGGGTTTCACCCACGGCCCGCCGCTGCCGGTCCAACCCGGCCCCGATCCCAGCGTGATCTCGATCCCGAGCCGCTCGGCCTCGCGCACCGCGTGCACGTACAGGTCCTGCCACTCGTCACTGAGGAAATCCACCGGCCCGCGGGGCACGCCGACGTTCACCTCGAGGAAGACCAGGTGCCCCATTCCCGCCGCTTTCATCGACTCGAGGTCGCGCGTCATACCCTGGCGCGACAGGTTGCCGTCCATGAAATACCAATAGACGCCCGGCCTCGTGTCGTCCGGCGGTTCGGCGAACTCGGCGGCCAGCGAATCGGCTCGAGCCAAACCAGGCAACATCGCCGTCAGATACAGCAACTGGATAAGGGGATCTCTCTTCACAGCGTCACCGTGAACTTGCCAACAAGCATCCGCAACAGTGTTCGCACCGTCAGGGCCGGGAACCGCGATACCGCGATCGTGCCTCCACCTCGTGTGTCTGGGACGAAGGTGGGGCGACCTCTCCGAGGGCGCCGGAAGAGCAGTCAGCCAGACACATGTTCCCGGCGCGCCCGGCGGCCTGCTCGCGAGCCCTGCTCGGAGCCCGCTCGCGAGTTTTCTTCGGAGTCGCACCCTGCCTTCTGGGTTCATGCTCGGGTTTCGGCCTGCGGGAATCAAGGCGCACCGCAACAGGTGCGCCCGCCGACCCCAGGCTCACCGGCTCACCGACTGCAGGTGGTGGCGCCACGTGCGCGCCGAATGCGCTCTTGCCTTTGCCCGCGGACCGCCGGCACGATCCGCCCCGATGTCGGACCCGACCGCGACACCTTCAGATCTGTGCCTGACACCTCACGGGCTGCTCCGTGTGGAAGACGCGACCGGACCGTCGCCCTGGGTGGACCCCGCGGTTGGCCGGCAGGTTGCGGATGCTCTTGCCAAGTCCCCCGCTCACGGTCTGCTCCACTTGGGCACCCGCGAGCTGAATACCCCCCTGCCACCGGTGGCGGGTTGGTGGCGCGAACTGGCCCGGCGTTACCTCACGCAACTCTGCCACACGCCCGACTTGGAGAAGGCACGGAAACTCGTCCCGCTCGCCGCACCCGCGGAGACCGAACTCGCGGCGCTTGCGGAAACCGCGCCGCCCATGCGCGGCGGGGAGTATCTCGACGCGGCCCTGTTGGCCCGCTTGTGGACCGAATTGGATGAGCATGTGCAGACGGAGATCGCGCGCCATCCGCAAGGGGCGGGTGCGTGGTTGCAGGAATGCCATCCCTTGTGGCGGATGGTGGGGCGCGTGACGTTCCACCTGGCCGAGAACAAGCGGCACCCGACACACCCCTTCGCCTTCCTGGCCAGCTATGCCTCGCGCATCTCGAGCCAGTCCCGCGTCCAGCATCTGCCCCTGGGTCGCGCCCTCCAGGAATACGCCGGTGCCGGAAACAAGACCGCCCTGCTGAACCTGCTCTCGCCCGTCCAGAAGGCGGCGGAGCAAAGTCCCTTCGTCCGGGAGTTGGTCGAAAGCGGCCGCATCTTCAAGCCCCTGCCCTGGTCCCCCGCCGAGGCCTACCGACTTCTCAAGGACGTCCCCGTGTGCGAAGCCGCCGGCGTGATCGTGCGCCTGCCGGACTGGTGGAAAGGCGGCCGCCCCCCCCGGCCTCGCGTCAGCGTGCGCGTCGGACAAAGCCGCAGCGCCGGCCTGGGCGCCGACACCCTGCTCGATTTCTCGGTCGAAACCACCCTCGACGGCCAACCGCTCACCGCGGCCGAGTGGCAAACGCTGCTTCACGCCACGGACGGTCTCGCCCTGGTGCGCGGCCAATGGGTCGAGGTGGATGCGGAGAAGCTCCGCGCCGCGCTCGCTCACTGGAAGAAGGTCGAGTCCCTCTCCCGTCGCCAGGGCCTGACGTTCTTCGAGGGGATGCGCATGATCTCCGGATTCCGGCCAGACGCGGCCGGCGCAGCGGAAGCTGCCGCCGACGCCGACGCGGGCCGCGAGTGGACCGGCATCCAAGCCGGCCGGTGGCTGGACGAGGTGCTGTCCGAATTGCGCAATCCCTCGCGCGCCACGGCCGAGAGCGACATCCCCGACCTGCACGCCACTCTGCGTCCGTACCAAACGGTGGGCGTCAACTGGCTCTGGTTGCTGACCCGGCTCGGCTTGGGCGGCTGCCTGGCCGACGACATGGGCCTCGGCAAAACGCTCCAAGTGCTGGCGCTGCTGCTCAGACTCCGAGCCGAAGCAGCGACGCACCGTGATGCGCTCCTCGGTTCTTTGTCCCCCCTCTCCCCCGCGGAGGGGGAGAGGGATGGGGTGAGGGGGCCGGACGATGGGGCGAACGAAGAGAGGTCTGGGCGCAGGCACCCCTCCCGGACACCCCCCATCGAGCCCAGCATCCTGATCGTGCCCGCCTCCTTGCTCGCGAACTGGCGCGCGGAAATCGAGCGGTTCACCCCCGCCTTGCGCTTTCTCATCGTCCACCCTTCCGAAGCGCAGGATCCGATCGCGTTGCTGAAAACGTCCGCAGACCGGAAAGTGGACCTGGTGATCACCACCTACGGCATGTTGGCCCGCCTGGAGGCGTTGCGGAAGCGCTCCTGGAATCTGGCGATCCTGGACGAAGCCCAGGCCATCAAGAATGCCGACACCCGACAAGCCCGCGCCGTCAAGGAACTCAAGGCCACCGCCCGTTTCGCCCTGACCGGTACCCCGGTCGAAAACCGGGCGGCCGATCTCTGGTCCATCTTCGATTTCCTCAACCCCGGTCTGCTGGGCTCGGCCGCCGCCTTCACCAGGTTCCTCCGCGGCCGCGACGACGCGGAGCGGCCCGACTACGGCCCGCTGCGTGCCCTGACGCGACCCTACATCCTTCGGAGGTTGAAGACCGACAAGCGCGTCATCGCCGACCTTCCGGAGAAGACCGAGATGCGAGCCTGGTGCTCCCTCACCAAAACCCAGGCGGCGCTATACCAGAAGGCGGTTACCGAACTCGAGGAAGGCCTCCAGACCGCGGATGGGATCCAACGGCGGGGCTTGGTGCTGGCGTTCATCATGCGCTTCAAACAAATCTGCAATCACCCCTCTCAATGGCTCGGAGACGGCGGCTACGACCCCGAGGCTAGCGGCAAGTTCGCCCGCTTGCGCGAGTTGACCGAGGAGATTGCCGAGCGCCAGGAAAAGGCCCTGATCTTCACCCAGTTCCGGGAGATCACCGAGCCCCTGGCCGCGTTTCTGAGCGAGGTCTTTCGCCGCCCCGGCCTCGTGCTCCACGGCGGCACCGCGGTCCCCCAGCGCCGCAGACTGGTCGAGTCCTTCCAACGCGACGACGGCCCGCCCTTTTTCCTCCTGACCGTGAAGGCGGGCGGCTCCGGTCTGAACCTCACGCAGGCCGCACACGTCATCCACTTCGATCGCTGGTGGAACCCCGCGGTCGAAAACCAGGCCACCGACCGCGCCTTCCGCATCGGCCAGAAGCAGAATGTCCTCGTCCACAAGTTCGTCTGCCGCGGCACCGTCGAGGAACGAATCGACCGGGTCATTGAAGACAAGCAGTCGCTGTCCCGCGAATTGCTCGAAGAGGGGGGCGAGAAGCTGTTGACCGAGATGAACAACGACGAACTCCTGCGCTTCGTGGCGCTTGACTTGCAGCGAGCAACCGGCGTCTGATCCCCGCACGTCATGAGCTGGTATTCCTACGGATTCCGACCCTACGTCCCCGTGGCCGAGCGCCGCCGCAAAGCCGAACGCGCAATGGCGAAGCTGGCGAAGAAAGGCCAGGTCATCAAACCGGTCCAACTCGAGGGCCGCACCATCGCCCGCACCTTCTGGGGCAAGGCCTGGTGCGACAACCTCGAATCCTACATGGACTATGCGAACCGGTTGCCCCGCGGCCGCACCTACGTCCGCAACGGCTCGGTCGTTCACCTCGACATTCGTCCCGGTGCGATCGAGGCGGCGGTCAGCGGATCCGAGTTGTACCGGGTGACGATCAGCATCGCCGCCGCCGCCAAAGCCAAGTGGAAGAGGCTCTGTCACGAATGCGCCGGTGGCATTGGCTCCCTGGTGGAGTTGCTTCAGGGACGTTTCTCGGACCACGTCATGGCGATCCTCACGCGCCGGGACACCGGTCTCTTCCCCACCCCGGCGGAAATCAAGTTGCAGTGCTCCTGCCCCGACGGGGCCACCATGTGCAAACACGTCGCCGCCGTCCTCTACGCCGTGGGCGCCCGCCTCGACCACAGCCCGGAGTTGCTATTCACCCTGCGCTCGGTGAATCACGAAGAACTGATCACCCGGGCGGCCAACGCCGGCGACCTGGCGGGCAAACAGGCCGCCGGCCCCGAACTGGCCGAGAGCGAACTCGGCGCCGTGTTCGGCATCGAACTCGACACGCAAGCCACAACCGTGCTGCCTTCCCCCGGCGCTCCAGCAGCCGCCACACCGCCCACGCCGCCGCGGAAAACTCCGAAACGCGCGGCCGCCGGGAAGCAGGCCCAACCCAAAGGCAGGACCTCGAGGCGGCGACGACCCGCGGCTGCCCTCCCATGAACCTGTCCATGGATCTCGCCCCCTCACCCCGTCCCTCTCCCCTTCCGAGGGGGAGAGGGTGGCGCAGCCGGGTGAGGGGGATTCGATGCGGTTCATGGGCACAAAGCACTCCGTTTCTACGGAAAGGCAGGTCTTCATGAACGAACCTGGCCCAAAGCCCTTCTTCAGCCTCGGCAATTTCGTGCCCAGCCTCCGGCAGGCGCTCGAACGCGAACCGCTGGACCTCACGAAGATCATCCGGGCCGCCGTGCCGGTCAAAGACCTGCAGGAGCACCCAACTCCGACACCGGCCGGCCTGGATCGCGCCGTCCTGTACCTCACCGACGGCAAGGCCGCTTGCCACTGGGAAACCGACTCGCTGCGCGCGCTGTTCCGCGGCGACCCCATCCCGCCGAACCTCGGTGACTACCCGGAAGCCTACAACGAGGCGTTCGCCATCTTCGATTCTCACGCCCTCGAGATCAGCGATATCCTGGGCGACCGCCGCGACGAGGAAATGCTCGAGGTCTACTCCACGCTCCGCCGCCGGCCCGACGGCCGCAGCGTCGGATACGTCCACGACTACATGTGGCAGGCGGCGGCGATTG
>CAYSPU010000303.1:0-6472 GCA_964432995.1 uncultured Verrucomicrobiota bacterium
AGGCGGGAGGCAGTTGGAGGTTCGGAGGCGTGTTCGGCGTCTGGGGCTGCTGCCCTGGCGGTCGGACGGAGCGCGACACGTCTCGGGTCGCAGCAGCAACGAGCAGGCGGGAGGCGGGCAGAGGTTCGGTAGCGCGTTCGGCGTGTGGTGCTGCTGCCCTGGCGGTCGGACGGAGCGCGACACGTCTCGGGTCGCAGCAGCAACGAGCAGGCGGGAGGCGGGCAGAGGTTCGGAAGCGCGTCCGGCGTGTGGTGCTGCTGCCCGCCGGGACGTCGGGCGGTCCGCGGCCGGTTGCGTACAGCAGCGGCGAGATGGGGACCGCGACGGGCTGCAGCCGTCTCGGCCGCAGGAATATCCGAGGGCAGGTGGGTCCCTCCCGCAGCCAGCGCCCTCAGCCTCGAAACGGGTGCTTGTAGGGCGCGCGGTAGTCGCGCTTCAACAAGCGCGCCGCGGCCTTGTTGTCCATGATCGTCTTCTTCGCGTCGTCCCACACCACGCGCGCATTCGTCTCGTACGATGCCATGGCCAACTGCACGGTCGCGGTTGACTGCCAGGCATCCGGAGGCGGACACGACGGCGGCCGTCGGGATCCCACCGCTTCGAGGAAGTCCTTCATCTGAAGCATGCCGGCGTCGCTCTCCGCCTGGTGCACCTTGCGCTCCTGCTTGCTGTCCCGTGGGATCACCACCCAGCGGTTGTCCGTCACGAACACCGTTTCCTTCTCCGCAAGGAAGAAGATGCCGTTGCTTGTCTCGGGGGTGTATTCCGCGGCGCCCCAGATATGATGGCTCCAGGTCACCGGACAACTCGGGAAATCGAAATGCGCGGTCAGCACATCGGGTGTCGTGATCTGTCCCTTGAGGTGGTAGAGCCCGCCGGTCGCGGTCACAGCCGAAGGCAGTCCCTCGCCGAGAATCCAGCGCGTGGCGTCCACCAGGTGAATCCCCCAGTCGACCAGGTGTCCGTGCCCGATCTCTTTCTCGAGGCGCCAGTTGATGTGGCCCACGTTCGGACTGTAGGGGATGAGCGGCGCGGGGCCGCACCAGAGATCCCAATCCAGCGAAGCGGGTGGCGGCTGCGGTTTGGCGTCCTTCATACCGGCCGTGTAGTGGATGTTCGCCTCCACCTGGACAATGCGACCGGCCTTGCCCGAGCGGAGGTAGTCGCGTGCCTGGCGAATGGCCGCCGCCTGCCGCCGCTGGAAACCGACCTGCACCACCCGACCCGATTTCTGCGCCGCCGCCACCATCGCCTGCCCTTCGCGCACGTCATACGCCAGCGGTTTCTCGCAGTAGACATCCACGCCGCGTTGGACCGCGTCGATGAACTGGAGCGCGTGCCAATGCGGCGGCGAGGCGATGATCACCGCCTGCAGTTCGGGCATCGCGAGCAAATCCCGATGGTGCTTGAACGTCTTCGGTCGGCTCCCCTGCTTCTTCTCAATCTTCGCGGCGGCCTCCTCGAGGTGCTGGCTGTCCGCATCACAGACCGCAATCACTTCAACGCCGCCCACCTTGAAGGCGGCGTCCACATCCACCAGCCCATACCAACCGCAACCGATGAGGCCCAGCCTGAGCTTCGACCCCGCCGAACCGCTTTCGGCCGCCGACGAGCGCGTCAGTAACGAGACGAGTCCCGCGGCCCCGGCCAACGTCGTCCCCAGGAATCTCCGACGGGGCAGTGTCGTACCCTGAGCGCAGGACCCCCGCCCTGAGCCTCCGTCGGGAACCCCGGTACGGCCGTTAACCGAACAGAGGCTGGCACCCCGTGGCGCTTCGAACGGACTCCTCGAAGAAGGACGGGGCGACGCGAAGCCGGCTGTCATTCGCAGCGGCAACTCGGAGTGGATGGATGCATTCATGATCGTGTTTCCTGGTGGACAGTGGCAGCCAACGATTCGATGCGGACTGGGGCCATGACCCCGGATGAATCCTCCTCTCTCGTCCCGCGGCCGCGGGACACCCTCTCCCCTCCGAGGGGGAGAGGGCCAGGGTGAGCGGGCGAGACTCACGGACAGGCTCATGGTGACGCGGTTGTGATTTCCCCACCACCCAAGCAGATCCCGGGACCCTCTGTCAAACCGCCGGAGCCCGACCCGGATCCTCGCCTGAGTGGCGCTGGCGGTTCGGTCGTCCCCGGTCGACGCGCACTGTTCGCCCCTGCGGACGGGCGCTCTGTCGGCTCCGGGAAGATTCCACCTCGGCGGCGGGATCCGATACGAACTGTGGAGCCGAATCTGAACGCTGGAGTCTGAACCCGCGAGTATCCAGGTTGTCCGCGATGGGCCATGAGCCAAAAACAACGCCAAGAAACGGGCCCAACGGCCTCAAAACGGCCTCAACTTCACGGCAACCACCTCGCCCCGAGCCACTTGTCGTGGTCCGACCATGCACCGCCACGGGGCAACAGCACCATATTGACAGCCATATGATCCACCCGTATCAGTGTATGCATGAAGACGACGGTTGAGGTGGACGAGCAGAAGCTCCAGCGCGTGATGGATTTGTGCGCCATACGCACCCGCCGGGAAGCCATCGACCGGGCCCTGCCCGAACTCGAGCGCCAAGCCAATCTGAAGCAACTGCGCACCCGCAAGTGGGACCCCGCTGCCTTGCGCGAGGCAGTCGACCCAGCTTACGACGTCCTAGAGCTTCGAAAGCAGGAGAAGCCTGGCCATGGAAATCCTGGTTGATTCGACGATCTACATCTCGATGCTTCGGCAGGGACAGGATCCCCGACACGAGTTGGCCGGGTGGGCAGCCTCCGGCTGGCTCCACGGATGCGGTATCATTCGTGCCGAGGTTCTGCGCGGATGCCGGCATCCGGGCGTGAGAGACGACCTCGCCGCTTTCTTCGATCTCCTGTCCGAGCCCGAGATGGACGCGGCGTTCTGGCGTGAGGTCGCCGGACTTGCCTGGCGTTTGGACCGGCAGGGCGACGTGCTGCCCCTCACCGATCTGGCGCTCGCCACCGTCGCTTCGAACCTCGACGCGGCCGTGGTCTCGACCGACCCTCACTTCGCTCGCGTGCCGGGACTGCAGGTACTGGCCCAGGTTCCCGCGCTGGCTTGAGCATTGGTGATACGTGGTCCTTCCGTCTGGAACCACGAATCACACGAATGGACACCGGGAACGGCAAGCCCTGCCATTCCATCCGCGCCCATCCGCGCCATCCACGGTCTTTTGCGCTTTCCTCCCGGCGAGTTCGGTTGCACATTCCGGCCAGCCAAGGAGGTCAGAATGTCCGACGCACCTGATCCGTCTCCGGTGCCGCTGCTCACGATCATTGCCGACGATCGCGAAGCCCAATGCCCGGTTCTCGAGGCCCTGCAGCCCCGACCCGGTGTCGCCGTCAAAGTCCAGCGACTCGCCCTCGGCGATTATGTCGTGGCCGACTGTGTTTTCGAACGGAAGACGATCGTCGACTTCGCACGCTCGCTCGTCGACGGCCGGCTGTTTTCGCAGGCGCACCGGCTGGTGCTGTCGACCACGCACTGCGCGCTGATCCTCGAGGGGCACGCTGCCGAACTGCCGTCAACAGGCGTGAGTCGCGAGGCCTTGCTGGGGAGCATGGTGACGCTGACGCTCGTCTTTCGGCTGCCCGTCCTGCGGACGTGGGATGCCACCGAGACGGCCAACCTGCTTTGCTACGCCGGACAGCAACTTGGGCGCGCGACCGACGACGTGCCGCTCTTTCATGGACGCCGGCCCCGACAACGGCGGCGCCAGCGATTGGCCGTGCTCCAGAGCCTCCCGGGGATTGGACCGAAACGGGCGGTTCAGCTCCTCGACCATTTCCAGACCGTGGCCGCGGTAGCAACGGCAACACCGGAGATGCTCGCGGGAGTCCCTGGCGTCGGCTCCGCCACGGCGCGCGCCGTTCATGAACTCCTCCATGCGCCCTGAGGAAGACCTCGTGAACTCAGGGCAGGGCACGAAGTCCGCAGAGAAGAGAACCACGGATGAACACCGATGGACACGGATCTGTGGAAGCAGATCCGTCTGACTCGCCAAACCTGCGTTCTCCATCCCCGGGGCAGTCCTGATCCCCGGGGAAAACCGGGATGCGACGAAGCCAAGCAGGGGGTTCCTCGGGCATAGGATGAGCCCCAGGGATGCGAGTTACCGTGTGTGCGGTGAGATGCAAACGTATGGATTCGGGGAGAACAACAGCCACGAAGTAACAAAGGAGGCGGAACTCGAGAAACGCGAAATACGTCATTTGCCCGATTGGCCCAGGTGCGACCACGTGCTAGACGCCCTGGATGCTACCCGTCCATGTGCCAATGAATACACGATTCCGCTCGATCTCTTCGTTCCTCGGCGTTGCCGCCCTGGGTATGTGCCTCGTCGTGGGTCCCGGTTGCGCCGGCCCGGGGGCTGCCATTGTTCCCGAGGTTTCCAATGCCGCCACCAAGAAACTCGTGGTCTTCCCGGTGCGCGGCCAGCCCGTTTCCGTCATGTGGCAGCACGACTCCACGTTCGTCTTGGGCGGCTTGGTCGGAGCCGCCATCGAGGCTGGGGCCTCGGCAAGTCATCGGAGCGGCATGATCGAACGACTGAACCGGGACGCTGCCGATTTCGAGCCAACGCGGGTTTTGGCGGAGGAGTGCGTGAAGTTGCTGCGGGACTCCTCCGAAGTGAAGTTCCAGAGCGTGGAGCTCTCCGCGGAGACGCTGGATTTGCCCGGTGCCAGCGCTCTCTGGGCGCAGGAAACGCGCCCGTTCAAGGGGCTGGAGCACCACAACAAGTGGCTTCGCCTGTCGTGCAATTGGCACCGTGCCAAGAGCCCGGCACCTTCCGCCGACGTGCTGAAGCAGGCATCCGACAGCCTGGCCCTCGAGGTGACATTCGTCTGGAGTTGGTTAAACCACAGCGACGAATTGCAGTTGGTCCCAATGATGGTTCTGCGGGACCCCTCGAATGGTGAAGTAGTTGGGCGCTCGGGTCTGATGGAAGTCCCCAAGACCCACATCAGCCCCGTCACGGAGGACAGCGACTTGCGGCAGTTCGAGCACGACTTCCGCCTCGCGGCCAACAACGCCGCCCTGCAGGCCCTCCGCCGCATGAAACTCCTTTGGGGGAGCCGACTGTCCATGTGACAGAGGAGTCGGATCGGCAAGTCCACGGTCGACCAGCACGGGCGGCCTCCAGAAACAACCTGCCGGAGAGTCCTCTCCTCCCATGAATCCCCCTACCCATTCTGGGATACCACTTCGCATGAAAGGTGGGGCGACCTCTCCGAGGGCGCCGCAAGATGCTGTGTCCGTACACGAACCACTGGTTTCCGGCGCGATGCGGAGACCCGCTCACGAGTCCTCCACCTGGGGCTGCCGCGCAGGGGTCATCCGGAAGGCTGGAGGAGGGCGCCGAACCGAGCCCGGGAGCGAGTCTCTGCATCGTACCGGGATGAACCCGTCCGTTGGCTGCGTCCAGCGGCGCCCTCGGAGAGGTCGCCCCACCTGGGGGTTCCTGCGAGATGTGCAGCCGCCGCTGCCGCGCCAATCGGGGCCGGAGCACGAACGACATCCCACTCTCCCTCCTGTCTCCTGTCTCCGGACTGCGGACTGCGGACTTCGGTCTGCCAAGAATACGTCATTTGCTCGATTGGCCTGTGCGGTGCCGGGTGCTAGCCGAAGTTCGTCAGTGTAGGGATCGGCTGCGGTTTTTTTCACGATCGGCGGAGCGGGATTACTTGGGATTTGACGTCACCGTCCGTCTGGGAGGCGTGTAGTGGAGAAGAGCCCATTGTGCCCGTTTGGCGAGGTGCCGTAATCTGGCAGGCATGTTCCTGCGGCGCAATCGTCGGAGGGTGAACGGGGAGTGTTACGAGTATTGGACGTTGGTGAAAACGGTGCGTACGGCCAAGGGCCCGCGGCAAGAGGTGGTGGCGACGTTGGGGAAGGAGCCGGGGCTGGAGAGTCGGACGCGGCGGAGTTGGGAAGAGGTCGGCGATCTGTTGGAGGGGCGGAGGCCGGCGGCGGTGCAAGGCGTACTGGGCCGGGGGTGGTCGGGAGGGGAGCGGGCCCCGTGGGCGCAGGTGGATTTGCGGGGGGTGCGAGTGGAGCGGGTTCGGGAATTCGGGCCGGTGTATTTGGGTTTATCGCTGTGGCGGCGGTTGGGGGTGCACGGGCTTCTGCAGGAGATCATCGAACCGGGTCAGGAAGAGGTGGGGTGGGAGCTGACGGCGTGCATTCTGACCTTGGCGCGGTTCTGCGGGCAACGCAGCGAGTTGGAGGTGGCCGAGCGTTGGTATGCCGACAGCGGGTTGGAAGACTTGCTGGGGGTGTCTTGGCGCCAGGTGAATGAGGCGCGGCTGTATCGGGGGCTGGACGTGCTCTTGGCGCACAAGGAGCCGCTTTGCCAGCACCTGTTGGCGAAGTATCGGGACTGGTTTGGAGTGCAGTTTGAGTTTCTGCGTGTCCTTTCGGCAGGCGTGCGGAAGCGCGCGGAGCGGGTCGCGGGAACGCGGT
>CAYSPU010000304.1:0-6428 GCA_964432995.1 uncultured Verrucomicrobiota bacterium
CATCTGCTTCGGCAACAAGAAAGACAACTTCTGGATGATGGGCGAAACCGGCCCGTGCGGTCCTTGCTCGGAACTGCACGTGGACCTGACCCCGAAGGGCGACACCAAGGGGGCGCTGGTGAACCAGGGCTCGGCCCAGTGCATCGAGATCTGGAACCTGGTGTTCATCCAGTTCAATGCGAACCCGGATGGCACCTTCTCGCCGCTGCCGGCCCGGCACGTCGACACCGGCATGGGCTTCGAACGCGTCACCGGTATCCTCCAAAACACCCGCGGGTTCACCGATTTCTCCCGCACCATCTCCAACTACGAAACCGATATCTTCCGACCGCTCTTCGACCAACTCGAACAGATGAGCGGCAAACGCTACGCCTCCACCTTGCCCCGGACCGGTTCTGCCGGAGAAACGGAACAGGAGCGCACGGACGTCGCCTTCCGCGTCATCGCCGACCACATCCGGACCCTGAGCTTCGCCATCGCCGACGGCATCCAGCCGGGCAACACGGATCGGAATTACGTGCTCCGCCGCATCCTGCGCCGCGCGGTGCGCTACGGACGCTCGCTCGGCTTCCACGAACCGTTCTTCTACAAACTGGTCGGTGTCCTCGCCGACACGATGGGCGGTGTCTTCCCCGAGATCCGCGCCAAACAGAAGCACGTCGAGGAAGTCATCCGCGTCGAAGAAGAGGCGTTCAATAAGACGCTGGATCGGGGGCTTCAAGTATTCGAGGAGTTGGTCGACTTCATGGCACTCCTCAGGGAGGCGGCTCCGGTGCTAGCGACAGAACTGGGAAAGGCTGCTTCGGGAGATCAGAAGCATATCAACTCGATCAACCGCAACCATCCGGTTCTCGCCAAGCTGCGTTCGATGCGCGATCAGTTGTCGAGATTCGGCTCTCAGGCTCAGCGAGCATTTGTTGCTGGGGCCGACAGGATCATCCTCCAGCTTGGCATGGGCGGGATCACCGGTGTCGTTGCGGTGGCTGGAGGTGAGATCGCTGGCTTGATGAAGATGAAGTCGGGATTTGAGCGATCTCTGAACGTTGTGTCAGGGGAAGCAGCGTTTCTGCTTTATGATACTTACGGATTCCCGCTGGACCTGACCGAGTTGATGGCGCGCGAACGCGGGTTCACAGTGGACGTTGAGGGAGCCGGCGAGCGGATGGAGGAGCAGAAGGCGCGGGCCCGGGCGGCGCAGAAGAAGACGGTCGTCGCCTTGTCGCAGATCGAGACGACGACCCCGACGGCGTTTGTCGGTTACGACCAGCTCGAGACGTCGGCCAGGGTGCTCGAGGTGGTGAGCCTGAACGACCAGACGGCGGTGATCCTCGACACCAGCGCGTGCTACGCCGAGATGGGCGGGCAAGTGGGCGACACCGGCGAATTGGAGCACGGCGACCATCTCTGGCGCATCGTCAACACCCAGAAGTCCGGTCACACCTGGCTGCATTTCATTGGCGGGGATGACGCTGCCGCGGCTGGCGAACTCCCCGTCCCGGGCAGTTCGGTCGTTCTCTCCGTCGACAGCTCGCGTCGCGCCGCGATCCAGCGGCATCACACGGTGACGCACTTGCTCCACTGGGCGCTGCACGAAGTCGTCAGCCGCGAGGCTTCGCAGAAGGGTTCGTTTGTGGGGCCGGACAAGTTGACCTTCGACTTCAACCACGCGCCGCTCACGCCGCAGCAGGTGGCGGATGTCGAGCGTCTGGTCAACGAGCGCATTCTGGAAAACTCCCCGGTGACCTGGATCGAGGTGAAGTACCAACACATCAAGGACCGCCACGAGATCATGCAGTTCTTTGGCGAGAAATACGGCGAATGGGTCCGCGTCGTCCAGATCGGAGGCAAACCAACGGCATTGGACGGTTACTCGATGGAACTCTGCGGCGGGACACATTGCCGGGCGGTGGGGGAGATCGGGTTGTTCCGAATCGTGTCGGAAAACGCGATTGCCGCGGGTGTGCGGCGCATCGAGGCGATTGCCGGGATCGAGGCTTGGCGACGGGCCGGCGAGGAGTTGGGCATGCTGAAGACCGTTGCCGAACGCCTGGCCACGCCCATCGTGGATCTCGACAAGAAGATCGAGAACCTGCTCGCCCAACAGAAGGAACTCGAGAAGCAGCTCAAGGCGATGCAGCAGAAGCAGGCCGCCGGAGTGGCCAAAGGGCTCGTTGGTCAGGCGCGTGCGATTCAGGGTGTGCCGGCCATCATCGCGGATATCGGGGCCGCCGACGGCGACACGCTGCAGGGGATGGTGAACGAGCTGAAGGGCCAGTTCCAGGGGGTGATCGTGCTGGGAGGAACTGCAGGTGGCGCCGTCGCCCTCGTGGCGGCAGTCACACCCGAATTGACCTCTCGCGTTCAGGCCGGCAAGATCATCCAGCAAATCGCCCCCATCGTCGGCGGCAAAGGCGGCGGACGCTCCGACAACGCCCGCGGTGGCGGGAAGGATACCGCCCGATTAGCCGAGGCCCTCGCCCGGGTCGAGCAACTGATTCCCGCGCCGGCGAAGTGAGCAGCTTCGCCGACGACCGGCACTCCGCACTCTCCCGCTCTCCGCAGGCGCACCTGTCCGCTTCCGGGAGGAACAACAAAGGAACGAAGACGCGAAGGGGAGAGGAAGGGTGCTGGGCGGACGGTCGGGATGTTCGAACACCCTATGCTACGGCAGCGTCTAATCCCCATGTTCAGGCAGTGCCTCTTCGTGTTCTGGGTGGCGATGGCAACCGGTCGCGCGGCCACACCCGCGGCCCCAATCATCTTCCGCGGCCTTTCGGACGCCTCCGCGGCGGTGCAGTTGCGCGGAGATCTGTTCGCCGTCGCCAGTGACGAAAACAACATTCTGCAGTTCTACCGGCTCGACCAACCCGGCGACCCAGTGGGGTCGTTCGATCTGCGCCCATTTCTGTTCAATTCCCGAAAAGGCCCCGAGTGCGATCTCGAAGCCGCGGCCCGCATCGGCAACCGCGTCTACTGGATTTCCTCGCATGGGCGGAATGCAGCCGGCGAAGCGGCGCCGAGTCGGCATCGGTTTTTCGCCCTCGAAGTGCAAGGCGACGGCGCCAATGTGCAACTGCGCCCCGTGGGCCGCGCCTACACCAACCTGCTGGTCGACTTGGTGCAGGAGCCGGCGTTGGCTCGCTATCGGCTGGCCGAGGCGGCCGCACGGGCGCCGAAGGCGGCCGGTGGCCTCAACATCGAAGCCCTCACCGACACGCCCGAGGGCGGATTGCTGATCGGTTTCCGGAACCCGATTCCCGAGGGTCGGGCGTTGATCGTGCCCATGGAAAACCCGGCCGAGGTCGTTGCCGGTCAAGGACCGCGGTTTGGCGCGCCGATCCTGCTCGACCTGGGTGGCCTCGGCCTGCGCGGCATTGGGTCCACCGCGGACGGGTATTACCTGATCGCCGGCCCCGCCGATCGCGGAGCCGAGTGCCAGCTCTATCGCTGGACGGGCGGCACGGCCATGCCGCAGCGGAGCGGTGATGTCCGACTCGAGGGGATCAACCCGGAGGGGATCTGTTTCCACGACGACCACGGTCGCTCCGAGTTCGTGATCCTCAGCGACGACGGTTCGCTCATCGTAGACGGCAAAGAAGCGAAGAAGCTTCCCCGGAAACAACGTCAGTTTCGCGCGTTCCGCATCCTCCGGTGAAAGGAGCCAGCCTCATGCTGCTGCGCACCCTAGGAAGGTAGGGACGCCCGGCCTCGGGCGTCCGCAAGAAGCACGCACCTCCTGCCCGCAACCACATGGACACGCGAGGCCGCGTGTCCCTACCTCATGCTGCAACCAGACGGACACGCGGGGTCGCGTGTCCCTACCGGGCGACCGACCGCACCAGTTTCTTCATGTAGCGGACGCTCGCCGCGGTGTTCTCGTCCGAACCATGGCACTCGATCGAGACGACGCCGTCCCATTTGGTCTGGGCGAGGTAGGCGAGGCAACGTTCGATGTTCTTGGCGTTGACCCCACCGCCGACGGGGACGATCGAGCTGCCGATGCCGGTTTCCTCGCCGCGAGCGGCCGCGGCCAGGTCGGCGCTGACGTCCTTAATGTGGCAATGGGTCAGGTACGTCCGGAGTGCCTTGACGTAGTCGAGTGGGTCGTGGCCGGCGATGAAGGTGTTACCGGTGTCGAAGTTCAACCGCAGATGCTCGGAGTCGAAGTACTCGAACAACTTCCGCATGAACTCGATGTCGTTCGTATACGGCCCGTGCGGCTCGACATTGATGATCACGCCGTAATCCTCCGCCCAGGGCAGGCACTGACGGTAGTTGTCGCACGTCACTCGGAAGACCTCGCGCCGGTTCATCCCGGGCGTCTCGAAGGCGCCGTCGACGGTGTCGACCATCGGGCAGCCCAGTTCCGCGGCAAAGCGGATGGCCTGCTGGACGTATTGCACGCCGAAGGCCGAGCCGTTGGGGCCCATCATGGGGTAGGCGCCATCGATCTGGGAGACCTGCAGCCGTTTCTTGTCCAGGTACCGACGCAGCGCCCGCGGGTTGGACTGGAGCGAAACGCCCGGGTCGTAGCCGAGGGCTTGGATGAAGTTCTGGCCGTGCAAGGCGGCGAACTCGATGTGTTTCAGTCCCGTGGCCCGGATCTTCTCGACCGCGGCTTCGAAGCTCAGGCTCAGGGGACGCCAGTTGTCCGTGTGCAGACCTAGGTGAATCATGGGTTTCTGCTACGCTGCCGGCGCGAAAGCGTCAAGGCTGTCGCACGGGGCCCCGGATCCTCGTCGAGGTGGCGCTCTGAGGGTTCGGCGGATTATCTGCTTCTCAACGACTCGAGAGGCGGGCACTTTGGATCCGCATGCGCGTCAACAGACTGTCGGGTGATCGCCCGAGGTGGGATGGCTGGAGGCTTGGCGCCGCGGTGGAGCAGGGCGTTGGGATATGAGTTGGTTGTCCAAACTCGGTCGGAGGTATGTGGAGCGTCGCTGGTTGGGGGGCACGCCGCCGACCCATTTGAACTGCTGGCAGGAGGCCTTTTGCGAGTGGAACGCGGAGCGACTCGGCCTGAGCCTCGCGGAAAGTCGCGAGCGGTTTGACCGGTCGTGGGCCGCGCTGGCGGGCGGGCATGGGGGACGGGTCTTCAAGATGCACGCGCACGCCCAGATGGAGTTGTGCCGGCCCTTCTGGGGCAACACCCCGGAGGAACTCCGCCAGGCCTATGCCGCGCACCAACCGCTGCAGTTATTGCGCCTGCTCAGCTACCGCGAACCGTCGCTCGATGCCTGGCCGGAACTCCGCGGACTGGAGCAGCGCCCCAGCCCCCGGATTGTGGATTTCGGCTGTGGCTTGGCGCAGCTCTCGATCACCTGGACGCGGCACTTGCGGGAGCGGGGACGACCGGCCGAGCTCTTCCTGGCGGACCTGCCCTTGCTGCAGTTGGAGTTCCTGCGGTGGCTCTGCCCGCGCTGGGGGCTCCCGGCGACAATTGCGGTCTGCACGCCCGAGGAACCAATCCCACCCCTGCCGCCCTGCGATCTTTGTGTTGCCACGGAAGTCCTGGAACATGTCCACGACCCCATGCGTTACCTGGAGTCCTTCGCCGCCGCGGTGAAGCCCGGGGGTTGCCTCTTGACGAATATCGAGGACCACACCACGGAGTTTCTGCATGTCTCGCCGCAGTTGGCGTCCTTGCGGGAGTATCTCGTCCGCCAGGGTTGGCGGGCTCTGCGGCCGGGTCGGCTGTATGAGAAACCTGGCGGCGACGTTTCGCCGGACCGGACGCCGTTTACGCCTTCCCCATCGCTCTGAGCGCGGCGAAATTGCGTTTCACGGCATCGAGCGGGTCCTTGCTCGTCTCGTGTTCGACGACGTACCAGTCGGTTTGACCCTGACTCTCGCAGAACGCGAAAACGGCTTTCCAGTCCACCTTGTCCTCGCCGATGGCCGCTTCCGGTCCGCCGCCGCCGGGCTTGAGGTGGATGCTGCGCGCGCGGCCCGGGTACTTCTTGAGCACGGCCACGGGATCGGCGCCGCCATCCAGGCAGTTGCTGGTGTCGAGCTGCATCACCACTTCGGGTTTGGTGTTGCCGAAGAACAGGTCCCAGGCCGACTCGCCGTCGAGTTTGTGGAAATCGTGCGCGTGGGCGTGGTAGCCGATCCACATGCCGGCGCCTTTCACCTGGTCGACCAGGGTGTTGAACTGCTGGGCTTTGTCGAGCCAGGCTTGCTTCGTCTTGCCCTCCATCCACGGGACGATCAGGAACTTGTTCCCCAGGATGCGGTTGAACTCGATCGTTTCCTTCAGGCGATCGCCCAGCACGGATTCGTAGGGTGTGTGGGTGCCGCAGGTCACGAGCCCGTGGTCGTCGAGCATCTTCCGCAGTTCCTTGGCGCTGCGGTTGTGATACCCCGCGAACTCGACGCCCCGGTAGCCAATCTTGGCCACCGCGGCGATTACCGCCGGGAGGTCCTTG
>CAYSPU010000305.1:0-3471 GCA_964432995.1 uncultured Verrucomicrobiota bacterium
GGGCGGGGATTTGTTTGCGCTGCGGGATTTGAGGTTGGGGGTGTTTGGGTGACCTGCGATAGCGGCTGTTACGCGCTCGATTCCATCCAGCCGTGCCCAATCGCCATCACCTTCCCCGGAGACAAGGTCTATCGGTTCCAATCCGTCCTGCCCCCCAGCAGCCAGTATGGCTATCCCATCGGCTCGGTGGCCATGACCTTCACCAACCTGCCCGGCACGCACGGCACCCTCGAGATCGACATCGGCTACATCAATCTCGTCAACTGGATGGACTTCTCCGGCTTCAACCCCACCCGGTTCCGGTTTACCTCCGCCGAAGGCGACGTTTACGTCATCGACCAGACCGCCGGCGTCCAGTCTATCACCGATCGCAACCAAAACACCCTCACCATTACCACCAACGGCATCGTCCACTCGAGCGGCGCCAGCGTCACCTTCCTGCGCGATGCCCAGGGCCGGATCCGTGAGATCGTCGATCCGATCCGCCCTCCCCAAAGGCATGCCGGCGTCAGGTGCCGGTACGGTCTTTGTAGTCATTGACAGCGCCGCCTATGAGGCCGCAAGGGTGCTCGCAGATCAGGCAAACAATGCGCTGCGCAAGGAATGCGGGCTGAAAGGGGAGCCACGCTGGCGTCGTAGCGTGGTGACGCCCGCGGGCGGGGCGGCTGGGCTACTGGCGGGTGATGTGGCGCATGGCGTCGTGGAAGGACAGCCCGAGCACGCGCATGAAGAAGTCGATGGCGTTGCGACCAGCGCGGTTGGGGGGAGATCGCGCCCACGGGGCGCGGTGGAGAAGGAGCCCGCAGAGCGGGATCCAGCCGAATCCGTTCCCGGCCGCTTCAGAAAATGCCTGACGCGCTTCCCGGGTAGCAGTTAGGATCCGACCCTCACAAACAGCCGAAGCCCCTCCATGAAACTGCAAACCCCGATCCTGCCATCCTGCGCCGCCGCTCTGCTGGTGGCGCTCACGTGCATTCCTTCCGCCTCGGCCCAGGTCCGCGGCCCCCAAGGCCCCAGGGTGATCTCCCCGGAGATCGCCGCCGACCGCTGCGTCACCTTCCGCATCCTGGCCCCCAAGGCCGAGGACGTTCGCCTCGCCGGTGGCGACATCCCGGGAGTCGGCCAGGGAAAGGAGATGACCAAGGACACCAATGGCGTCTGGGAAACCACCCTCGGACCCGTCGACCCGGGCGCTTACCGCTACACCTTCAACGTGGATGGCGTCTCGGTCATCGATCCCCGCAGTCCCACCGTCAGCGAGTCCAACAACAACGTCTGGAGCCTCGTATACGTTCCTGGTGCGGATTTCATGGACACCCAGGACGTCCCGCGCGGCGCCGTCGCGGAGGTGACCTACTACTCGACGTCGCTGAAGCGCTTCCGCCGCATGCACGTCTACACGCCGCCGGGCTATCCGTCCGGCAAGGGCAAGTTCCCAGTTTTCTATCTTCTCCACGGCGCGTCGGACAGCGATGACTCCTGGACGAGTGTTGGGCGGGCCGGGTTCATTCTCGACAATCTGATCGCGGCTGGGAAAGCGAAGGCGATGGTGGTGGTCATGCCCGCCGGCCACGCCGGGCCGTTCCGCTCCGGGGGCGCCCGACCGGCGGCGGACGAGTTCAGCCAGGATTTCCTGAACGACATCATGCCGTATGTGGAGAAGAACTACCGTGTCCATAAAGACCGGAGGCACCGGGCGCTGGCCGGCCTCTCGATGGGGGGCGGCCAGACGCTGAACATCGGCATTCCGCACCTCGACCAGTTTGCGTATCTGGGCGTCTACAGCTCCGGGGTATTTGGGATCACGGGCGGACGAGCGGGCAGCACGCAGCCCCAGGGGCCGAGCTTCGAGGAGCGACACCAGCAGGTGCTGGACGACGCGGGCCTCAGGAAAGGCCTCAGGCTCTTCTGGTTCGCGACCGGCAAGGACGATTTCCTCCTCGAAACCTCACGCGCCACGGTGGCCATGTTCCGCAAACACGGCTTCCCGGTCCAATACGCCGAGACCGACGGCGGCCACACGTGGATCAACTGGCGCCAGTACCTCAACGAGTTCGCCCCCCTTCTGTTCCAGTAACTCAACCGCGCAACCCAAATCCGCGCCGAAGCCGGCACTGCAACTCCAACGCGTGCCCTTGAGGCTTGCCCGCGGCACGGCCACGGCGGTCGGGTGCGGATTTGGCCGGAGCCGACAGAGCGCCCGTCCGCGGGGACGAAAACGGTGCGTGGGCCGGAGACGAGCGAACCCTCAGCGCCACTTAGACGAGGATCCGGGCGCAATATGCCGGCTAGACGGAATCCGCCAACCGATGGTAGAACCATGCGCGGCAGATGTCGGCTCTCTCGCCTGCCACCCCGCGGACAGGTCCCCGGGGCTGGAGGCGCTCGTGGGGACCCTAGATCCGATATCCCGGCGAGACGATCCGCATGAGTACGTTACCGAGCATTCCAATCGCGTCGCGCATCCGCTGGCGCCGCTGGCGCCAGCACGGCGGGCCCCCGCTGGTCGTGGCCCTCGCGATCGCCGCCTGCTTCTTCCTCTGGAAGCAGTCCAGTTCGCAGGGCGCGCTCTCGGGGATTGCCGACGGCGTTCGCTCGCTGGTGACGAGCCCGCAGCAGGGCCTGTTGCAGCAGGTGCTTGTCCAACCTTACGAGGTGGTGAAGGCCGGCCAACCCCTCGCCATCCTCCAGCCCATCGACCCCCGCGCCCAACTCGACCTGTTCCAGGCGGAACTCCAGTTGAATCGCATGCGCCACGAACCCCTCCTGGCCGAACGCAACGCCGTCGACTTCGAGCGCATCCGGCTCGACCTCCGTCGCGCCGAGGCCGATCTCGCCGTCGCCCGCGTGAACTTGGAACGAGCCGAGAACGAGGTCCGCCGCAACGAACCCCTCTATCGTGAGAAACTCGTCTCCGAAGACGTCTACGACCTGAGCCTCAAGACCCGCGACATGTACCGCGCCCAAGTGGAGGAGAGCGCGAAACTGGTCTCCGAGACCCAAACCCGACTCGATCGCCTCGAAGGTTTCGCGGATCCCAGCACGTCGCGCGCGCCTTCCGCGGTCTCGGCGCTCGATGCCCTCGAAGAACACCGCAGCGTCCTCGCCACCAACTGGGCGACCCTCACCCTGCGCGCGCCCATCGACGGCATGGTCCATACCCTCTTCCGTCAGGCCGGGGAACACGTCGTCGCCGGCGAACCGCTGATCACCGTCGAGTCTCCCCAGGCTCCCCGCATCCTGGGTTACCTCCGCCAACCGTATCCTCTCAACCCGGAAGTCGGCATGCGCATCCGCGTCACCACCCGCGAGCGTCCGCCCCGACACTTCTGGTCGGTCGTCAGTCAAGTGGGCGCCCAAGTGGAGGTCCTGACGAATTCCCTCGCCTACCTCCGCCAAGGTTTCATGATCGATCCCGCCCTTCCGATCGTGGTCGATGTGCCCCCGGGAGTGCGCATTCGGCCGGGGGAG
>CAYSPU010000305.1:3481-6320 GCA_964432995.1 uncultured Verrucomicrobiota bacterium
TCGACCTTCTCCTCAGCACCGGCGCTTCGGAGACCGGCCTCGCGCGAACAGACCCTCAAGCGCGCACCCGGGCCCGCACCACCGAAAGCTCCGCTCCCTGAGTCGAGACCGCCTGTGAGCGCACCAACCGTCATGAGGACCGCGTGGCTCCGGTTGGTCCTCCTCCAAGGAGCCCTGCTCGTCTGCGCCCTGCTCTCCCTGCCGATCGCGGCCGCCTCCGACACTTGGCGCCTCAGCCTGTCGGACTCCATCGAGCACGCCCTGCGCAACAACCGCGAGCTGCAGGTCGCACGCGTTGATCCCGAACTCGGACGCCTCGCGCTCTCCAGCGCCTATGCCTTCTACGACCCGCAGCTCGTCGTCAGCGCTCGAACCGAAAGCGCCTCCGATAGCGGCGGTTTCGACCCCAACGATTTCAGCCGCGACGCCATCTACGACGCCGACTCCACCCTCGCCGACGTTGGCCTCGCCGGAGTGCTGCCCAGCGGCATGACCTACAGCCTCTCCGGTTCCTACGCGGCCAGCGAAGGGGAGCGGAATTACCTCAACTTCGACTCCTACAAGTTCTTCGCCGGCGGCCAGATTCAGCAGCCCTTGCTCCGCAACCTCTGGATCGATCAGCCGCGCCTCACCATCCGTGTCAGCCGACACCAACTCCGCATCAGCGAGTTCGGCGTGAGCTACCTCACCATGGACATCGTCAACCGCGTCCAGCAGGCCTACTACGAACTCGTTCGCGCCCGCCGCGATCTGGAAATCCGCCAGGACCTGCTCGACACCAAACGCCAGTTCCTGGCCGGGACGCAGCGGAAGATCGACGTTGGCATGCTGACCGCCCAGGATGGTTTGGTGGCCCAGGCTCAGGTGGCCATCCAGCAGTCACAGCTCCTCCTGGCCAGCAACCTCGTTCAATTGGCCGACCACGATCTGCGGCTCCTCCTCGGCGACTTCGCCACCAACCGCTCCTCCGTCGTCATTCTTCCCACCGATCGGCCGCTCGTCGTCCCGGAACGCTGCGACATCGACGAAAGCTGGCAACGCGGGTTGACTCAGCGCCCCGACCTCCTGCAAATCCACGAGGAGATCGCCAGCGCGAAAGACCAAATCCGCTTCGCCCGCAATCAACTCTTTCCCTCCCTCGACCTTGTCGCCGGCTACAACCGTCGTGGCGCCAGCGCCGTCCAAACTTACCCGCCCACCAGGGCCGAGGCCTCCCTGACCGATGCCTGGGATCAGCTCGCCGACGGCGTTGCCCCAACAGAAATGGTGGGCGTGGTGCTCGCGGTCCCCCTGGGCTTGAGCGCCGAACGAGCCGCCTACCGGGCCAGCCGCCGCCTCGAGGCCCAAGCCCAACTCCGCCTCCAGCAGAAACGCGAAATCGTCATGCGCGAAATCGCCGACGCTGTCGTCTCCGCCCGATCCGGCTGGGAACGCGTTCGTGCCGCCCGCAGCGCCACCCTCCTGGCACGCCAGGCCCTGGAAGCTGAAGAACGGAAGTTGGCCGGCGGCAAGAGCGAAATGTTCATCGTCCTGCAGATGCAGAACGACTTTGCGCTGGCGCGTTCCGCGGAAGTTCTGGCTGAGGCCGATTCGCAAAAAGCCCTCTCCCAACTCCACTTCGCCGAAGGCAGCCTCCTGGAACGGCTCCGCATCCGCATTGAGTTCGAGTAGGACTCCGCCGGACAACCAGGCAGAGCTCTCCGCAGCGCCTGAAGACCTCGCCGCCGCTAACCCGCATGTTTCACACACGGCGAGCGCGCGAAATGTCCGGGCTAAGAGAGCCGCATCGGCATGATCACATACGTGAACGGACCGTTCACCCGAACCACTCCCGGGCTTAGATCATCCGTCAACTCGAGAAACACCTCGTCCTGATCCAGCGCCTTGAGGGGATCCATCAGGTACGTCGGATTGAAGGCAACAGCCAGGTCCTTCCCCTTGTAGTTGATCGCCAGGCTCTCCCGCGCCTCACCCACCTCCGGTGTGTTCGCCGTGATCGCGAGGTTGTTTTTCGTAAAAGTCAACTTGACCGAGTTCGACTTGTCGCTGGTCATGATCTCCGCCCGCCGCAGGGCTTGGAGCAACTCCTCCCGCAGCAGCGGAATCCGCTCTTCCGCCTCACCGGGGATCACGCGGCGGTAGTCCGGGTAATTGCCCTCCACCAACTTCGTAACCAACAGCAGCGGATGCCCCGTCTCCGGCTTCAGGCGGAAAGACGCCTGATTCTCCGTGACCTGAAGCTGCACCTCACCCCCCGGTTGGAGCAGCCGCGTCAACTCGTTGATCGCCTTTGTCGGCACGATGAAATCCACCTGATTCTGCTCGTTGACTTCCACCTCCTCGTCCGTGAGAGCCAACCGGCGCCCGTCTGTTGCCACCAGGGTGATCTTGTGCTCGCGCAGGCTGAAGAAGATCCCGTTCAGCACATACCGCGTCTCATCGGTCGAAACCGCAAAGCCCGTCCGGCGCAACATGCTTCGCAGCTTCTCCTGAGGCACAGTCAGCGTCCGACACTCCGCAAACTTCGGCAGTGGCGGAAACTCTTCTGCGGCCAGACCGTTGATCCTGTAGTAGGAGTTCCCCGCCCGAACCCGGAACCCGTTCTTCTCGTCGACTTCTGCCTCAATCTCGACGGCTCCCAACTCCCGCACAATGCTGAAGAGCCTCTTTACCGGAATGGTAGTTGCTCCCGTCTTCTGTACGGACGCCTCGACCGTGCAGCAGATCGTAACGTCCAGATCGGTTGCCGTCAGATCCAGCCGATTCTCCCCCGCCTGGATCAGCACGTTGGAGAGCACCGGCAGGGTGGTGCGCGAGCTCACGACATTCTGGACTGCCT
>CAYSPU010000306.1:0-6320 GCA_964432995.1 uncultured Verrucomicrobiota bacterium
CTCCTGTCGGAGTTCCTTGGTCACCTCGAGCCGGCCCGGCCGCGTCCGTTCCCGGTAGCTCGAGATTCCCAGACAGTCCACACGCAGCGGCAGATCCAGGTGGCGCATCAGATCCGCCACAAAGGGCAGCGTCCCTGTCAGCAACGGCACGAGCACCAAGTCGCCGCCGGCGTAGTCGCGTTCCAGGCGCGCGGCCAGCTCTCGCACCCGCCGCTCCAGCCGCCGCCGCGATATCAGCACGCGGCCCACGTCGGCGCGCCACCCGCACCGCAGACTGCTGGCAGCCGTTGCTCGCGGCGCCCTCGGAGAGGGCGCCCTACCTTTCATGCGAAGTGGCATCCCCGAATGGAGAGGGGAGTTCACGGGTTGGTTCATGGAGAGGCTGCACGCCGGCCGAATTGCCGCGTGCTGGGACCGCGAACCTGGCCGAATCCCCTCACCCGGCTACGCCACCCTCTCCCCCTCCGAGGGGGAGAGGGATGGGGTGAGGGGGCGAGATCCCTGCGGAGGTTCATGGAAAGAGCGGAGCAATTCCCTTGGTTCGGGCAAACCTCGAAGGCACGGGTCGAAACCCGAGCTCCGAGCAGCGGCCCGCGGGTCAGATGTGCTTGGAATCGTTTTCGTCCTTCCGGGCGTATCCCGTTTCCTGGCGCTGGAAGTTCACCTCGTTCTTCTTCACGTACGCCTGGAAGACGTCGTCGGCACCCATCCCCAGCACCTGCGCCAGGCTGATCAGGAAGTGAAACAGATCGACCACCTCGACCCGGGCGTTCTGGGCGTCGAACTTCTGATACTTGGCCCACCATTTCCAGGGCACGCTGTCGGTCAGCTCGGCAATCTCCTGGCTCATGGCGCGACAGTAATTCAACACCCACCGTGTCTGATCGGCTTCGCTCATCCCGTCCGTTTGCACCCCGATGCGGGCATTGAGCGCTTTCTGCATGCGGAACAACTCGCGGAATTGATCGGGCGTATCCATGGCGGACAGTCTTGGCGCCGGACACGGGGACGCAAGCAGAAACCGGAGCACCACGGATGAGGGACGGGGGAGAACCGCGGATGGCGGAGGAACGCGGATGGAGGGAATTCGCGGAGAGGGCGTCCGGATGCAAGGCTCTCGCGTTGGTGGTGTGGTTCGCGGTTTGCCCGGCCCCGGATCCTCGCGCCAGTGGCCCTGTGGGGCCGGTCGTCCCCGGTCAACGCGCGGATTGGGGCTTTGCATTGGCCATTTGCTGCGAAATCCCAAATCGGAAATCCTCAATCCCAAATCTCCGAGGATTGGGGTTTTGGTATTGAGGATGTGACTCCCGACTCCCGACTCCCGACTCCTGACTTCTGACTTCCGACTTCTGACTTCCGATTCCGACCTCCGCCCTCTGACATCTCTGCGCTCGACCGGCGCACGAGCCGACGGCACAGTGGCGCCCAATTACGCCGTATGACGAGCGCTCCTGCCGAATCCGCACCGCCTGTTCCGCGCCGCCGTTTCTCGCGGACGTTCTGGATTCTGAACACGATCGAGATGTGGGAGCGGCTCGCCTTCTACAATCTCCGGGTGATGGCGCCCATCTACATCATGCAGGCCGACGACCCGGGCGGCCTGCACCTGACCGCGGCGGACAAGGGGACGATTTACGCCTGGTGGGCGGCCGTGCAGTCGTTGCTGCCCATGGTGACCGGCGGATTTGCGGATCGCTACGGCTACAAACGCACCTTGGTCTTCGCCATCTCGACGATGATGCTCGGCTACCTGATGGTGGCGTTGCTTCGGGACGTCTCTTTCATCGGCAACTACTGGGGTTTCTTCCTGGGAATCCTCGTCCTGGCCACCGGCACGGCCTTCTTCAAGCCGAGCATTCAGGGGTCGCTGGCCCACAACCTCTCCAAGGACAACTCGTCGGTGGGGTGGGGCGTGTTTTACTGGGTGGTGAATGTGGGCGCGTTCGTGGGCCACTACGTTCCCAGCCTGCTGCCGTTGCTGATGGTCGTGCTGCCGGACGCCTGGCAGGGTGCCGCCCATTCGAAGGAGGCCTGGCGCAATCTGTTCCTCGCCTCCGCGGGATTCACTTCGTTCAACCTGGTGTTGCTGCTCACCTTCCGCGACGTCCCCAGCGGCGCCTCGAAGACGGAATCGCCGCTTGAAGTCCTGGTGCGCACGATCCGCAACGTCTTCGAGCCCCGTCTCCTCGCCTGGCTCGCCATCATGTCGGGCTTCTGGCTCATGATGTACCAGCTCTGGGATCTTCAGCCAAACTTCATCGCCGACTGGGTCTCGAGCGGTCCGCTGGTCGAATGGCTGCGCCATTTGCCGGACGGCGTCTCCCGCGCGCTCGTCCAGGATACCCCGCGTGGACCGATGATCCCGCAGCAGGTGATCCTAAGCTGCAATTCGCTGTTCATCATTCTGGGTGTCATCCCCATGGCCTGGCTGACCCGCCGGATGCGGACCCTCTCGGCCATGCTGATCGGCATGTTCATGGCCACCATCGGCATTCTCGTCGCGGGTTGGACCACCGCCGGCGTCGTCCTCATTCTCGGGATCTTCTTCTTCTCCCTCGGCGAGATGTGCACCGGCCCGAAAAAGAGCGAGTACCTCGCCCTCATCGCGCCGCCGGGCAAGAAGGGGCTCTACCTGGGCTACGTCAATATCCCGGTCGGCGTCGGCGTCTACGTGGGCTCCCTGCTGGCCGGTTACGTCTACGGGCACTTCGGCGAAAAGGCGGTCCTCGCCCAGCGCTATCTCCTCGAACACACCCCGCTGGGTGAGGGGAAGGTCTGGGACGGAAACGCGGCCTCACTCGAGCAGGCCCTGGGCGTGATGCGCACCGAAGCGATGACCACCCTGCAGGTGTTCACCGGCCTCGACGCCACCGGCGCGACACAGCTCCTCTGGGACACCTACTCGCCCCATCTCTGGGTCTGGATCCCGTTTGCCGCCATCGGCATCGTCTCCGCCATCGGCCTCTGGATCTTCGGCCGCCTCGCCCGCCGCTGGAGCGACATGAACGCTTAGCGCAGCCCCGCGGACGTGCCCCGCGGCGCAGTCGCACCAGATGGCCTCGAGGGATTCTAATTCTTGCCCCAGACCGTGGCGTCTGTACTCTGCAACCAGTTGAAACGACATATGCGGACTCTGCTCGCCCTCGCCTCGCTCTTCTTCACGCTCGCGGCCCAGGCTCAGACATCGTGCTCCTCGGCCTTTGTATCGCCCGGATTTCACCATGTCAGCTACGCCTGGACCTCCAAGCGTCCGGGACTGACTTCACTGGCATTGCGCGTGTCCGGGCCCGGAGTCGCCGCCACCGTCGCCCAAGGAACCTCCAGCATCCAAGGGTGGTATCGACTCGACACTTCCGCGGGCGGTAGTTTCGTCTTCACCATCGTGGAAACCTTCAGCTCGGACCAGGGGGTTCAGACGGCGGAGACGCATGCGTACACTGCGGTCGCCGCGGCGGAGGTCCACGGCACCTGCTTCCAGAGCGAGAAGATCGGCGCGGCCACGGGTGTCCTCGGCGACCTCACTGTCCCCAATGGAGTCCAGCTCGAGATCTCGGGGTGGAAGGACACGGGCTCCAATGGTGTGGTGTTCACGGCCGAGGGTTATCTCCGCGTCAACGGGTTGGAGCGCGGCGGCGGAGCCATCACGGTCCGCGGGAGCGGCGACGCCATGTTGCGCCGGGTGCGAACGAAAGGGGAGTTGCTGAGCGAAACGGAGGGCACGCTCGAAGTGATCGAGAGCCGCGTGGACGGCCTGGTCAATCTGAGCGCCCGCGGCCTGTTCATCAACGACTCGCTCTTCACCTACGGTCCACCCAGCTCCGATCTCGGCGTCCTTTTGCGGAGCGCGTCGCGGACGGAGGTGACTTGGAGCGAGTTTCTGGGCGGGGACGTGGCGCTGGAGGGAGCACCGGCACTGCTGCAGTGGAATGTGTTCCGCAGCCACCTGATACTCGGTTCGTCGCTGGCGACGATACCGGAGATTCGGGACAACAGCTTCTTCGGGGTGGGATCGGTCCAGGGAGGACAACCGGGGTGGCGATTGACCTTGCCCAACTATTTCGGCAGCCGAGGGGGCACGGCGAACACCGGTTGGCTCGGCTTCCAGGGGGCCCAGAGCGATCTGCCCAGTGTAGGCGTGTTCAGTGATTTCGGTTTCGACCGATCCTGCTCGTTGCCGGACGATCGACCGGTCCCATGGATCCGCGTCGAGGCGCGGTACGGGCAGAACGTCCTCGGCGGCACCGGAAGCCCCAGCTTCAGCCTCGTCCGCCCTCGGGCTGGCCGCCAGACACTGTTCTGCTTCAACCTCATGCCGCTGGCGGAGCAGGTGGCCGGTGCCAAGTACAAGCTCCAGCTCGGAGGGCTCGACTACTCCCCCGTGAATCCCAACCACATGGCCCGACGCGATCACGGGAATCCCGGTTACCCCACTGTGCCCGATCGCACCTTGAACTTCGTGATCCCGGAAGCCGTGGCGGCGGGGACCTACACGGCCCGGCTGACAGCGGACCTGTCGTCGTGCAGCGGCTTCGAGCCCGGCCCCACCGACCAGCGACTCTGGGAGGAGCAAGTCGTGTTCGATCCCCCCTTCGGCCGGCCGCTGCGCATCGGGGTTACGGCCATTCAGCTCAACGTGCCCGGCTACGTGACCAGCACGGACAAGGGCAATCCGACCAACAACCAGCCATCATCTCTCAGCAAAGTGATGACCCGGCTGAAAGAGGACCTCCTGACCCACTGGCCGCTCACGGCCAGCGAAGTGGCGCTGTCGGACATGGGAACGTATGTCTCTGAGGGATCGTGGCTGGCACAGAAATCAAGGGTGGCCCTCGCCTACGCGCTGGCGGCCGAGTTGGAGGAATACCGCCAAACCTACAACGCCACGCATGCGCCCCCTTTGGACTTCGTGGTCGCCGTCGTTCCTGTCACCACCCTGGGACTGGTCGAGGAGGGCGCAAGTCTCCGCGGTTACCGCAAGATTGCCATCGTGGACGAAGGTTCCCCGGGCGCGGCCCTGCACGAGCTGGGGCATGCCTTGGGGCTGTATCAGGGCGTGACCGAGTCCGAACAGTACGACCTGGCCACGGGGGAAGACGGGGCTGGCAACCTGATCCTGGACGGGAGCGGGGCGTATGTTCAGGGGGTCACGGCCTTCAACGGTAGCAAGCACGCCACGAAGGCGTTCACCGGGGACATCGCCCACTTCCCCGCCATGCTGAACGCCAACGTCTACGATTTCATGGGCGCCAAGGAACCGCATTGGATCGTCCCCAGCAGCCTCAACGTGGTGTATCCCGCACTGCGGGAGTTGCTTGGCACCAAGACCAGTCCGGCCGCGCCGCTCGCCACACCCGCTCGACCTCGCCGCCCCGTCGCCCTCATGGGCGGTGACGGCCCGCGCCTCGTCCGAGTCCAGGGGCTCTTCCTTGATGGCCAGGATCCGGCGGACGACTCCTCGTTCCGCAAGCTGATTCAGGAGAGCGTGCAGGTCACCTCCTGGGCGCTCACTGCAGAACCGACGCCCGCTGACAACAGCGACCTGTATCTGGACGCGCGCCTCGAGGCCTTGGACGACTCGGGAAACCGGTTGTCGCTGCAGAGCTTGAGGAGTCCCTGGTCGGCCGTCGATTTGCATGCCGGCGACGTGTTCCCGGTCGCCCAGGTCTTCGAAGTGCCGGCCAACACCGCCCTGCTCCAGGTGTGGAACACCAACCCCTTCGGACAGTTGACCGAGCTGCTCTGCATTCACAACATCACCAAACAACCCGGCCTCGCCGGCAACCTCTCCGCCATCATGAGCGCCAACGGCATCGATGTTCGTTGGCTGTCGACCGCCGACTCGCTCAGCCGTCCGGTCGAGGCCCAATTGCTCTTCGATGCCGGAGAAGGATGGACCCCGGTCGGAACTCCCACCTCCACCAACCGCCTCTTCCTGCCCACCAACGACCTGAGCGGCAACATCCGGCTCGCCATGCACGTGGCCAATGCCTTCGACTCGATCGCCCTTGACGGCCCCACCTTCACCCTGCCGCCCAGGGCGCCCACTGTCGCCATCCTCTCCCCGAGAAACGGCGATGCCCGCGAGGCCGGCCGAGCCTGGCAACTCGAAGCCACCTTGTCCGAACCGGGAGCCGGCAGTTGGTGGTCGTCTCGCGACGGCAAGCTCGGGGACGGCTCGCGGCTGGGCGACGTTCTTCTCAGCCCCGGCAGCCATCTCCTCAGTTTCATTGCCACCAATGCCGGTCTTTCCTCCACCGGCACGGTGATCGTTGCCGTCGGACCGGTTCCCCAGGCCGACCTCCGCCTCGGGGAAGCGGATC
>CAYSPU010000307.1:0-6300 GCA_964432995.1 uncultured Verrucomicrobiota bacterium
GCCGCCGCCCGATTCTATCAGCCAGCGGAACGTGCCTGGGAGGTATCGCTTGTTGCAGGGGCGCCACGGCAAAGGCCCGAGCCATAGGTCCCAGTCCAGGCCCTCGGGGGGAGAGCTGTCAGGCACCGGTTTGTCGTCCACTGGATTGGCGTAATGCCAGCAGGAGACGCGATTGACCTTGCCGACAATGCCGTTGCGAATGGCACGGCACGTGTGCCAGGCGCCCTTGGCCGTCCGCCCCTGGGCACCGACCTGCACGGCCACCTTGTTGGCCCGGGCGGCATCGACCATCGCCTGGCCTTCGCGCACGGTGACCGATGCCGGCTTCTCCACGTACACGTGTTTGCCGCTCTGACACGCGTGCACCGTCTGGACCGCATGCCAATGGTCGGGCGTGGCGATCAGGACGGCGTCGATGTCCTTTCGGTCGACGACGTAGCGGTAGTCGCGATAGGGGGTCACGCCGGCGCCCGCGTTGTTCACGGCGGCCTCGAGCCGGTTCTCGTCGGCGTCGCACACCGCGGCGATCCGGACTTTGCCGTCATCGCGGAAGCGGATCATGTTGGCGAGGTGGGTCATGCCCATGCCGCCGACACCGATGCTGGCGACGACGAAGCGTTCGTGAGCGCCCGGGCGTCCTGGCGCCGCGAGAACACCCGATGGAATCAGCCAGGGCAGGGAGACGACCGCGCCGGCGCGCTTCAGGAAGGTGCGGCGGTTGGCGGGCGAATTGAGGACACGCGGGCGAGTGACCGGCGAGGGGGGAGAGGAGAGTGGCTGCATGTTCAGAGGGCTTGGACGGTTGTGGATTTCGTGGGAGTCAGCCGAAGGTCGGGAACACCGCTCGTTTTTCGACCGCGCACACGGAGGGCGTGGGCCAGGTTTGGGCGGAAGTCCGGGGGCGCGGACGCAAGGGCTTTCTGCAGGGCGGCAAGTGATTTCCGGCCGGGGATGCGTTCGAGAGCCATCCGGGCGTCGTCGCGGAGGGGTTGCTCTTCGAGGAGTGTTGTCAGAGGGGGCACCGCTTCGTCGCCACCGATTTCCGAGAGCAGCCAGACCAGGTCGCGGCGCACTCCTTCCTGGTTCCGGATGGCGAGCTGATCGGCGAGCGCCCGACTGACAGCCACACGCTCGGAGGAAGGCGCTCCGGGGCGTCCGGCGTGGTGGACGATCCGTCGCAGCGCCTGGTGAGCGGCGCGGGCTACCTCGCGGGCATCGTAAGCGAGGAGGTCGGTGAGCGGGGCAACGGCGGTGGCCCCGAGGGGACCGGCTTGTTGCCAGGCCTTGGCGCGGGCGTCGTCGTTCTCCCCGCGCAAGCGCGCGAGAGTTTCCTGGAGATCGAGTGTCGGTGTGCTCATGCAATGAATGGCGATGTCTCCTTTGTAGCCGTGATTCTCTGGTTCTGCCAGCACCAATGGCGGGGGGATGGATGGAGGTCCTGAGGGGCCCGTCGGCGCAACGAGATGCCGACTCCAGGGCGTTATCTGGTCGGGACCGTTGTGCCGGAAACCGTGCGACGCCAGGGTGCTCCACCTGTGCAACTTTTTGTCGTATATACGACAAAAAGTTGCACGGGGGAGAGTCGGGCATCGCGGCGCCAGGGGAGAAGGGAGTGCCCCGTGGATCGAGGCGACCGTCCTCAAGCCTTCACGCGACGGGTGGCGTCCCACCACAGATAGACGCACAGGAGGACAAAGAAGACCACGGAGACGGATTCGGAGATGGGCGGGTTGTCGTAGAACGGCGTGCGGACGAGGTCCTCGCGATACCAGGGGAAGAGCCGGAGGGCGGCGCCGAGGACGCCACCCAGGGCGCCGCCGGCCATGAAACCCGAGGCGATGATGACGCCGCGTTCGCGCATGGTGCGGCCGATTTCGTTTCCGGCCTTCTCCGATCGGCGGATGACCAGGTGGGAGAGAAAGCCCCCCACGAGCGCGGGCGAGTTGAGTTCGAGCGGAAGATACATGCCGAGGGCGAAGATCAGGGCGGGCACACCGAGCATTTCCATGACGATCGAGACGACGGCGCCCGTGGCAAAGAGGACATAGGCGACCGGCTGGTGGCTCATGAAGCCTTCGACCAACGCCTTCATGATCGAGGCCTGGGGCGCGGCGAGGACGGCCCGCGAATCGCCCGGGGCGGCCTCGCCGAACTGGAAGGCGCGGGCCAGCAAGGCGATGGCCAGGCCTGCGGCGGCCGCGGAGAGAAGGACGCCAAAGAACTTCACCTTCTCCTGGCTGGCCGGAGTCGAGCCCAGCCAATACCCGGTCTTGAGGTCGGTGATGGTCTGGCCCGAGACCGAGAGGGCCGTGCAGACCACGGCGGCGATCGCCATCACGAAGAACATGCCGGTGGAACCGCTCAGTCCGAAGCGGAGCAAGACCACGGAAGAAATGATGATGGTCAGCATCGTCATCCCGGAAACCGGGTTGCGGGCGGTGGTGGCGATGGCGTTGGCCGCGACCGAGGCGAAGAAGAACGAGAAGGCGATGGTCAGTCCACCGCCCACCAGGAGCACGGGAAGGGAAACGGACAGGCTCCCATAGAAGGCGGCGATGGCGAGCGCGCTGACCACAATGCCCAGGAGAATTCCCTGCACGGGCACGTCGCGATCGGTTCGGACATTGTCGGCGGCGGTGCCGCTCCGGAACGCCCGCGCCGCCACCGAGAACGAGCCGGCCACGATGCGCAGCGACTTCAGGATCCCGAACAACCCGGCGGTGGCGATGGCCCCCACGCCGATGAAGCGCACATAGCCGCGGAAGATCTCGTCGGCGGTCATGTCCGTGATGGGTTTCAGGCCGGGATAGACCGAGACGCCATCCAAGTGGCTGCCAATCATCCAGAGGAGAGGCACCAGGACGAAGTTCGAGAGCGCGCCGCCGGCGCAGAGCACCATTGACGAGCGCAGTCCCATCACATAGCCCAGACCCAAGATGAACGCCACCGCATCGAAGCGCGTCGCCATTCGGGCTTTGTCCGCCAGGTCGCGGACCCAAGGCAGGAACTGGAGGTTCACGTACTCCTGCCAGACCTGGAAGGTGGTCACGAAGAAGTCGTATACGCCGGCCAGGAGGGTGGTTTGCAGCAGCAAGCGCGCTTGCGATCCGCCCTTCTCGCCGGTGATCAGCACCTCGGTGATCGCGGTCGCCTCGGGGTAGGGGAACTTCCCGTGCATCTCACGGACGAAGTAGCGTCGCAAAGGGATCAGGAACAGCACCCCGAGGCAGCCGCCCGCCAGGCAGAGGAAGATCGTCTGGGCAGGGTGCGGGTCGAGTTTTAGCATGTAGAGCGCGGGCAAGGTGAAGATGGCGCCGGCGACGACGGCGCCCGCGGTGCCGCCGATGCTGGTGACGATGACGTTCTCGAGCAGAGTGGACCGGCGTCGGAACAACCGGGCCAGGCCGATGGCGAGAATCGAGATCGGGATGGCGGCTTCCATGACCTGGCCGACTTTGAGGCCGGAATAGGCGG
Source organism: uncultured Verrucomicrobiota bacterium (assembly GCA_964432995.1). Taxonomy (GTDB): domain Bacteria; phylum Verrucomicrobiota; class Verrucomicrobiia; order Limisphaerales; family JAHDYP01; genus CAYSPU01. The sequence continues at coordinate 3,475 of CAYSPU010000307.1, forward strand.
AGGCGACGGTGAAGACGACGCAGAAGAAGAGTCCCCAGAACCAGGCGCGCGGGGTCGACTCCGGCAAGGCGGCTGTGGCCGGGATCACCGGCTCGTAGTGTTCATCATCGGCCAGCGGGCGATACGCCTTCTCGGAGAGGGTGACGGACTTCGTTTCAGCGGGATGCATGCGGGTTCAGCGGGTGGGGGGCGCTGCCGTCAGGAAGGGGGAACATCGAACGTCCAACGTCGAACATCGAACGTCGGACTACCATTTCCGCTCCCATGTTCAATGGTCGATGTTCCGTGTTCCATGTTCGACGTTTGAGGGTCGGTGTTCGCGGCGCGACGGGGTGGGGTCGACCATCCCTGGGCAGGCGACCGCGGCTTGACTACCGGTCCGCGCTCGAGAGGCGCTTCACCTTGATACTGCGATAGCGGACGAACTGCTTGGTCAAGTCGCCGCCGCCGTGGACCTGCAGGCCGATGCTGCCTTTGTCCGGATGGCGTTTCTCGGTATCGGTCCACCGCATGATCTGCACGTCGTTGATCCAGGTGGTGATGGTGGGCGGGTTGCCAACGATGCGGGCGCGGAGCTTGTTCCAGCGGCCGTGTTTCCAGTGGTTGGGCCACTGCTCGGCCGGGAACGGAAGCGGAAAGGCATTCGTGCGGGCCTGGATCCTGTCTGGCGCACCGTCGAAGCTGAAGTTGCTGGATCCGAATCCCCCGAGGCCTTCGCCGTAGACGCCCATCAGGTTACCGCGCCCGTGGTAGTCGATCATGGCCTGATAGGCCTTGCCGTCCTCGGTGCTGCGGAGGAAGAGGCCGGAGTCCGGGCCGAAATCGTTGTTCATCTCGAGTTCGACTTCGAAGTCGCCGAAGAGCTCGTCGGTGAGGACGATGCCGCCGTTGCCGGGGATGTCTTGCGAGCCGACGATGGCGCCGTTTTCGACGATCCAGCGTCCGCCGGTTTTGTGTTGGCTGGTTTGGCTGTGGCCGGTTTTGGCGCTGACGTGCCAGCCGGCCAACGTTTTCCCGTCGAAGATCGGGGTCCAATCCGCCGCCAGCGCGACGATGGCTGCTGCGGCACCCAGGCCGACCGTGGAAAGGAAGAGAGAACGGGTGCGGTGTGCGTTCATGGGGGGAGCCTTGCCTGCCGGCCCCGCTTATGCAAGCGGTTCGCGAGCGGTTTTGGAGCTTGCCCTCGGTTTGTCCGCGCCCTACTCAATGATGCATGAAGCGTGAGCGGCGATGCGCACGGCGTCACTTCCTCCGGGCGGCTGCGACGTTGGCGGTCGCCAGCGTGGTGCCCCGCCGGGTCTTGGGCGGCCCCGGGCGGACGCCTCCGAGTGAGCGGTTGAACGTGGCGATCGTCGGCGCGGGAGGGCAGGGGATCACCAACCTGAAGGAGTTGCTGAAGCATCCCGACGTTCAGATCTGTGCGATCTGCGATGTGGCCGAGTTCTGGGATAACAGTCATTTGTACTATCGGCATCATGGGGGGCGGGGACCAGCGCGGGAGGTGCTGGCGGAGCATGAACGGCAGAAGGCAGATCCGGGCGGGCCCAAATGCGGCGTGTACGTGGACTACCGGGTCATGTTGGAGCGGGCGGGGAAGGAGATCGACGCGGTGCTGGTAGCGGCGCCGAATCACATCCATGCGGTGGCTTCGATGGCCTCGATGCAGGCCGGGAAGGGGGTTTACTGCGAGAAACCTCTGACGCATTCGATCTACGAGGCCCGCCGGCTGGCGCAGGTCGCCCGGGAAACGGGGGTCGCCACCCAGATGGGCAACCAGGGGCACTCCACGGAGGACATCCGAAAAGCGGTGGAGTGGATCCGCGGCGGTGCGATCGGCGCGGTGCGCGCGGTGCATGCGTGGTTGGGGGGACCGAACCGCGTGCTGCCGGCGGAGCGTCCCGCGGAGACGCCGCCGGTGCCCGAGGGACTCTCGTGGGATCTCTGGCTCGGCCCGGCCAAGGCCCGGCCGTATCATCCCGCCTACGCGCCGCTCGCGTTCCACTATTGGTGGGACTTTGGCAGCGGGCCATTCGGCAACTTCGGATGCCACACACTGGATACCGCTGTCTGGGCACTCGACCTGGAGTATCCGGCGGTTGTGGAGGCGAGTTCGACTCAACTGAACGAGGAGACCACGCCGCTGGCGGCGACGTATCGCTACGTGTTCCCGGCACGCGGTGGCCGGCCCCCGGTCGACGTGTTTTGGTACGACGGTGGGTTGCGGCCGCCCCGTCCCGACTGTCTCGAGCCGGACCAGGAACTCCCGTCGTCTGCTGGATTGCTGATCGTCGGCGAGAAGGGGGCGATTCTGTCCGGAACCTGGAGCAATGCGCCGCGGATCATCCCCGAGGAGCGGAGGCGTCAGTATCCAGCCCCGCCGCCGACGATTCCGCGATCACGGGGACATCATCGGGACTGGATCGAGGCGTGCAAGGGCGGGCCGGCGGCGAGTGCGAGCTTTGAGTATGGCGCCCGGTTGACGGAGATCGTGTTGCTGGGGGTGGTGGCGTTGCGGACGGGGAAGGCCCTTTTCTGGAACGGCCCGGAGATGAAGGCGACCAACGCGCCCGAAGCCGAGCCGTTCATCCGAGGCCACTTCCGCAAGGGATGGGAGATCTAGCCCGGGCAGCGGCACCATACGCCGAACGCGCTTCCGAACCTCCGACCGCCTTTCGCCCGCTCGTTGCTGCTGCGACCGAGGGACCGGTCGCGCTCCGGTCACGGACCGCCCGACGTCCCGGCGGGCAGCAGCCCCATACGCCGGACACGCCTCCGAACCTCCGACCGCCTTTCGCCCGCTCGTTGCTGCTGCGACCGAGGGACCGG
>CAYSPU010000308.1:0-6278 GCA_964432995.1 uncultured Verrucomicrobiota bacterium
GTCCTCTTCAAACTCCGGGACGCCGGAAACACCCTCCTCGTTATCGAACACAACCTGGACGTCATCAAGACCGCCGATTGGGGCATCGACCTCGGACCCTAAGGCGGCGCTGCCGGCGGCCGCATCGTCGCCCAGGGCCCTCCGGAAACCGTGGCCCAGTCCGCCGGCAGCCATACCGGCCAATTTTTGCGTAGCCTCGTGCCCGGCGCCAGCGCATGATCCCTCGCATCCAAGACCAGCCGGAAATCCGACCGCCCCCCCAGCCGCCGTCGGTGGCCGCCCGCGCCGCGCGCGTGGTCCTCGCCTGCAGCCTCTTCTTCGTCCAGGTCGCCATCGCCGCCACCACCCCCGAGGAAACCAACGCCTACGAAGTCGCCCTGCGCTTCTTTCAGGGCGCGGCCTACGACCTGGCCGAGAAGGAGCTGGGTTCCTTCCTCGAGGCCTACCCGGCTTCCGAAAAGGTCCCCGAAGCCGTTCTGCTCCTCGCTCAGGCTCGCTACCAGCAGAAACAGACCGCCGGCGCCCTCCAGTTGCTGCGCGAGAAACTCCCCGGCGCGGGTGCCTTCGAAGACCAGTACCGTTACTGGATCGGCGAGTGTCTCTTCCAGCAGGGCAACTTCCCCGATGCCGCCACCGAATTCTCCGCCGTCGTGACCCGCTTCCCCCAATCCACTCGCCGTCTCGACGCTGCCGTCGGCGAGGCCTACGCCCAGTTCCGTCTCGGCAACGCGGCGCGGACCGTCGAACTCCTGGGGCAGCCCGACGGCGTCTTTCGCCAGGCCGGCCAGGCACGGAGCGGCGATGAACTCGTTGTCCGCGGCTGGCTGCTCCTGGGCGAAGCCGCCCTCGTCAGCCGGCAATACGGCGTCGGCGAAGAAGCCCTGACGGCACTCGACCCCAAGGGGCTCCGCCCGGAACTCGCCTGGCAGAGGCTTCACCTCCTCGCGCGTCTGCAGGCCGCGGCGCAGCGCTGGGACGCCGCCCAGCAGTCCCTCAGCGCCCTGGTTCAGCAGCTCGGCGGACACACCAACGCGCTGGCCAACGGTTACCGCGCGGACGCGACGGCCCTGCTCGGGGACACGCTCGAACGCCGGAGTGACGTTGAAGGTGCCATCAAAGCCTACGAAGAGAACCTGGCGGCCGGCGTTCCCCAGGAGCGCCGCGCCGAGGCCGCCAGCAGTCTGGCCCGCCTGGCGCTCGAACCCGGGCGCGGCGATGGCACGGTGCCCTGGCTCGAGTCGTTGGTGGGACGCTTGGCGGCCGATCCCACCGTGGATCCACTCCGGCTGTCGCTCAGCGATCTGTTGCTGCGCCGCTACTTCGCCACACCGGAAGGAGGGCGCACTGCCGCCACCGCGTATTTGCAGCAGGCGCGAGGGCACGTCGGCCCCGTCACCACCAACGCCCAGCCCGCCATCGCCGGGCGCGCGTTCTACAACTTGGGGTGGTGCGCCTGGGAGGAAGGCCGCCCGGCCAACAACGCGGCGCTGCTGACCAACGCGCTCGAGCACTTCGAGGTCGCGGTCCGGCGGCTGCCGCGCTCGGTCGAACAGGCCATCGCTCACTTCAAGGCCGGCGATGGCTGCCACGCCCTGGGTCGTTTCCCCGAGGCCCTGACGAACTACTGGTTTGCGGCCACCAATTACGTGGAGCTCCCCGCTTTCACGAACGGGACGTTCGTCCTCACCAACTCCTGGCTCGCCAGCGCGACCGCCGACCGCCCGGGCGCTCGCGCCGGCTTGGCCGACAACGCCCTCTACCAGGTCGTCCGCACGGCCGTCGCGATGAACAACCTCGACGCCGCCGCCCCCGCGGTGGCCCTCCTGGGCGAGCGCTACGCGGACAGTCTGTTCGCCGACCACGCCACCCTGCTCTACAGCGAGGCCCTCGGCCGCTCGGGACGATCGGCCGACGCGCGCGCGTTGCTCGAGGGTTTCCCGCAGCGGTTCCCCAACTCGCCTCTCCGCCCGGACGCGGAATTGATGATCGCCCGCACGTGGCAGCAGGAAGCTGCGTGGCCCACGGCCCTCGCCCAATACGAGAACTGGCTCAACCAGCATACCAACCACCCCTCCCGCGGCACCGCCGAGTTCGAACGGGCCTGGACGACCTTCCGGAGCGGCGACGAAACCAACGCGTTCACCCGTTACACCAACTCCCTCGCCGCGTTCCCCGTCCATCCCCTCGCCCCCGGGGCCCAGCTCTGGGTCGCCGACTTCTTCTATCGGCGCGAGCAGTTCGACCTGGCCGAACTCGAATACCAGAAGCTCTTCCAGAACACCAACTGGCCCGTTTCCGAACTAACCTACCGCGCCCGCCTGATGGCCGCGCAATCCGCTTACGACCGCCGCGTCTACAAGGAAGCCAAGGCCTACCTGATCACCCTCATCAACACCAATTGCCCCCAAAACCTCCTCCCCGACGCCTACTACCTCCTCGGCAACTCCATCCGCTCCTCCGCCGAAGCCACCAACCTCGTCCAGACCCTCGGCGAAGCCATCGAAGCCTACCGCCGCATTCCGCTGCATTACACCAACAGCGCTCGAGTCCCGGATGCCTGGCTCGAAATCGCCAACTGCCGGTTCCAGCTCGGCAAGCAACTCGGCACCGCCGAACCCAAGGAATACGACCTTGCCGCCGCCGCCTACACCAACGCCATCGCCGCCGCCGGCAGCGACGTCGCCGTGCGCAGCCAGGCCGAAGTCGGCCTCGGCCTCGTGCTCGAACGCAAGGCCGAGCGCGCCACCGGCGCCGAGCGCGGCGCCCTCCTGGCCGACGCCCTCGCCCGTTACCTGAACGTCACCGAAGGGAAGAACCTCCGCGAAGGCGAGGTGGCGGACCTGCTCTGGGTCACCAATGCCGCCGACAACGGCGCCCGGCTCGCCGAAGAACTCCAACGCTGGGAAGTCGCCGAACGCCTCTACCTCCGCCTCCAGGACCTCGTCCCCGTCTTCAAGAGGAAATACGAGGCTCGACTCGAACGCCTGCGCCAGGCCCGCGCCGAAGCCGAGGGGAAACGGCCGTAACCACTCCGCCGATTGAATGCCGCCAACCACCACAACGTCTGAACGTCAATGTCCATCATGAAACTCAACTCTCGCCACTCCCGACGCCGCTTCCTCACCACCACCGTCGCTGCCGGCTGCGCCCCCTGGATCCTCCCTTCCCGGATCTGGGGCGCTCCCGCCAACGCCCAGCCCAACAGCCGCATCGTCATGGGCTTCATCGGCGTCGGCAAACAGGGACGCCACCTGCTCAACAGCTTCCTCCCCCACAACACCATCCAGGTCGTCGCCGTCTGCGACGTCGATACCACCCGCCGCGAACACCACGCCAAGCTCGTGGAGGAATTCTACAAGGCGCGCAACCGCCAGGACTCCAAAGGTTGCGACCGCGTCAAGGACTTCCGCGAGATCATCGCCCGCAAGGATATTGACTCGGTGGTCATCGCCACCCCGGATCACTGGCACGCCAACGTGGTTCTCCCCGCCGCCAAGGCCAAAAAGGACATCTACTGCGAAAAACCCCTCTCCCTGACCATCGCGGAGGCCAAGGCGATGATCGACGCCGTCCGCGAGAACAACATCGTCTTCCAGACCGGTTCCATGCAGCGTTCCTCGAGCGAGTTCCACAAGGCCTGCTCCCTCGTCCGCAACGGCCGCATCGGCAAAGTCGAACAGGTCGTCGTCGGCGTCGGCAAACCTTCCAAGTGGTGCGATCTGCCCGAGGAACCCCTCGAAGCCGGACTCGACTGGGACTTCTGGCTCGGCCCGGCCCCCGTGCGTCCCTACAACTCCATCCTCAGCCCGCGCGGCGTGCACGATCACTTCCCCGATTGGCGCAACTACCGCGAATACTCAGGCGGCATGATGACCGACTGGGGCGCGCACCATTTCGACATCGCCCAGTGGGGCCTCGGCATGGACACCAGCGGCCCGGTCGAGATCATTCCGCCCGCCGATCCCAAGAGCGGAACGGGATTGCGCTACCGTTACGCCAACGGCGTGGAAATGATCCACGACGCCAGCAAGGGCGGTTGCCAGTTCATCGGCGCCGCCGGCTCCATCTTCGTCGACCGCGGCAGGTTCACCGCCAAGCCCGAGTCCGTCGGCGACGTGAAACCCGACGAACTCCCCATCCAACTCTACAAGAGCACCAATCACTACAAGGACTTCGTGGACTGCATCCGCAGCCGCCAGCGCCCCATCTGCGACGTCGAGGTCGGCGCCCGCTCCGTCACCGTCTGTCACCTGGGCAACCTCGCCTACTGGAACGGCCGCAAACTGACCTGGGACCCGGAGAAGTGGCAGTTCGTCGGGGACGCCGAGGCCAATCGCTGGCTCGACAACGCGAAGCGCGCCCCCTGGAAGGCCTGACGGAACCGCGGAGGGCGCGGATCAGCGCAGCCTGCCGAGGACAACCGCGGATCGCAGGATCGATCCCCAATGTAAAACCCTCAATCCCCAATCCTCAATCCGATGGATTGGGGATTTGACATTGGGGATTTGGATGTCCTCTGACCTCCGACCTCTGACCTCCGACCTCCGTCCTCTGCGGCTCCGTCCTGGCTCTACTTCGCGAGGGGGACCATGTGGGTGAACGGCGGCACGGCAGCTTGCAGGAAGACCAGTACCCCCACCATCGTCGCCAAGGCCAGGCTGTGCCAGAACACAAACCGCAGGATCTCCCCTTCGTGCCCGTGATAGCCGGTCGCGGTGCCGGCCACGACGATGCTCTGGGCGTCGATCATCTTCCCCATGACGCCACCGGAACTGTTCGCCGCTCCCATCAGGATCGGGTTGATGCCGGCCTGTTCCGCGCTGATCTTCTGCAGGCTGCCAAAAAGAACGTTGGAGGCGGTGTCCGAGCCGGTGAGCGCCACCCCCAGCCATCCGAGCAACGTCCCGAAGAACGGGTACAGGGCACCCGTTTGGGCCAGCGCCAACCCGAGCGTGGCGTCGGTTCCCGAGTACTTCGTGATGTTGCCCAGGGCCAGCATGCCGGCGATGGTGAGGAGCGAGAAGCGGACTTTCCAAAGCGTGGCGCCATACACGCGGAGCATCGTGCGCAGCGGGATTCCCAGCAGCAACCCCGCGCAGACCGCGGCCAATAGGATTCCCGTCCCGGTTCCGGAGAGCCAGTTGAGTCTGAAGGCGGCCTTTTCCGGCGGGCTGCCCGGCGGTGCGACCGGCGCGCTCCGCTGCACTCGGGCGTGGAGTCCGGGGACCTTCCATTCCGGCGCCAGCCAGTCCGCGGCGGTGGTGCGCCCCTCCGGTTTCGTCGGCGGCACCGGCCGTGCGGCCGCGGGGCCCGCTGGGGGTGCGGATGGTGCCGTCGCGCGGGCACGCCCTTCCATCCAGGCCTTGGACGGCGGCAGACCCCAGGCGAACAGGAAGACCGTGAGCAGGAGCCAGGGCATCCACGCCAGCGCGACCTGCCGTCGCGGGTGTCGCGTGAGGCCATTGTTGGTCGCGGCGCCATCGGCCGGCTTCCAACCGTCAGAGGGTTGCCAGAGACGGAGGAGGATCGTCATCGCCGCAATCGAACAGGCGGCCGACACCATATCCACCAGCCAGGGGCCGTGGAAGTTGGAGACGAGGAACTGGGGGATGGCGAAGGCCACTCCGCCAGTCACCACGGCGGGCCAAATGCCGATCGCCCCGCGCCAACCGGAGTAGGCGGCGACCACCCAGAAGGGCACGATCACGGAGAAGAACGGAAGCTGGCGCCCCACCATCTTCGACAAGGCGAGGGCGTCCATGCCGGTGATCTGGCTGAGGGTGGTGATGGGAATGCCGAGCGAGCCGAACGCCACCGGGGCGGTGTTGGCGATCAGCGCCAGGCCGGACGCCTGCAGCGGCCGGAAACCGAGCTGAATGAGGATCGCACCGGTGATGGCCACGGGGGCGCCGAAGCCCGCCACGCCTTCGATGAAGGCCCCAAAAGAGAAGGCCACCAGGATCAACTGAACGCGTGGGTCCGGCGCGAGTGCCGCCAGGCTGTCCCGGAGAACGGCGAACAGCTTCCTCTCGACCGTCAACTGGTAGAGGAAGATGACGTTGAGAATGATCCAGCCGATGGGGAACAACCCGTAGGCGGCACCGTAGCCGGCGGAGCCCAAGGCCATGCTCCAGGGCATGCCATAACCGAAGAGGGCCACGGCCAGGGCCATCGCCACCCCCAGCAGGGCGGCAAGGTGGATGCGAATCCGCAGGAACGCGATACACCCCAGGAGCGTCACCACCGGGACGGCTGCCATCAAGGTCGACAGCACACGG
>CAYSPU010000309.1:0-6223 GCA_964432995.1 uncultured Verrucomicrobiota bacterium
GGGGGGGGAAGGGGGGGGGGGGGGGGGGGGGGGGGGGGGGGGGCCTTGGCCGTTCGGTGAGGCTGGAGTGGGCCAGGGCGACGGGCTGGGCGACGGGGCGGCGGCACGCGTCGGGGCTGATCCACTGTCGGGCCTGCGGCGATCGGATGCGAACCCTGGTCGAACCTGGTCGCTCATCTTCTCCGCTTCTGGCGCGGGTACGCCTGGGTCCGGCAGTTCCTGGCACCAGCACCGAGTGCGTGCTTGCTGAGCCCAGGCTATGGCCGATCTTCTATCAGAACCCATCGAAGAATGCACGCGTCTTGTGGAGGCCCGGATCCTCGCCTGAGTGGCGCTGAGGGTTCGGTCGTCCCTGGTCCACGCGCGGTTTTCGCCCCTGCGGACGGGCGTTCTGTCGGCTCCGGGCGCTGTGACGGTGGGGGCCGGATCGACACTGCCCCTAATCTGCCTGGTCGGCCTTTCGGGGCTCATCCCGCGGCTGCGGGACCCGGACCGGGGCAGTGTCGATGCGCCCGCGCCCCGGCACGGTTTGATTTTGGGATGGGCAGAGGGCGGGCGGGGTGGTATGGGTTCGGGCAGATCTCCAAGCTATGAAAACACGTTTGGCGCTCCGTCGCCTGCTCCCGATGGTCGTTGCCGTCGCTTTTGTCCCTTCGCTGGCCTTGGCCGGTGTGACGGCCGAGGGTGCGAAGGTGGAGAAGCTGGCCGGCGATTTCCAGTTCACCGAAGGCCCCACCGTGAACGCCGCTGGCGACGTGCTCTTCACCGACCAACCGAACGACCGGATCCTCAAGTGGAGCGTCGACGGGAAGCTCACGACCTATCTCCAGCCGGCGGGGCGGGCCAACGGGATGTGCTTCGACGCGAAGGGCAACCTGTTCGTTTGCGCGGACGAGAAGAACGAGCTGTGGTCGATCGCGCCGGACGGGAAGCGCACGGTTCTCACCAAGGAATACGCGGGCAAGCCGTTGAATGGACCGAACGATGTCTGGGTGCGTCCCGATGGCGGGCTCTACTTCACGGACCCGTACTACCAGCGGTCCTGGTGGAAGCACCAGAAGCCGCCGCAGGACGGCGAACACGTCTATTACCTCGGTCCGGGAAAGCGGGAACCCGTTCGCGTCGTGGACGACCTGAAACAGCCAAACGGCATTGTCGGCACCGCGAACGGGAAGACGCTGTTCGTGGCGGACATCGGCGCCCGCAAGACTTACCGGTTTGAGGTGCAGCCCGACGGCACGCTGCGGAACAAGACGCTGTTTTGCGAGTCGGGTTCGGACGGGATGACGGTGGATGCGGAGGGCAACGTCTACCTGACGGGCCGCGGGGTGATGGTGTTTGACGCGAAAGGGCAGAAGATCGAGCAGATCGACGTGCCGGAGGGGTGGACGGCGAACGTGTGCATCGGGGGGAAGGACCGGCAGACGCTGTTCATCACGGCGAGCAAGGGATTCTATGCGGTGAAGCTCCGGGTCAAGGCCGGGGCGACGGCCAAGTGAGTGGCCCCGCGGGCGCCAGGCGTTCCGCGGGTAGCTGGACACCACGGCCAACGGATGTGCCTTGCTGCCGCGCGTTCCTGCGTGCTGCCAACTGATTTATCGGAAAGTCGGACCTCGGGAGTCTGGACGCGCGTTGAGGCCACGAACCGCGGAAGGTAGGGCGCGACCTCCGGGCGCGCCGGAAACAAGTGGTTTGCCAGCATACTCCACCGGCGCCCTCGGAGAGGTCGCCCTACCTGCTGCTGGCGGTCCGCGGGCATGCTGGACGTCCAGAGTCTGGCAGCTTGCTGTGGCCATGCACCTGAGTCCGAAATCGCCGCATGCATTCAGGATGGAACGTGAATGCAGCCAACTCGATTTGTGGGGGTGGACCCGAGCTCCGAAGTCCGAACTGCGGGACCTGGAGAGCCGCTATCCGCCGGAGCGCATGCACTGGCACGATGAACCCCATCGAATCCCCCTCGCCCGGCTGCGCCACCCTCTCCCCCTCCGAGGGGGAGAGGGCAGGGTGAGGGGGCGAGATCCTTGGAGAGGTTCATGGAGAGAGGGGTCTTGGCCCTCGACAGCGCCTGGGGGCGTCCTTAGTCTGCGCCGGTGTCACGGATGAACGGCGCGCTGGTCATTGCCGGTCGGAACTTCCAGTCCCGGTTGATTCTGGGGACGGGCAAGTTCTCCTCGCCGGAAGCCATGCGGGACGCGCTGGCGGCCAGCGGCGCGGAGATGGTCACCGTGGCGCTGCGTCGAGCGGACCTGAGCGGGCGCCGGGATCCGTTCGCCAACATCCTCGAGTTTCTCGATCCCCAACGCTACCTGTTGCTGCCGAACACGAGCGGGGCGATGAACGCGGAGGAAGCGGTTCGCCTGGCCCGGTTGGCGCGGGCGGCCGGGCTCCCGAACTGGGTGAAACTCGAGATTCATCCGGACCCGCGCTACCTGCTGCCGGACCCGGTGGAGACGCTGGCGGCGGCGGAGCAATTGGTGGGAGAAGGTTTCGTGGTATTGCCGTACATCAACGCCGATCCGGTGCTGGCGAAACGCCTGCAGGACATCGGGGTGGCGACGGTCATGCCGCTGGGCTCGCCCATCGGTTCGAACCAAGGGATTCGGACGCGCGACCAACTGCGGATCATCCTCGAGCAGGCGACGGTGCCGGTGGTGGTGGACGCGGGGTTGGGCGCGCCGAGTCACGCGGCGGAAGCAATGGAACTGGGGGCGGACGCGGTGCTGGTGAACACGGCGATTGCGGTGGCCGCGGATCCGAATCGAATGGCGGTGGCGTTCAAGATGGCGGTCGAGGCCGGCCGGGCCGCCTTTGAAATCGGTCTGGCGGCGGCCTCCGAGGCGGCGAGTCCAACGAGTCCGCTCACCGCGTTTCTCGAGTAGGCACCGGAGGCCCCGGCTGAGGTTGGTGTGGGGTAGAGACATGTGGCGAAGCGCAACGAGGAACCGGCAAACGATGAACCTCCTCTCCCGGAAACGAGTGAACGACCTGCTGACTGCGGCGCGGAAGACGCGGATCCTGGTCGTGGGGGACGTGATGCTCGATCAGTTCATTTGGGGTCGAGTGACGCGGATATCGCCGGAAGCGCCGGTCCCGGTGGTCGAGTTTGAGCGGGAGAGTTTCATGCCGGGCGGCGCGGCCAATGTGGCTCGCAACCTGGTGTCCCTCGGGGCGGCGGCGGATCTGTGCGGCGTCGTGGGACGGGATCGTGCCGGCGGCCAACTGCGGTCGTCGCTCGAGCAATTGGGCGTGGATTGCACCGGCTTGCGCTGCGTGGGGGCGCGCATGACCACCCGCAAGACCCGGATCCTGGCGCAGCAGCAGCAGGTGGCCAGGGTGGATCGGGAAACCCGAAGCGACCTGGAGGCGACGACTACCAGTCGACTCCGGGATTACTTGCAGAACGCACTGCGGAACGCCGACGCGGTGATCGTGGGCGATTACGGCAAAGGAGTGATCACGCAGAGCCTGCTGGATGCCCTGAAGACGATGTGCCGACAGCGCGGTCTTTGGCTGAGCCTGGATCCCAAGCCGATCCGGCGGTTGGGCCTCGAGGGTCTATCCCTGATCACTCCGAACCGGAAAGAGGCCTTCGCCCTAGCGGGCATTCCGGAGACAGCGCGATCGTCGGATCCGGCTTCGGATCCGGCGTTGCGGGAAGTGGTGGAGGTGCTGCTGTCACGGTTGAAGCCGGCGCTCCTGTTGATCACGCTGGGGGAACAGGGGATGCTCCTGGCCCAACGCGGCGCGCCGCCGCATCACATTCCTACGGTGGCGCAGGAGGTGTATGACGTGTCCGGCGCCGGGGACACGGTGATCGCCTCGTTCACGCTGGCGGTGGCGGCCGGGGCTTCGCCGCTGGAGGCGGCCGTGTTTTCCAATCACGCGGCCGGCGTGGTCGTGGGGAAGGTCGGCACGGCGTCGGTCACCCCGGACGAACTGCGCCGGAGCTTTCGACCGTAGAACCGCAAACATCCGACCCTCTCGCTCCATGAACCATCAGGTAGGGCGACCTCTCCGAGGGCGCCGCAACGTGGATTCTCCGAAGCACTTGTCTTCGGCGCGCCCGGAGGTCGCGCCCTACCGCGTGCATTTTCGCGTAGCCGCCGACGTCCGTCGGCGCACTTCTCCCTCCCGCGAAGTCTGCGCGGACTTACGTCCGCGGCTACGGTTCATGGGCACAAAACACTCTGGTTCCAGGGAAAGGCGGCTTTGCATGAACCTCTCCATGGAGCTCGCCCCCTCACCCCATCCCTCTCCCCCTCCGCGGGGGGGGGGGGGGGGGGGCCGGGGGGGGGGGGGGCGGCCCGGGTCCTGGGGCCCACGCTCAACTGCCTCCAAGTTGCCGGGAGCGGCAGAATGAAAGCGGTGTTCCTGGATCGCGACGGGACCATCATCGCCGAGAAGGAGTATCTGCGCGATCCGGCGCAGGTGGAGATTCTGCCGGGCGTTCCGGGGGCGCTCCGGCGGCTGCAGGAGTCCGGCTACCTTCTCATCCTGGTTACCAACCAGTCCGGCATCGGGCGCGGCTTTTTCACCATGGACGACCTGGAGCGGGTCAACGGGCGGATGCTGGCCGAGTTGGCTCGTGACGGCGTCCACATTGCGCGGATCTACTCCGCGCCGGAAGCGCCGGACCAACCCAGCCGCGGCCGGAAACCGTCACCCCAATTCCTGTGGGATGCTCGGGACGAATTCGGCCTCGACCTGCCGCGGTGCCACATGGTGGGGGACAAGTGGATCGACCTCGAGTGCGGGTGGAATGCCGGGGTCGCGGCCTCGATCCTCGTCCGCACCGGCTACGGGAAGGACGTCGAGCGGAAGCAGGGGGCGGCGTTGGGGCGGGCGGTCGTGGTGGATGATCTGGCGGGGGCGGTGGACTGGATTCTCGGGCAAGCGGAGCGGTAACTTCGGGCGGTCCGAAGGGCGAGTCGGCATTCGAGTGTGTCAGGACGATCGAATGCCCGCCGGGTTTCGGACCGCGGCTCTTCTGAGCCGCAGGGGATGGTGTGCGTCTTCTGCTGCGGGTCAGACGACCGGCGGTCCGAAGGCGGGTGTGTGATCATCCATTCCTGATTTGCCAGCGGGCCGCGGGCGGGTTATACGCGACGCCGACATGGCCGCGGCGGGCGGGCGGGTTTCCGTGGAGTGCTGGTTGGCGCTCTCTGTCCGCGCGGCGGCAGCAACGGTTGATCTCAACCTGGCTCCGATTCTGTGAGGGTATTAGGCATTATTCCGGCGCGCTACGCCTCGACGCGGTTTCCGGGCAAACCGCTGGTGTTGATCGCTGGGAAGCCGTTGGTGCAGCACGTGGTCGAGCGTTGTCGGCAGGCCCGGTCGCTGAGCGACGTGATCGTGGCCACGGACGACGCGCGGATTCGCGAGGTGGCCGCTCGGTTTTGCCGGGTGGAGATGACCTCGCCGGAGCACCCGAGCGGGACCGACCGGATTGCGGAGGTGGCGGCCCGGTGCGCTTGTGACGGTGTGGTGAACATTCAGGGAGATGAGCCGCTGATGAACCCGACGGTGGTGGATGAGGTGGCGAACGCCCTGAGCGGCAACGAGATGTCGACGGCGGCGGCGCCACTCCGCGAGGCGGCGGACTACGACAATCCGAACGTGGTGAAAGTCGTTGTCAGCGTCGAAGGCCGGGCTCTATATTTCTCGCGGCGCACGATTCCGTATCTGCGCGATGCCGCCCAACGGTCCGTGACCGAGCAGTTGGCGGCCTTTTCGTTTTTGAGGCATTTGGGCATTTACGGATATCGACGCGAGACGCTGCTGCGGTTGGTGCGGTTTCCGGTGTCGGCGCTCGAGCAGGCGGAGAAGCTCGAACAACTGCGGGCCCTGGAGCATGGAATCCCGATTGGCGTGGCCCGGGTGGATTACGAGAGCATTGGGGTGGACGTGCCGGCCGATGTCGAGCGCGTGGAGCGGTTCCTGGCAAGGGCGTGAGGTCGCCCCGGGAACAGGATCGCGGAGGCGTGGCGTCACCTGACCAGATATGAAATACATTTTTGTGACGGGGGGTGTGGTGAGTTCGCTGGGGAAGGGTCTGACGGCCGCCTCCCTGGGCACATTGCTCGAGAACCGCGGGCTGAAGGTCGCGCTGCAGAAATTCGACCCCTACCTGAACGT
Source organism: uncultured Verrucomicrobiota bacterium (assembly GCA_964432995.1). Lineage (GTDB taxonomy): Bacteria > Verrucomicrobiota > Verrucomicrobiia > Limisphaerales > JAHDYP01 > CAYSPU01. The sequence continues at coordinate 6,139 of CAYSPU010000309.1, forward strand.
CGATCCGGGCACGATGAACCCCTATCAGCACGGGGAGGTGTATGTGCTCGACGACGGCGCGGAGACCGACCTGGACCTGGGACAC
>CAYSPU010000310.1:0-6220 GCA_964432995.1 uncultured Verrucomicrobiota bacterium
TGTATCGTTTGCTGCGGTGGGAAGACGGGGTGCTGGTGCCGATCGCCACCACGGAGAGTCGTCCGAACTTCGCATCCATCCAGCAGGCGCGGTTGGCCCCGGACGGGGCGGCGTGGCTGGCGGGCCGCGGCTGCCTGGCCCGCTGGCAAGTCGATGGCGGCGAATGGGCCGGTTACGAGGGTCTGCCCCGGCCGCGTCTTTTGGATCGGCAGGGCAACGTCTGGTTTGCCGACGATCAGGGAGTAATCATCTGGAGTGGTTCCGGATTCGCAACCGTGCCCGGCGCGCACGGCGCCGTCTGGGCGGACGGAACCGATGGCGTTTGGACTCGGACCGATGCCGGTTTGGCGTGGATCGCCGGGAGCCGGAGAACAGTCTACCCGGAATCCGTGACGGGGATGCGGCAGGTGGAGCGAGGGGTGCCGGATGCGCGCGGCGGGATATGGGTCCATGGGCGCGATGCCGACGGCCGATGCGTGGTCGCGCGCTTCGACGGAGAGCGCTGGAGCCGGGTGCCGCTAGGGGATTTGGCCAACCAGGAGGTGCGGGCTGCGGAGGCCGATCTCCGGGAAGGGATCTGGCTGATCTTCCGTGACCGGGGAGGCCGCAGCTACGAGCTGGGTCGGGCCCGGGAGGACCGCCTGGAACTCGAGGCGTTCGCCGGGGGCAAACCGCCGCTATCGAATCCCGGTTTGGGAATCGATCGACACGGGCTTTGGCTCTATGGCTTTGCCGGTCTCTATCACCTGCCGGCCGACCAATCCACCGGCTGGCGACGGGTGGACGAATTGGCTTCTCGCGGATTCGAGTCCCACGCGTCCTCCGGGGATGCTTCCATCTTCCTGTTCCTCGAAGACGACAGCGGGCAGCCGGGAGTTGCCCTCTATCGTCAGGGCCGGTGGGAACAGCGGCCAGTGGTTCTGCGCGCGCCGTCGGTCGTCCGCCACGAGGCGCTGGACGGCAGTGTGCTCTTTGGCGACCAGGGAGGCTTCAGCATCTTGCGCCCGGAACAGGCCGAGGAACCGGGCTTCGTTCCGCTTCCGGTTGACGCCACCGTCACCGCGTTGGTCCGGGATCGCGAAGGGAATGTCTGGCTGGGAACGACGGCCGGGGTCTTGCGCTTCCAGCCGGGCGATGACCCGCCGCGGACGGAGCTGCGGACCTCGACCGCGGAGATGAGGCGGGAGGGCACACTCCACTTTGAGTTTCGCGCCGTGAAGCGCTGGACCCCGGCCTCGGCCCGGAGTGTGGCCCAGTTTTCGTGGCGGGTGGACGGCGGTCCGTGGAGCCGGTTCAACCGGGCGACGACCGCGGCGGTGCACGGGAAGGATCTCACCCCCGGAACGCACCGGTTCGAGGTGCGGGCCCGGGATGCGGCGGGGCACACCGACGCGCGGGGGGCGGCGTTTGCGTTTCGGGTGTTTCCGACGCCGTTGGAGCAGCGTCCGTGGTTTCGGCTGACGATGGGGGGGATTGCGGTGCTGGTGGGGCTACTGGCGGCGATCGCTTTTGGGCGGGCGCGGCAGACGGCGGCGGCCAATGCGGCGTTGCGGCTGGAGGTGGGGCGGCGGCAGGAGGCGGAAGCGGGGTTGCAGCAGGCGCACGGGTTGCTGGAGCAGCGGGTGGAGCAGCGCACGCAGCAACTCTCGCGCGCCAACACCCTGCTCCTGCGGGAGATCAGCGAACGAAAACAGGCCCTGCAGGCGCTCGAAGAGAGCGAGGTCCGGTTTCGTTCCATCGTGCAGCAATCCTCCGACGTGATCGTGCTGCTGGATGCCGAGGGGAGAATCGTGTACATGAGCCCCCAGTCCGAACGCGTCCTGGGCTACCGTCCCGGGGATCTGGTGGGGAAGAACGCGCTCGAGTTCATCCTCCCGGATGACCTGGCGAAAATGGACGCCGCCCTGCGCCGGGTCGCGGAACGGAAGACCCTGGGGATCCCGACCGACTTCCGGTTCCGCCACGCGCGGGGGCACTGGGTGGATTTGGAGGCTTTGGGCACCAACCTGCTCGACCATCCGGGAATCCGGGGGCTGTTGGTGACCATCCGCGACGTGACCGAGCGGAATCTCGTGCAGGAAGCTCTGCGGGAGAAGACAGAGGAACTGGATCGGTTCTTCACGGTGGCTCTCGATCTTCTGTGCATTGCGGATCTCGAGGGCCGTTTCCGGCGCCTGAATCCGCAATGGGAGAAGGTCCTGGGCTATCCCCTCCACGAGCTCGAAGGTCGGCGGTTCCTCGAACTCGTTCATCCGGACGATCAGGCTGCCACGCTGGCGGCCGTGGGGGAGTTGAGCAGTCAGAATGCAGTGTTGAATTTCGTGAACCGGTATCGCTGCCGCGACGGTTCCTATCGATGGATCGAATGGCGTTCCTATCCCGCGGGCGGCCTCATCTTCGCCGCCGCGCGCGACATCACCGAGCGCCGCCGGGAAGAGCAGCGCATCCTCAGTCTCAACGCCTTGAAGGAGGAGTTGCTGATGCCGCAGACCCTCGAGGAGAAGCTCAAGTCCGTGACGGAGACGCTCGTCCAGACTCTGCGCGCGGATTTCGCCCGCATCTGGCTGGTCCGGCCGAGCGATCGGTGCGAAGCCGGGTGCTGCCATGCGCCGGTGGTCGACGGCCCGCACGTCTGTCGTGACCGCGGCTGCTGCCTGCATCTGGTGGCCAGTTCGGGGCGCTACACCCACATGGACGGAGAGAGCCACCGGCGTGTTCCCCTGGGGAGCTACAAGATCGGCCGCGTGGCCACCGGCGAGGATATTGGCTTCGTCACCAATGACGTTCAACATGACCCGCGGGTTCATAACCACGCCTGGGCCAAGGAGCTGGGGCTGGTGGCATTCGCCGGCTACCGGCTGAGCTCGGCGGAGGGCAAGCCCGTCGGCGTGCTGGCGTTGTTCTCCCAACAGGCGCTTTCGCCCGAGGAAGTGGTGTTCCTGGAGATGCTCGCCAAGACGACTTCCCAAGTCATCCAAGCCCATGCCGTGGAAGAGGCGCTGCGGCAGAGTGGCGAGCGCTACCGGAACTTCGTGGCCAACGCCAGCGAGGGCATCTTCCGAATCGATCTGGTCCCGCCGGTGAGTGTCGACCTGCCACGCGAGAGGCTGGAAATGGAAATCGCCCAGCACGCGGTCATTGCCGAAGTGAACGCCGCGCTCGCACGAATGTACGGGCTCCGGCCCGAGCAGATGGTCGGCCGGCCGGTCCGAGATTTCGCCCCGAACTGCGGCTCCCAGATGGCGGACTTGGTCCACACCAAGGACTACCGGATCACCGAGCGGGAAGAGACCGACTACAGCGCCGAAGGCGCCCCCATCCACATCGTGGAGAGCTACACGGGGACCGTCGAGAACGGGAAGCTCACGCGCGTCTGGGGTATGCAGCTCAACGTCACCGAACGCAAGAAAGCTGCGGAGGCTCTGCGCGAGAGCATGCAGCGCCTCCAGACCGTCGTGACCGGTGCCCCCATCGTGCTCTACAGCTTCGATCGCCACGGGGTCTTCACCCTCTCGGAGGGCAGAGGACTCACCGGCCTGGGCCTCCGACCCGGCCAGATCGTGGGCCAAACCGTCTTCGAGGTCTACGGCGACCAGCCCAAAGCCATCGCCGCCCTGCGCCGGGCGCTCGCCGGCGAGACCTTCACCGAAGAACTGTCCTTCCCCGCCGGGGGCACGTTCGAGGCCTCCCACATCGCCTTGCGCGACGAAGCCGGCGCCTACAATGGCACCATCGGTGTGCTCGTGGACATCACCGAACGCAAGCGGGTCGAGGAGGCGCTGCGGGAGAGTGAAGAGCGTTTCCGTTCGCTCGTGGAGAGCAGCCCCGACTGGGTCTGGGGCATAGACCCGAACGGTGTCTACAACTATGCCAGCCCCCGATGCCGCGACCTCCTGGGATACGAACCATCGGAAATCCTCGGACGTTCGCCCCTCGATTTCATGCCTGCCGAAGAGGTCGAACGCGTGAAGAGCGAGTTCGTCAGCACGTTCCAGGCTCACCATCCACTGGTGCAGTTCGAGAACACGAACCGGCACAAGGACGGCCGCCTGGTGGTGTTGGAGACCAACGGCGTCCCCGTCTTTGATGCCAGCGGCGCGTTTCGAGGCTATCGCGGAATCGATCGCGACATCACCGAGCGCAAGCGAGCGGAGGAAGCCGCCGCCAGCGAACACGCCCTGCTCCGCGCCGTGATCGATCTGCTCCCCGACGGGATCTACCTCAAAGACCCCGACAGCCGATTCCTGATCGTCAACCGAGCCTTGGCCCGACGTCTCGGCAAGGAGAGCGCCGCCGAAGTCCTCGGCTTGCGGGACGAGGAACTCTTCCCTCCGCAAGCCGCCGCCGACTACCGAGCCGACGAGCTGGCCGTGCTGGCCGGCGCCGAGATCCGCGAGAAGGAAGAGACCGTGGCGTTCCCCAACGGCGAGAAACTCACCATTCTCACGACCAAAGTGCCGTTCCGCAACAGCCAGGGGGCCATCACGGGCGTCTTGGGGACCGGGCACGACATCACCGTGCGCATCCTGGCGGAGCAGCAGATCCAGAAGCTCAACGAAGAACTCGAACAGCGGGTCGAGGAACGCACCGCCCAACTCGCCGCCGCCAACAAGGAACTCGAAGCCTTCGCCTACTCCGTCTCCCACGACCTGCGCGCCCCGCTGCGGTCCATCGACGGCTTCACCCGGATCCTGACGGAGGACTACGCCGGGGTGCTCGACGCGGAAGGTCACCGCGTCTGCGGCGTGATCCTGAACAACACCCGGCGCATGGGGCAGTTGATCGACGACCTGCTCACCTTCTCCCGCTTTGGCCGTACCGAGATGCAGTGGCGCCCCATCGACATGGAAGCCCTGGCGCGCACCGCCTTCCACGAACTGAAGACACCGGAGAAGCGCGGGCCGATCGACATCCGGGTGGGGCCGATGCCGGCGGCGGTGGGCGACCCCAACCTGCTGCGGCAGGTGTGGATCAATCTCTTGTCCAACGCGGTGAAGTTCACCGGGAAACGAGAGCAGGCGGTGATCGAGGTGGGAGGGGAGTCGCGGGGCAGGGAGTCGGTCTATTGGGTGCGAGACAACGGGGTCGGCTTTGACATGCAGTACACCGCGAAGCTCTTCGGGGTGTTCGAACGCTTGCACAGCCAGAAGGAGTTCGAGGGAACCGGGGTGGGCCTGGCGATCGTCCAGCGGGTGATCCACCGGCACGGGGGGCGGGTCTGGGCCGAAGCCGCCGTGGACCGGGGCGCCACCTTCTCCTTCTCCTTGCCGCGCAAGTCCGTTCAGTCGTCAGCGGCGGATTGACACGAAAGCGTGCCGCGGTAGGTTCGCAGAGAGACTCCCATGAAGAGGCCATGCAACACCCGGGTCCCGGCGTTCACGCTCATCGAACTGCTGGTCGTGATCGCCATCATCGCCATCCTGGCCGGCATGCTCCTGCCCGCCCTGGCCAAAGCCAAAACCAAGGCCCTCGGCATCGCCTGCATCAATAACGGCCGACAACTCGGTCTCGCATGGATCATGTACGCCGAGGACAACGACGGCCTCCTGGTCGCGAACGTCGACGGCACCGCGCGCGGCGGTTGGGTGGGCGGATGGATCCACACGTCCGAAGGACCGGTCAACCTGTCCGATTGCACCAACGTGAACCTGCTGATGCCGCCGGACGGCAAGCTCTATCCCTACAACAACTCGCTCGCCATCTACAAATGCCCGGCCGACCGCTTCCAGGTGACCATCGCCGGCAGAAAATACTACCGCACACGCAGCATCTCCATGAACGGCTGCATGAACGGCAACAGTTGGCACACAGCCGAGATCGACAAGGAATGGTGGACCTACCGCCGGCTCGGCGACGTCCGCAGCCCCTCCCAGCAGTTCGTGTTCATCGACGAACGGGAGGAGAGCATCGATGACGGTTACTTCCTGGTCTATGTGAATGTCGCCGGCGCCTGGGGCAACCTGCCGGCCATCTACCACAACGGCGCCAGCGGAATGAGCTTCGCCGACGGTCACGCCGAGATCCACAAGTGGCTCGACCCCGACACCCTCCGCAAAGGAATCAGCGGGACCCGCAACGGACCCCGCGACTGCCCTTGGATCGCCGAACGGGCGTCCATGCGGCGAGACCAGTGAGGGGCAATGCAGAATGCAGAATGAAGAATGCAGAATGGGGTCCCGTCCTGAAATAGATTGGTACTTTGGAATGAGGAAATTCGAGT
>CAYSPU010000311.1:0-4613 GCA_964432995.1 uncultured Verrucomicrobiota bacterium
CAGCAACCTGCCGCGCCCGCCACCCCCCCACCCCCCGCCGATCAACCCGCGATCCCCGCCGCGGGCCTCCAGCGCGTCGTCGAAGTCCGCGACAAGAAGCAAGCCGTTCTCGTGCTCGGCTTTCCGGGAACCACCCTCGTCGATCCCGACCGCTTCGCGCTGGAGATCCTTCAGGAAGCCTGCAGCGACCTCGGCTCGCGTCTCTTCCTGCGAGTCCGCGAGAAGCTCGGTCTCGCGTACTACGTCGGCGCGCAGAACTTCGTCGGGCTCTTGCCCGGTTATTTCGGGTTCTATGCGGGCACCACCCCGGACAAGGCGGCGGCAGTCGAACAGGAACTGCTCGCCGAAGCCCGCCTGCTGGCCTCGGAAGGCCTGACCGCCGACGAATTGCATCGCGCACAGGCGAAGATCATCGGGCAGCGGAAGATCGCCCGACAGGACCTGGGCCACCAAGCGATGAGCATGGCGCTGGACGAACTCTACGGCCTGGGCTACGCCTTTGGGGAGACGGAGGACGCCCGCTACGAAGCGGTCACGCTGGAGGACGTGCGACGGGTGGCCGACCGGTTTCTGCAACCGGACCGCGCCGTGCTCGCCTTGACCGGCGGCGCCAACGGCACCCCCACCGGCCCGGCAGAAGCCTCTCCACACGAACCCGCCGCCTGACGCCATCCTCCGCTTTTGCGCCTTCCGCGCCTTTTCGCGGCGCTCTTTCTCCGCCGCGAGTAGGCCGCGGAGAAGCTGGTCTCCCCGGGCCCTCTCACTCTGCGGTCCTCTGCGGTCTTCCGTTCCAAACCTGCGCACCTGCTGTCGGAGGGGGAGGAACAACAAAGACATGAAGGAACAAGGGGCCGGCGGTTGACGCCCTGCCTGGTTCCCGAAACGGACAGCAGCGGACCCATCCGAGCCCAATCCCTTCCCCTTCGCGTCTTTGTTTCTTCGTTGTTATCCCCCCACGGTCGGTCACCGAAACACTTCAGAGGGGTTGAACAACAAAGACGCGAACGCACAAAGGAACGGGATGGGGGCGGAGGGAAGATGTCGGGCTTCGAGTTCGCCCCCGACTTCCTTCGCGTCTCTGTTTCTTGGTTGTGCGTCCCCCCGGACGTGGCGCAGAGAGGCACTTGGCGTGTGGCGAAACCTGCTCGGCCGTGCCCCGTGCTATAGTCTGACCCCCGTTTGCGGGGATGCCGACTTGGTGCGGAGTTCAGCCGGCGTGGCGCAGGCGCAGATGGTTTGCCGGCAGGGCGGCGCGGTCGACGGCTTTCTGCATGCGTCGCAGGGCGGCAGCGAGGTTGCGATGCCGGAAGAGGGCCGTACCGGCCACGAAGGTATCCGCACCGGCGGCGGCGCATTCCGCGGCGGTGTCGTCGTTGATTCCGCCGTCGACCTGGAGGCGGAAGGAGAGTCCGCGGGCTTCGCGCCATCGATCGGCCTGCTGGATCTTGGGGACTGTTTCCGTGATGAACGACTGGCCTCCGAAGCCGGGGTTCACCGTCATGACCAGGAGCAGGTCGATCTGGTCGAGGAACGGTTCCACGTGTTCCATGCTGGTGGGCGGGTTGATGGCGAGGCCGACCTTGCGTCCCAGCGACCGGATCTTCCAGATCAAGGGTGTCACCTTGGCGTCGAGTTCGACGTGCACGGTGATTTGGTCGGCGCCGGCCTCGGCGAAACGTTCGATCAGGATTTCCGGCCGGGAACACATCAGGTGGACATCGAAGAAGGAGCGGAGTTCGGGCCGGAGGGTGCGCAGCAATTCGGGCCCGAAGGAGAGGTTGGGGACGAAGTGGCCGTCCATGATGTCCAGGTGGAGCCACTGGGCGCCGGCTCGAGCCGCGCGTTGCGCCTCGGCCAGCAGGCGTCCGCTGTCCGCCGCCAGGAGCGAGGGTGCGATGATCTTCATGACCTCGGGGTTTCGGAGCGAAGCACCGGGGAGAACGCCAGGTCAGGCGGTGGCCGGGGCGGGATGGCTGAAGCCCGGGTCGAGTTTGGGCGGGGTTGCTTTGGCCGCATCGGCCGCCGCCACGGGGGATGGGGACTCGGGCGGAGGCGGGGTGCCGGTGTCGGCACGCGACGCGAACTGGCCGGTGCGGACCATTTCCTCGACCTGGCTGCCGTCCAGAGTCTCGTATTCGAGCAGCGTCCGGGCGATGAGCTCGAGCTTGTCCTGGTTCTGCTCGATCAAATCGGATGCAACGCGATAGCCTTCGTCGATGATCCGCTTGACCTCGAGGTCGATCTCCTCGGCGGTCTTCTCGCTGTATTCCTTGCTGCGGATCATCTCCCGGCCGAGGAAGATGTATTCGTTGTTCTCGCCGTATTGGACCATGCCGAGCTTGTCGCTCATTCCCCAGTGACAGACCATGGCGCGCGCCAGTTGGGTTGCCTGCTGGATGTCGCCGGCGGCGCCGGTGGAGATATCGCCGGAGATCCGTTCCTCGGCGATGCGGCCCGCCATGGCCACGGCGATGAGGTCCAGCATTTCCTTGCGGCGGCGGTTGAGGACGTCGTCCTTGGGGAGCGACATCGTCGAGCCGAGGGATTGGCCGCGGGGGATGATGGTGACTTTGTGGAGGGGGTGGGTGTGTTTGAGCAGCACGTTGACGAGGGCATGACCGGCTTCGTGCCAGGCGGTGCTGCGTTTTTCCTCGTCGGTCATGGCGAGGCTGCGGCGTTCGCGGCCCCAGCGGACCTTGTCGCGCGCCTCTTCGAGTTCCGGCATGGTGATGGCCTTCTTGTTGAGGCGCGCGGCCAGGAGCGCGGCTTCGTTGAGCAGGTTCGCCAGCTCCGCTCCCGAGTAGCCCGGTGTTCCCCGCGCGATCACGGCCAGATCGACGCCGGGGTCGAGCTTCACGTTGCGCGCGTGCACCTTCAGAATGGCCTCGCGGCCGCGCACGTCCGGCAGATTCACCGTGATCTGGCGATCGAAACGGCCGGGGCGCAGCAGGGTCGGATCGAGCACGTCCGGCCGGTTGGTGGCCGCGATGATGATGATCCCTTCCTGGGTGTCGAAGCCGTCCATCTCGACGAGCAGGGCGTTGAGGGTCTGCTCCCGTTCATCGTTGCCGCCGCCCAGACCGTGGCCGCGGCTGCGGCCGACGGCGTCGATCTCGTCAATGAAGACCAGGCAGGGTGTGTTCTTGCGGGCCTGCTCGAACATGTCGCGGACGCGGCTGGCGCCGACGCCGACGAACATCTCGACGAAATCGGAGCCGCTGATGCTGAAGAAGGAGGCGTCGGCCTCGCCGGCGATCGCTTTGGCGAGGAGAGTTTTGCCGGTGCCCGGCGCCCCGACCATCAGGATCCCCTTCGGGATGCGCCCACCCAGCTTTTGAAACTTCTTGGGATCTTTGAGGAACTCGACCAATTCCTGGACTTCTTCCTTGGCTTCTTCGATCCCCGCGACGTCTTTGAAGGTGGTCTTGTTCCGCTCGCGGTTCAGGAGGCGGGCCTTGCTTTTGCCGAAGCTCAGGGCGCCCTTGCCGGCCATCCGGATCTGGCGCACCAGCACAAACCAGATCAGCGCCGCCAACAGCAGAAACGGCAACAACGAATAGAGGATCCCCAACAGCAGCGTGTTCGGCTCCACCGTTTCGAACACCCCGGACTCGAGCACCTTCTTCTCCAGGTCCGGCAGCAGACGGATCTTCGCGCGGAAGGCCACTTCCTTGGCGGCCACACCCTCCTTCGCGGGCTCGTTGTATTTCCCGGTGATTTCGTGGAGATACTCGGACTGCGGGTTGTAGCTGATGACGCCTTTGACGACGAGGTTCGACTCGACCAAGCCCTTGAACTCGGTGTACGAGAGCGTGCGGTAGCGCGTATCCATCTGGTCGTGGAACCGCCACAGCAACGGGAGCAACGCCAGAATACCGATCCAGATCAGCCAGTTCCTCGGGGGAACACGCAGTTCGGTCGGCCGCCGGTCTCCCCGGCCGGGATCTCTTGGTTTGTCGTTCGCCATGCGCCTGCCAATCGTTGGGCGGAACCTAACACCAGGCACCGCCCCGTGCAACCTGCGTCTGGAACGGAAGATGCATCCGCCGCAGACATATTGATTCCACCCTGCTTCCACTCCCACCGCATTGCCGCAAGCCAGCGCCGTGCGCGGCCGATACGGTCCAGCCGAGCTCCGAGCACCCTCGCGGGCAACGCTCTTGCCCGCCCTCACCAGCAAGCAACGGGCAGAACCCAAACACCCCCGTCACCCGCCATGGCACCCTAGGCCCCTCGGCCAATCTTGCGCAAGCGGGAACTCCGGCCCCGGATCCTCGGGCAAGTGGCGCTGGAGGCTCGGTTGTCCCCCGTCGCAGCTCGGTCTTTGCCCCTGCGGACGAGCGCGCGGTCGGCTCCGGGAAGATCCCACCCCCCCGGCGGAGGGATCCCATGCAAACGCTGGGGAGCAGAGCGGTGGACGCCGAGTCAAGCCTTGAGCCGCAGCCAAGGGTGTCTGCGCTTTGCTGCGGGTCAGAGGACCCGCGGTCCGGAAGCGCTGGCCGGTGTGCGGGTGTGGTTGGGCGGTCGCCAGCCCGCAAGGTTTCGGACCGCGGCTCGTCTTGAGCCGCAGCCAAGGGTGTCTGCGCTTTGCTGCGGGTCAGAGGACCCGCGGT
>CAYSPU010000311.1:4713-6168 GCA_964432995.1 uncultured Verrucomicrobiota bacterium
GTTGGGCGGTCGCCAGCCCGCAAGGTTTCGGACCGCGGCTCGTCTTGAGCCGCAGGCAAGGGTGTGTGCGCTTTGCTGCGGGTCAGAGGACCCGCGGTCCGGAAGGGTTGAGCCGGCGACTTGGGGGCGGCGTCAGATGCGTTCGCCCGGGGATTTGACCCCGCAACGCTTTTCGCCCACTCTATGCCTATGGGCAACACCTTTGGCCAGCTCTTCCGGATCACCACCTGGGGCGAATCACACGGCGGCGGAGTCGGCGTCGTCATCGACGGCTGTCCACCCCGACTGGAGTTGACTGCGGCTGACATTCAACCGGACCTGGACCGCCGGCGCCCCGGCCAGTCGAAGATCGTCTCACCCCGCACGGAAGCCGACACCGTGGAGATCCTCTCCGGGACGTTCGAAGGCCGCACGTTGGGAACACCGATTTCCCTCTGGGTGCGGAACGAAGACGCGCGCCCGGAGGCCTATAACGAGATGGCGCAGAAGTTCCGGCCCTCGCACGCGGACTACACCTATCAGGCGAAGTTCGGGATCCGCAACTGGCAGGGTGGCGGGCGCACCAGCGCCCGCGAGACCATTGGCCGCGTTGCCGCCGGCGCCGTCGCCCGCAAGATCCTGCGCGAGCACTTCGGCGTCTCCGTTCTCGCCTACGTCCAGCAAGTCCACCGCATCCAAGCCGATATCGATCCGGACAAAGCCCAGGCGGACGCCGTCGAATCCAACCTGGTGCGCTGCCCCGATCGCCGTGCCGCCGAGCGCATGATTCGCCTCATCGAACGGGTCCGGCGGGCGGGCGACACCGTGGGCGGCATCGTGGTCGGGGTGGCGCGCGGCGTGCCACCCGGCTGGGGCGAACCGGTCTTCGACCGACTCGAAGCCGACCTTGCCAAGGCCATGCTCAGCCTGCCCGCCGCCAAGGGCTTCGATGTCGGCTCCGGCTTCGACTGCGTCCGTCTGACGGGCACGCAGCACAACGACCCCTTCCGTGCCCAGCGCGGTCGCGTCACCACGGTGACCAACCGCTCCGGTGGAATCCAGGGTGGCATCTCGAATGGCCAGACCGTCTACTTCCGCGTCGCCTTCAAACCGGTGGCCACCGTTCTGCAGAAGCAGGACACCGTTGATGTCCGCGGGCACAACGCGACGCTGAAGGCGCGGGGCCGGCACGACCCGTGTGTGTTGCCGCGGGCGGTTCCGATCGTCGAAGCCATGACCGCGTTGGTGCTCGTGGATCACGCCCTGCGCCAGCGGGCACAGTGCGGCACAAGCTAGGAGTCAGAAGTCAGGGGTCAGAAGTCAGAAGTCCGGAGCCCGGAGTCAGGGCCGGAGGGTGTGGACAAGAGGTGGGGGGGACCGTGTGTGCGGCCCCAAGGGGGAGGTTCGTCGGGCCTCGGGGTCAGGCCTTCAGATTGTCAACTCGGAGCGCCGCTTACGCGAGGATCCCGGGGGCTG
>CAYSPU010000312.1:0-6103 GCA_964432995.1 uncultured Verrucomicrobiota bacterium
GAGGACCCGGAGCGCAAGCGCTTTGTGGCGAAGCTCAGGAATCTATTGTCAACTATTTAGATGCGACCCCATTGCCTGAACAGTGAAGTCATCCGTGTTCCCGAGAAAGCAACTGACAAGGTGGGGTTCATTCCTGGAGGATGCTCCTGGCATGTCGAAGTGGTTGAAGCAGGTGGTGGCGCTCTTGCTGTTGCCGGTGTGCATGGGAGCGGGGGCGGCCTTGTACCGGTTGCTGCGGGCGGCCGGGGCGGTGGAGACGGTGTGGGTGCTGCTCGTCGCCGGGTTCGCGTGTTGGTGGGTGATCTATCTGCTGCTGCCGCGCCCGATGTGGGTCTACGTTCTCGGGCACGAGCTGACGCATGCGCTGTGGGCCTGGCTGTTCGAGGGCCGCGTGCGGCGGATGAAGGTGTCGTCGCGGGGCGGGCAGGTGGTGATCACGAAGAACAACTTCGTGATCACGCTGGCGCCGTATTTCTTTCCGCTCTACGCGGTGGTGGTGTTCGCGATCGGGGCCGTCGTGTGCCGGTGTTGGACCTGGCCGCATTGCCAAACCGGGTTCCTGCTGCTGCTGGGCGCGGCCTACGGTTTTCACGTCACACTGACGTGGCACGCGTTGCAGGCGGAGCAGACGGACATCACGAGCCAGGGCTACCTGTTTTCGGCGGTGGTGATCTGGCTGGGGAACGTCCTGGTTCTGCTGGTCGGGCTGCCCACGCTGGTCGGAGTGCGGATCGCGGACGCGCTGAGGTGGGGCGGGGAGGGGACGTGGGCGGTGTTGCGCGGGACGGCGGAGTGGCTGGGCATTCTGCCGCGGTGAACCGCTGTCCAAGCCCATTCGACGGGGAGCGATCCGATTGCGATCCGATTGCGCTTGCCGCTTCGAGGGCCGAAATCTAGTTTTCGCAAGCGAGCAGCCAAAACCCGTTTCTCTCCCATGAACTTTCGGTTAACGACTTCTCGGCTTCCGGTGGTCTCCATCCTGCTTCTCGGGATGGCGCTGTCTGTGTGGCTGCGTGCCGCCGTCACCATCACCCGCACCGAACTCGATCCTGACGGGCGCCTGCGGATTCTCTTCACCGACACTCCGGCGTCCGAGTTGTTCACGCTGGAGAGCCGCGGGGGGTTGGATGCCGGCGCGGAGTGGTCCCCGTGGGGCGCTGTCACGGCCAGTTGTGTCACTCCCCCCTTGTTTCAGATGGTCATTCCCTCTCCCGAAGGGCCGCAGCAGTTCTATCGGATCGGCACGACAACGGAGGCGGACATCGGCGCGCCGCGGATCGTGGCCGCCGAGCCGGCGGGTGGCGCGGTCGACGTGCCCGCGGACCTGGGCAGCATTCGGATCACCTTTGACCGGCCGATGGCGGGGACGGTCGCGTGGACCGTCGACCAACAATGGGGCGGGTCGTATGCGACGTGGTCGGCCGACCGGCGCACGGTGGAGATCCACCGGTTCACCGCCGACTCGCTCTTGCCGACGCTCACCACGCTGCGCTTCACGCTGAACCCGAACGGCAAAGGCTTTGCCGATGAACAAGGGAACCCGGTCGCCGCCGCCAGCTACTCGTTTACGACTGCACTGGCGGCGATGCAAGGGTCGCACGTGGTTTCGAGCGTGCCCGCCGGCAACGCCCTCGCGGTGGATCCCCTCTTCGACACCATCGAACTGCGCTTCAGCGAGCCCATGATGAAGTCCGGCGGCGTGGAGAGCCTGAATTGGATGCCGTGGACGCCGTCGTGGTCGGAGGATGGGCGGACCTTCTATCTGCGGCGCGACACGGCCGGCACGCCGATCTTCGGCACCAGCGTGTACATCCGCACTCCATCCGCGTTCTTTCACACCGCGGCGGGGCAGCAGCTCGCGAATGAGTATGTCCTGCGGTTCACCACGGCGGATCCGCCGGTGATCCGGGTCGATGCCAATCCGGCGCGGGGTTTTTGCTGGCCCTACCAACTGTTTGTGCCGCCAAGCGTGGAGCCGCCCGCCACCCTGTTGGTGGAGCCGAACAACACCGGCACCTGGAGCGACGATCCCTGGGTGCACGAGAGTGCCGCCGTCGGCATCATGAAAGCGCGCAGTTTGTTCGCCCTGAGACTGCGGTCGCCCTTGTTGGTGCCCGTGTTTCCTCGTCCGATGACACCGCAGGTGCCCGAGTCGGGAGGCATCTACATTCACGCGTTGGACCGCTACAGCCTTTCGAGTCAGTGGTCGGGCCTGCAACGGATCGACCTCCAAATGGTGGCCATGATCGACGATGCCCTCGAACGGTTGGCCGCCCTCGGGCACACCATGGATCGGCGTGTCTTCATGATGGGATTCTCCGCCTCGGGCGCCTTCGCCAGTCGCTTTGCGTTGCTCCACCCGGACCGTGTCAAAGCCGCCGCGCCGGGATCGCCCGGGGGTTGGCCCCTTGCTCCGGTTGGTTCCTGGGAGGGGCGCGTCCTGAGGTACGCGGTGGGGATTCACGACGTCGAGGCGCTGACCGGGCAGCCATTCGATCTGGATGCGTTCCGGCAGGTGGCGCTCTACATCTACGTGGGCGGCGCCGACACCAACGACGCTTTGGACACCCGCGGCATGACTGCGGAGGAGCGGGATGCGATCTGCCAGTGGCTGAGCTGCTCGTCCAACCCGCTCCTGGCCCAGCGCTGGCCGATTGCCCAGGCGATCTACGAGTCGGTGGGCGCCAACGCCCAGTTCAAGGTCTACCCGGGGGTGACGCACACCATCACTTCGCAGATGTTCGACGACATTCTCGCGTTCTTCGCACAGCACCGGTAGAAGCGGTGCGTGCCCGGGTTGTCGGTGGGCGGCCAGCACCGTCTGGCCGCTCCCAGAACCGGTTTCCCCATCGCTGAGCGGGCAACGGTGTTGCCCGCCCACCAACGGGGACCGGTGACGGACAACCTCCGGATGTACTGCGGTAAGAATCGTGGTGAACGAAGTGGTTGACACCGTCGCGAGCGCGGGCGTATAAGCGGCGGGCAAGGAGGAAAGGAGCGGTTACTGGTTCCGCTCGCTATTCCAAAAACAAAACAACCAACCAAACACGTCCATATCTATGAAACACACCCTGATCGCATGCGTTCTCGGGTTTGCATTGCTCACGCCTGGTTTTCATGCCCGCGCCGCCGACGCCGCCGGGGCCCCGGCCACCAGCGCTACCGCCAGGAAGGAGCGCGCCAAACAGATGCCCTTCCGGGGAAAGCTGGCGGAGATTGACACCACGGCGCGGACTATCGCGCTATCCGGCAAGGAGAAACAGCGCCGGATGCTGGTGACCACCGCTTCCCGGATCAACAGGGACGGCAAACCAATCACTCTCGGGGAATTGCGCACCGGCGAGTCCGTGGGGGGGCTCGCCCGTGCCAATGCCAACAATGAGTGGGAGATCGTCACGCTCAACGCCGGGAAGAAGGCGGCGTCGCCGCCGAAGGAGAAGAAGGGAGAAGAAGCCGCGCCGATGGAATGACCTGGGCCACCGCTCGCAGCGTCGCGGCGAGTGGCAGGCTGGCGAAACGGTGATCGCCCGGGTCAGCCGCGTTACGGGGCTGGCCCGGGCCAATTCCCCCCAGCGAGGCGGCGCCTCAGGCCATGGCTGTTCAACTTCACTCGGACATCTGACGGCCATTCGGTTCCGCCCCTGCCGCCGCCTCGCCTATAGAGTCCTTGAATCCTGGAACGCCGAGTGCAGAACTTGATCTGTCAACAACGTGTTCTGAACTTCAAGGACTCTAGTAATGCGCCACGACCTCGATTTCGACCCGCGCCCCCCGCGGGAGAGCAGCCACCTGGATCGTGGAACGGGCCGGCGGATCCGTGGGGAAACGTCGGGCGTAGACCTCGTTCATGGCCGCAAACTCCGAAAGGTCGACCATGAAGACCGTGGATTTCACGACGTGCCCGAAGGTGAGGCCCTGGTCGCGAAGGATGGCCTCCAGGTTGTCCAACACGCGGGCGGTCTGCGCCTGGATGTCGCCGGTGATGGGCGCCCCCGGGTTGGCTGGATCCAGGGGGATCTGGCCGGAGGAGAAGAGCAGGTCGCCAAGTCGGACGGCCTGGCTGTAGGGGCCAACCGCCGGCGGCGCGCCTTGGGGACGGATGATCTGTTTGGTGGGCATAGGGAGCTGGAGGTGACGGGTGGTTCGGTTCGGGGTTTGTTGGCGGACGGAATCCTCCATCCGCCGGGGGTATTGTCAATGCGGCAGACTGCGGTTCCGGTGGTGTTTTCCGGTGGTGCCTATTGCCGTCCTGTGTTAGAGGAAAGCACCTGATAGCGACCGGCGAGACACCGGTCGGTGGGGCCTGGAGATGGCACATGCAACAAATGCGAAACAGACTCTGGTTGATCACGGCACTGGGCTTGGCGCTCGGTTGCAGCCCTGTTCTGGGGCAGACATCTGAACAGGTGGCCGCGGCGAAGAACCTCCTGCAGGAAGTGGCGGTGTCGGACCTGGCCGCGCGTGCGTCCGGCCTGGTTGCCGGGGCCCCGCGGGAGGAGCAGACGAACGTCCTGACGGCCGTGCTCGCGGTTGTGGTGGAGCGGAAGGCTGCGGCGGTGCCACACACCGTGGCGGCAGTCGCCATTCGCACGCCGGTCCTGGCGCCCGCCGCCGCCGCCACCGCTTGCCGGGCGCTGCCGCAATCCGCGGTGGCCATCGCCCGGGCGATCGCCCGGGTCCCTTCCCTGAACCGGGAGGCGGTGCGCACGGCCATCGTCGCCGTCGTTCCCGATCAGGCTTCGGCGATCGCCACGGCGCTGGCGGGACCGGAGCCGGCGAAGGAACCACCAGGTGCCGCGGCCAGGTAGCGCGACCTCCGGATGGCTGCGGGGAGAATCCCCTTCCCGATGCGCCCGATCTCGGTTCGATGCGGAGTCCCGCTCGCGTGCTCCGCGCCAACCGTGTCCAGGCTCTCCGCAGGCACTTCGCCGTTGACTTTTGGCACACGCCCACCAAGGTGAATCGGTTGCTGCGCCCATGAAAACGGTACTTTTTATCTGCACGGGCAACGTTTGTCGCAGCCCCATGGCCGCCGGGCTTTTCCGCCAGGCCGTCCGGGACCGCAACGATTTCCGCGTGCTCTCGGCTGGCGTTGGCGCCATCAATGGGCAGCCTCCCAGCACGAACGCCATCCAGGTGATGAAAGAACTGGGGGTGGACATCGCGGACGAGCGCAGCCGCATGCTCACCGGGGAACTCGTGCGACAGGCCGATTACATCTTCGGCATGACCCGCGGGCACGTCGACGCGATCGTGCTGCTCTATCCGCAAGCGGCAGAGAAGGCCTTCTTGCTCCGGGAGTTTGACGACACTCTGGAGGCCTTCGAGAAGGACATCTCCGACCCCATCGGGGGATCGATTGAGGTCTACCGGGGGTGCCGCGACCAGATTGAACAGGGAATTGTCTCCATGCTGAGATTCATTGACCAGACATCATCGGTTCCTGCGGGACTTACCGCCGCCACGAAATCCGTCTCGCTGGTATTGGCGGCCGATCACGCGGGCTTCGCCCTCAAGGAGGCTCTGAAAGCCCACCTCGAAACCCGCGGCTGCCGGGTCACCGACCTGGGCACGCGCTCGGTCGATTCGGTGGACTACCCTGACTACGCGCAGGCCGCCGCGGCGGAGGTGGCGGCCGGTCGTCACGACCTCGGGATCCTGGTCTGCAAGACCGGTGTCGGGATGAGCATCGCCGCCAACAAGGTCCCCGGCATCCGCGCCGCCGTCGCCGTCGACGAACAGGTCGCCGCCCTCGCGCGCCGTCACAACGACGCGAACATCCTCTGCCTGGGGGCCGAAGGCCTCGCCATCGAAACCGCCGCCCGACTGGTCGATGCCTTCCTCGACGCCGGCTTCGAGGGAGGCCGCCACGAACGGCGCCTCCGGAAGCTCGAGCCGCCCGCCGATCGCCGCCTCGAGACCGTTGACCCCGAAATCGCCGAGGCCATTCGCCAGGAAACCCGGCGGCAACAAGAGAACATCGAGCTCATCGCCAGCGAGAACTTCACCAGCCCGGCCGTGATGCGGGCCCAGGGATCGGTGCTGACCAACAAGTATGCGGAAGGCTACCCACGCAGACGGTGGTATGGCGGCTGCGAGTTCG
>CAYSPU010000313.1:0-6028 GCA_964432995.1 uncultured Verrucomicrobiota bacterium
TCGGCGAATCAGCAGCCAACCTCCCAACCGTGAACCCTGAACCTCCCAATCACGTATGGGACGCACAAATCCCTGGCGCCGCTCCTGCGGGATGGGCTTAGATGAGCGCGTGCGTCAACCGGGCTCGGGGATTCTGCAAGCGATATCGGCCTATGTTGTGTGGGGGCTGCTGCCGGTCTATTGGAAGGCTGTGCAGGCAGTGCCCCCGACGCAGATTCTCGCGCACCGGATCTTCTGGAGCTTCATTCTCTTGTGCGGAGTGGTCACGGTGCGTAGGGAGTGGAAGCTTCTGGCTGAGTTGGCGCGGGACGGTCGGACGCTGCGCTACCATGCGGTGGCGGCGGCGCTGCTGACGGTGAACTGGCTGACGTACATTTACGGGGTGAACACCGACCGCATCGTCGAGACCAGTCTCGGCTACTACGTCAACCCGCTGGTAAGCGTGTTCCTGGGAGTGGTGGTCCTCCACGAGCGCTTGGCGCGGGCCCAGTGGGTGGCGGTTGGGTTGGCCGTGGGTGGCGTGGCGGTATTCACAGTGCTAGCGGGTCGGCTCCCGTGGATTGCGGTGGTGCTGGCGGTCACATTTGGCTTCTACGGCCTAGTGAAGAAGCAGGCGCAGGCCTCCGCGGTTCCCGGTCTGACGCTCGAGACCGGAGTAGTCCTGGTGCCGGCATTCGCCTGGCTCTGCGGGGCCGAGCTCCAGGGGAAAGGCGCTCTGGGTCACAGCGACGCGCTGACCAATGCCTTGCTGGTTGGCGCCGGAGTCGTGACCGCTCTGCCGCTGCTGCTATTCTCTGCGGCGGCGCGCAAGGTGCGCCTCTCGACGATGGGCCTCCTGCAATACGTTTCCCCGACCTGCGCCCTGTTGCTCGGGGTGCTGTGCTACCATGAGCCGTTCGGCGCGGCGCGAATGGCCGGGTTCGCTCTGATCTGGATCGGGCTGGGCCTGTTCTGGTGGCACGGACGCGGGCTGGGTTCATGAACCAGTGGAAGGTAGGGCGCGATCTCCGCATCGCGCCGGAAACAGGTGGTTCATGCGCATACTCATCCGGCGCCCTCGGAGAGGGCGCCCTACCTGACGGTTCATGGAAAGCGTCCTCCCGTCAGCCACTCGAGGTGAAACCGGGCGAAGACCAGGTTGTCATACGGGCTCTGAGCGCCCGCTTCGTAGAGAATTCCCACGCGACCATCGGACAGCACGGCCAGGCAGGAGTAGGCGCTGGGCCGGGCGTCGAGCAACCGGCTCACGGGCCAGGTATCGCCTTCGTCGAAGCTGGCGCGGACGGTGAGACGCTCGCGGTTGGTGCTGGCGGGGTTTGCGAACAGGATCACGCCGGCGCGGTCGGCGGTGGGCCAGGAGTAACGTCGAATGCTGGCTTGGCAGATCGGCTCGACGAGTTCGGGCACGTGCCGTTGCTCCGACCACGTGGCGCCGCCGTCGGCACTCACCGCCTGCTGGCGGGTGCGCCGGGCGGGATCGTAGTTGCGCATGTTCAGCAGGAGGCGGTTGCCGGTCAGTTCGACCACTTCGCATTCGTTGACCTGGTGTTGGGGGGTGGATCCGCCCAACCGAAACGTCCGGCCATGGTCATCGGACCAGATCACGTGGGAGAAGTAGTGTTTGGTGCCCGCTTCAATGTGGTCGCAGGGAATGACCAGGCGCCCCTGGTGTGGACCGCGCTCGATCTGGATGCCGGCGCCGGGGCCGGTGGCATACCAGGTCCAGTTCGTACGTTTCACGTCGGCGGTGATCTCGCGCGGTGGCGACCAGGTGAGACCGTCGTCGGTTGAACTGGTGACGAAGACGCGCCGGGTGTCCTTGCTCTGCTGGGCGATGATGGCGGGCTCGGCGTCGTCGCCGCGGTTCCAGGTGAGGAGCAACCAGAGGGTGCCGGTGTCGCGGTCCAAGACGGGGCAGGGGTTGCCGCAGGTGTTCGGGCCGTCGTCCCAGACGGTTTGGACGGGTCCCCAGGTCTGGCCCTGGTCGGTGCTGCGCCGGAGGAGCAGGTCGATGTCGCCGGCGTCACCGCGGCCGCCCTTGCGGCCTTCGGCGAAGGCCAGAAGTGTTCCGCGGGCACTCACGGTGAGCGCCGGGATGCGGTAGGTATGATAACCGCCCTGGCCGGAGACATATACCGGCGCCGTGGCGAGGAGCCCGGCTGAACTGGACGGTGGTTGGCTACTGGACTGGTCGGACGTCGCCGCCAGGCTGGCGAGGCTGACGGCGCACGACAGAACGAGGACCGGGAGCAGTCGGGCATTCGTCATCAAGCGCAGTATTCTAAGGGATCACCCTGCTGGGTCAACGCTGGCGAGCCATGCTGGCGAGCCGAGAACGCGCGTGTGCCGTCAGAACGCGCGGAATACGGCCCGGACAGGAGGCGCA
Organism: uncultured Verrucomicrobiota bacterium; assembly: GCA_964432995.1. Taxonomy (GTDB): domain Bacteria; phylum Verrucomicrobiota; class Verrucomicrobiia; order Limisphaerales; family JAHDYP01; genus CAYSPU01. The sequence goes on from CAYSPU010000313.1 coordinate 2,387, forward strand.
AGCGAATGGCGGCTTGTGCAACTTTTTGTCGTATATACGACAAAAAGTTGCACTGGGTGTGGGGAGGTGCTTCTCGTTTTCCGGGGGCGCGGCGGAGTTGTTCGCTCGCCGCGCGGAGGTTCGCCTCAGTCGCGGAGCGGAGGTTCGAAATCGGAGGCGTTCACCCAGCCAGCCTGGATCTTCTCGCCGCGCAGGTAGCGTTCGTAGAAACCGCGTTGGTTCGCTTCGGAGTAGGGATGCTGCTCGAACACCCCGCCCTGACCGAACATCCTCGGGTCCTGTTGGGCTTCGAGGGCGCTGACCATACGCTGTTCCAGTTGATGGCGGGTAGTGGCGAGGGTCGGATCGCCCGCGAGGTTGTGGAGGCAGTCGGGGTCCCGCTGCAGGTCGTAGAGTTCCACGGCGGGGCGTTTACCAAAACAAAGGGCCCAGTGCGGATCGGAGGGGTTCATTCGGTGCGCCTCCAGGATGAAAGACTTGGTCGCGCCGCCGTCGCAGTTGAGGTAGCCGGTCTCCGGGTTTCCGGCCGGCCAGCGCGTCGGTTCGTAGTTGCGCAAGAACAACCAGTCGCCCTGGCGCATGCCCCGAATGGGATACCCCCAATCGCGCGGGCGTCCGACATCATGACGTTCCTTGCCGACGAGCACCCAATCGCGTTGCGGATCCACCCGTCCGGATCGGTTGGAATAGAGGATGCCGGTCAGGCTGCGTCCGGGAGTGCTCGCCATCCCGGTCTGTTCCCAGGGGAGATCGGCCAACTCGAGCAACGTGGGCGCAAGGTCAATGAAGCTCACGAAATCGTCCACGGTTCGGCCGGGTGCATGGAGGCCGTTCTTCCACATCAGGGCCAGCGGCACGTGATTTGATGCTTCGTAAGCCTGACCTTTGGCGCGCGGGAAGGGCATGCCGTGATCCGAGGTGACCACCACCAGCGTGTGGTCAAGCAAACCGCGTTGTTCGAGTTCGGCGAGCATGCGGCCGAGATGACGGTCGAAGTGCTCGACTTCGAACGCATAGTCCAGCAGGTCGTTGCGGACCGTCTCGTTGTCCGGCCAGCAGGCGGGCACGCGATCGACGTCGGCGGTCCTCTTCCCGCCCTGGGCAACGCCGGAGCCGTATTCGTATCCGCGATGCGGTTCCAGGGCGCCGTACCAGAAGCACCAGGGGCGGTCGGCGGGTGCCGCGTCGAGGAAGTCGGCGAAGTTGGCCGCGTAATCGTTGGGGCTGATACTGGTGGTGGGCGGGGTGGCCCGCCGGGTGTTGAAGGCCGGGCCGGTCATGGCACGAGGCTGACCCGCGTGGTTGGTGGCCACCCCAGGCGCCCAGCCTTTCGCCGTGTGCCCCACGAACCAACCCTTCTCGGCGAGCGCCTCGAAGAACGTCTTGTACTCCGGCGGGAAGAACGGGACGTGATTGGCCGCCGCTCCGAGTTGCCAGGAGTTGCGCGCGGTGAGCAGGCAGGCGCGCGAGGGAGCGCATTTGGCGTTCGGGGTGTAAGCGCGCGTGAAGAGGATTCCCTGTTCGGCCACGCGGTCGAAGGCCGGGGTTTTGACCCAGCGGCAACCGTAGGCACCGGCGTGGCCATAACTCCAGTCGTCGGCGATGGCGATGAGGATGTGGGGCGGTCGAGGCGCGGCAGTCTCGAGATTGTCTTCGAGGGTGGCTGGTGGGGCGCCGTCGCGTCGTTGGATGGCGGCGTTCACCCGGTTGTTCCGGAAGACCAGGTTCGAGCTGCCCGCAAACCGGTACTCGATGGGTGCCCAATAGCCGGCCACATGAACCGTGTTGTTCTCCACACGAACGCTGTCGGCGTGCTCGAGCCCGATGCCGACGTCGGTGTGGGCGCCTTCGCCATTGTTGTAGACGAAATTGCCGCGGATCACGCTGGTCCCGCCGTGGTGGCCGCCGACGACGCTGCTCAGGCCGAAGCCGATCCCGCGGTCACAGTTGACGATCCGGTTGCGTTCGACGACGACGTTCTGCGGCTGGGTGGGGGAGCGGTACCAGAAGTGGATGGCATGCTCGGCGATGTTGGGCTGGTCGTTCGGCACTCGGAGATTCCGGAAGAAGTTGTCGCGGATGGTCCAACGGACTCCCTTGTGGATGTCGATTCCCCCCGTGTAATACTGGTATGCCCAGCCGCGGGTGAACTCGAACAGGCAGTTCTCAATCACCCCGTCGGTTGCCCCCACCGGATCATCGGGGGCGGACGATCCTTTGATGAACTGCTCGTTGCAGTTGACGATCCGGCAGTTGTGGACGCGCAACCCGGCGACATCGAACGGTGCTTCACCGCGGACCTGAATGCCGTGGTACCGGCAATACCCAAAGGTCAGATCCGCGATGGTTACGTTCGACGCCGAGACAAGGAAGACGTGATCGAGCGCGGCCCGCGGGCCTTCATCGGGCCCGCGGAGCAGGACCCGGTCCCGATGGCCGCTCTCGCTCCGGATGATGATTCCGGGGCAGGTAATGTGCAGGGCAGGAAGATCGAGCACGTAGGTGCCGTCGGCGAGGAGCAGCGTGGCGGGTCGTCCGGCCTCGTTGGCGGACGCCAGCGCCGTCTTGAGTTGGGTCACGGTGCTGACGCGGTAGACGGTTTCTGTGACCGCCGTGAGTGGCGGTCCATATCCAGGCGCGGCCAGCGCGGTGAGGGGCAGGAGCAGCAGGTGAAGCCATCGGGTCACTCGGCTCTTTTGCCCCCGCGCCACGCGCTTGGCAAGAGGAGAGCCGAGCCAGAGAAGAGCCGAGCCCTGAATCCGCGGCAGTGCATCCGGAGGTTGTCGGTTAGCAGTCCCCGTGGGTGGGCGGGCAACACCGTTGCCCGCTGCGATGCGGAAACCGGTTCTGGGAGCGGCCAGGCGGTGCTGACCGCCCACCGACACCTCCGGAGGCACTGGACCCTTCCCGAGGGCCAAGAAGAAGCTGGAAGCGGGCGCCGGTCGCCTCGCAGAGCCTCCGCCATCATGACGATGGTGCGGCAATCGACCCGTCCGTGCGCCCTGCTTTCCATGCCGCCTATGAGAACCAGGACGTTGCCCCAAGCCCTCGCCCTCACCGAGGGTCCCGGGATTGTCCGCGAGCTTCGCCTGGTTCGGCAACGGTGCCCATCACCCCTACACCGTCGCCCACAGCAACGACGAGGGCCGCTATCGGCATCATTTCGAGAACGTGTATCCTTTCCGGCAGTCCCTCGCCCTCGAGTGGGGCGCGTTTGCCGACCTCAGCCCCGAGAGCGTGGCCGTGTGGTACCAGGACAGCCCCGAGGTTACGGTCGTGCCTGACGGCGCCCGCGCCGAGTCGGCGGTCTGGGATGTGTTTGGGCCGGTGCCGATCCCGCCGGCGCCTGCGGATCATTCCACCGCCGATCGCTTCAGCACGTGCCGAGGTAGGGACGCCCGGCCTCGGGCGTCCGCACAGGGCCGTTGGATGAAGCCCGTTGCCCGGACGCGCCAGGTCGGGCATCCCTACCTGCCGCTGATGCTCCAGGAGAAGCCGCCTTTCCGTTCCCGACGAAGCTTCTTCACAAGGTGCGCCCGACGGAGAATGGCCGACGTCTTCGATATGGGAATTGGCATGAATGGTCGCTGCCAGCGAGGCGGCGCCTCAGACCATGGCTGTTCAACTTGACTCGGACATCTG
>CAYSPU010000314.1:0-5984 GCA_964432995.1 uncultured Verrucomicrobiota bacterium
GCTGAGGAGGGTCTGGAAGAAGGGACCGCCACGGTCGGAGGCATCGCGGAACGAGGCGTTCCCTTGGTTCTCCAGAAGGAGGGGCGGCATTCCTTGCAGGAAGTGCGCGTGTCCGTTGGCGATGAAGAGGTCCAGGTCGCCATCGTTGTCGTGGTCGAGGAAGTTGCCGCCCCAGCCGGTGAACTTCGAGGAGATGTCGAGGATACCGGAAGTCTGGATGCGGTCCTCGAAGAAGCCGCCGCGGGAACTCAGGTAGAGCGAGGCCTTCCCGAAGCGCGTGACCAGGAGATCCGGCAGGCCGTCGCCGTTGCAGTCCCCGACGGTCGCGCCCATCGAACCGTCGGCGGTGCCGAACTGGCTGACGCCGGTTCCGGTCTGCAACCCGACGTCCGTGAAATGCCCGCGGCCGTTGTTGGCCAGGAGGAGATTGGGGGTGGCGTCGTTGGACACGTAGAGATCCTGGTCGCCGTCCCAGTCGTAGTCCAATGCGGTGGCGGACATGGCGCGGTGGCCGGCGATGCGGATGCCCGAGGCCTCACTGACGTTTGCGAACGTTCCATCGCCCCGGTTGCGGAAGAGGAGGTTGAACTCGGGATCGTAGGAGAGCGGTCCCGGGTAGGGCACCTGGCTTCCCGGAGGAACCTGGATCGAGCGATCGAAGACCAGGTAATTGGCCACGAAGAGGTCCAGGCGGCCATCGCGATCGGCGTCGAAGAAGCAGGCGGAGATCCCCATCTGGCGGGAGGCGAGACCGGCGGTTGCGGTCACATCCCGGAAGGTGCCGTCGCCTTCGTTGCGGTAGAGAATGAGGCTGCCGAAGTTCACGACCAGCAGGTCCGTGTCGCCGTCGTTGTCATAGTCCGCAGCAGCGGCGGTTGTTCCCCAGCCGTGTCCTTGGACGCCTGCCTTCCCGGTCACGTCTTCGAACGACCCGTCGCCCCGGTTCCGGAACAGCCGGTTGGGCCAGCGCTCGGTCGCGGGCGGCGCGTCCGAAAACGCCGGGTCGGGACCGGAGTTGACCAGGTAGATGTCCATGAAGCCGTCGCCGTCGTAATCCAATACGGCGCCGCCGGCACCATCGGATTCCATGATGGTATCGAGCTTGCCGTCGGCCAGTTGATGGCGAAACCGGAGTTGAGCGGTTTCGGCGATTTCGCGGAAGAAGGGAGTGGCGGGGGGCTTGGGGCTGACGGTGTTCCCGGGCTCGGATGGTGGATTGGCGGCGGCCGGAGGAGTGGAAGGCCGGCACCCAGTGAGGAACAGGCACACGCCGACGGCCGGGAGCAGCAGCGGTATCCACCTCCAACGGCCGACGGCCAAGCGCCGCACCAGCGCGGAGAACGGGGGGAGGACCTCACCGCGCTTGCGGGAACGTCGGTACGTGGACTCTGGAATATGGACATCCATGCGCCAGTTGCTTCCGGGTGTCAGACGGCGGGGGAATCTAGCCCGCATATTGCTCGCGTTTCAAGCGCGCGAAGTCTGGACGAGCGCATGAAGTCCCGAATGTGTGCAGCCCGGACGAGCCAAAGTAGTGGTCGCGACCAAAGTCAGTCAGGAGAACTGCCCAAGGGCAGGACAAGGCGTTGTGTCAACATTGGACAGCCGCGGGATGCGCTTCGGAGAGTAGAAATGCCGCATTGCGGGCGGCGATGAGGCGCCCGTTGAGTTTGGCACAATTGCGCGGCGAACTTGCCTTTTGCCGGCTGGAACCGATAATAGAGATCAAGGTATGGCATCTTTCACATACGTAGCCCGCGAGGCGGGGACCAACCGGGAGATCCGGAGCAGCATTGACGCGTCATCCGAGCAGGCGGCCATCGCCGCGCTGTTGAACCGGAATCTGCTGGTCGTCTCCATCCAGGAGAAGATCGGCAAACGGGGTCGGACCGCGGGCGGGTCGGTGGCGCTGGCGGACCTCGTGATGTTCACGCGCCAGTTAGCCACGATGATCGACGCGGGGTTGGCGATGGTGCAATCGCTGCAGGCGCTGGCCGAGCAGACGACCAACAAGGTGATGCGGGATGTGATCAAGGATGTCTGCACCCGAGTGGAAGGCGGCGACAGTTTCTCGCAGGCGCTGGTGAAGCACCCGAAGGTGTTCACGCGGTTGTATGTGAGCATGGTGGACGCGGGGGAGAAGGGTGGTTTGCTGGCGGAGGTGATGGCGCGGTTGGCGACCTACTTGGAGAACACCGCCCGGCTGCGCAAGAAGGTGATCTCGGCGATGATGTATCCGACGATCGTGACGATCATCGCGATTGCGATTACGACCTTCCTGCTGCTCAAGGTGGTGCCGGTGTTTGGTGACATTTACTCGGGGTTTGGCGCCCAGTTGCCCGGGCCGACCCAGTTTCTGATCGACCTGAGCAAGGCGCTGCAGCGGAACTTCCTCTTCATTCTGCCGGCGGTCGCCCTCCTGATCTACGGCTGGTTTGCCTACATCAAGACCAAGCCGGGCCGCGAGTTCTGGGACCGGACCCGGATCTCGCTACCGATCTTCGGGCCGATCGCGCACAAGATCTGTCTGGCGCGCTTCACGCGCACCCTGGCCTCCCTGGTGCGCAGCGGCGTCCCCATCCTCGAGGTGCTCAACATCGTGGGCAACACGGTGGGCAACGTGGTGATGGAGAAGGCCATCCGCGTGGCCTCCGGCGATATCGAGCGTGGCGAGGGCATTTCCGCCGCCCTGGGCAAGCACCCGGTGTTCCCGACGATGATCATCCGTATGATGACCGCGGGCGAGCAGACCGGAAAGATCGATGCGATGCTGGAACGGGTGGCGGACTTCCTGGACGAGGAGATTGAGACGACATTGTCAGGCTTGACGTCGCTGATCGAGCCGTTGCTCATCGTGTTTCTGGGGGTCGTCATCGGCGGCATCGTGGTCTGCATGTTCCTGCCGATCTTCAAGATGAGCCAGATCATCAACCCGCGGCGGTAACCGACGACGGGTGCCAGAGACGAAGCGGCCCGGAGCCGACAGAGCGCTCGTCCGCAGGGGCAAAAACCGCGCGTGGGCCGGGGACGACCGAACCCTCAGCGCGACTTGCGCGAGGATCCGGGGCGGTCGATACGGACTTGCGCGTCCGGCGGCCTTCCCCTTAGGGTGCCGGCATGGCGAGGATTCTCATCGCAGACGACGAGGCCACAATGGTGCAGATGGTGACCGAGTTGCTGCGGGGCGATGGGCACGAGGTTTTCCCGTTCACCAACGGCAACGCGGCTCTGGAGGCGATCGAATCGATCGGGCCGGAACTGGTGATCACCGACCTCTACCTCGACCGCACGCGGGCCCAGGGCTTGGACATCGTCAACAAGGCGCGCTCGCTGACGCCTCCGGCGCTGGTGATTGTCATTACCGGCTTCGGGTCGGTGGAGACGGCGGTCGAGGCCATGAAACGAGGGGCCTACGACTACCTGGCCAAGCCGTTCAAACTCGACGAGCTGAAACTGGGCGTGCAGCGGGCGTTGTCCTACAGCGAGGCGGTCTCGGAAAACGTCTACCTCCGCAAGCAACTCAAGAAGAAATACCAGTTCAGCCAGATCATCGGGAACTCGGCCCGGATGCAGGAGGTGTTCCGCATGATCGAACGGGTGGCGGATACCGACAGCACCGTGCTCCTGCGGGGAGAAAGCGGGACCGGCAAGGAGTTGGTAGCCCGCGCCCTGCATTTCAACAGCCGGCGTCAGTTCCACCCCTTCATCCCGGTGAACTGCAGTGCCTTGCCGGAAAACCTGCTGGAGTCGGAATTGTTCGGCCACCGCCGCGGCTCCTTCACGGGGGCCATCAACGACAAGAAGGGCCTCTTCCAGGAGGCCGACGGCGGCACGATCCTGTTGGACGAGATCGGCACGATGCCGCCGCTCCTGCAAAGTCGCCTGTTGCGCGTCCTGCAGGAGCGCGAGATTCGCCGGGTAGGGGACACGATTCCGATCGTGGTCAACGTGCGGGTGGTGGCGGCCACCAACGAGGCGCTGGAGCAGCGAGTCAAGGACGGCAAGTTTCGGGAGGACCTTTACTACCGGCTCAACGTGATTCCGATCGAGTTGCCCGCGCTTCGCGAGCGGAAAGACGACATCCCCCTGCTGGTGGTGCATTTCCTCCGGGAGCGGGTTCACGCGGCGACCGGACAACCGTTCCAGGTCACCCGCCAGGCCATGGAAGCCCTCGTCGCCTACAACTGGCCCGGCAACGTCCGCGAGATGGAAAACGCCATCGAACGCGCCTGCGCCCTGGCCGACAGCAACCTCCTCCGGGTCGATGACCTCCCGCCTGCCGTCCAGCGCCTGGCGTCGGGACAAAGCTCCGACACGGTCTTCGCGACGCCCGAAGTGAGCGGGGTGCGCACGTTTGGCCCGGCATCGGCCGAGTCGCCCGACGGGACCGGCCCCGGGGCGTCGGCGCCGGCACCGGTGCATTTTGGCCCCCTGAAAACCTTCCTCCGGGAACAGGAACTCACTTACCTGAATCGGGCCCTGGCCCAGACCGGTGGCGACAAGGAGAAGACTGCCGCGTTGCTTGGGATCAGCCTCGCCACCCTCTACCGGAAGCTGGCTGGCGAAGGGGAAAGCTAGCCGGTTTTCTTTGTTTCTTTTTCCGGAACCGACTCCTAGTATGCCGCCCCTCGGTTGGCCGCGGTCCGAGGCCCGTGGCTTGGACGGCAGCCGTCGTTCCTGCCCAGAAGCCCGGAGACAAAACGACCAGAAGAACCGGAGAAATAGGTTATGCCATTAACACACACACGCGAACTCTTTGCCAAGGCACTGAAGGGCAAGTATGCACTGGGTGCCTTTAACGTGAACAACATGGAGCTCATCCAGGCCATCGTCGAGGCCTGCGAAGAGGAAAAGGCCCCCTTGATCCTCCAAATCTCCAAGGGCGCCCGGCAATACGCCAACCCCGTTTACCTCAAGAAACTCATCGAGGCCGCCATCAGCCTCTCCAATATCCCCATCGCGGTTCACCTCGACCACGGCGACACCTTCGAACTCTGCAAGGAGTGCATCGATGAAGGCTTCACCAGCGTCATGATCGATGCCTCTCACGAACCTTTCGAGAAGAACGTCGAGATCTGCCGCAAAGTCGTCGACTACGCCCACAAACACAACTGCGTCGTCGAAGGCGAGCTCGGGCAGTTGGTTGGCGCTCAGTTTGATGAAGGTGAAGCGGGGGGGAGCTACTCGACCGGTGGCCATTACACCCATCCGGAGGAAGCCCTCAAGTTCGTCCGCGAATCGGGAGTCGATTCGCTGGCGGTCGCCATCGGGAACAGCCACGGCGCCTACAAGTTCAAGGGCGAACAGCACCTGGACTTGGAGCGGCTGAAAGCCATCAAGAAGGCCCTGATGGACGCCGGCCTGGGCGACTACCCCCTCGTCCTGCACGGCGCTTCCAGCGTCCCGCAAGACCTCGTCGCCGAAGTCAACAAATACGGCGGGAAGATGCCCGATGCCCAGGGCGTACCCGAAGCCGACATCGAAGTGGCCCGGCGGACCGGTGTCACTAAGGTCAACATCGACACCGACCTGCGCATCGCCCTCACCGCGGGCATCCGCAAGGTCTTCAGCGAGAACCCGAAGGAGTTCGACCCGCGCAAATACCTCGGTCCCGCCCGTAAGAACGTCAAGGACCTCGTCCGCCACAAGGTCAAGAACGTCCTCTGCTGCGCCGGCCACGCCTTCGACTGATAATCGAACGCCCCTATTTTCCGCCCCATCCAAACCCGCTTCCCACCGAAGCGGGTTTTTTCATTAACCCCACCCCAGAACGCGACCAATCCCTCGCTCGCAGCACCCGGCCAAACACTTCCGCCCTCATCCCGCCAAAACGCGCTCACCTCCTCCGCTGGATGTTGGTCGTTCGGTGTTGGATGTTCGATGTTTCGCTCAAGGTTCAAAGCTCGAAGTTCCAGGTTCAAAGTTCACTGCTCTTTCCCCGAGCGCACGCGCTCCCTCTCCCGCAGCACCCCGCCAAACACTTC
>CAYSPU010000315.1:0-5962 GCA_964432995.1 uncultured Verrucomicrobiota bacterium
CGCAACATGGCCGCCAGGTCGTGCGCGTAATGGCGGGCGGGCACAGTCACCAGCTTCGCGCCAAACAAGCTCGTCACAATCGGGTACACCGCGAAGCAATACTCCGAAACCACCGCCTCAGTCCCGGGCCCCAGCAACGCGTGGCCGACCAGTTCGAGGACTTCGTTCGAGCCGCTGCCGAGCACCAGGTTGGCGGGCGCGACCCCCAGCACCTCCGCCAGCCGTTGCTTCAGGTAGAAGGCGTTGCCGTCCGGATACAAATGCACGGTCTCCAGCGCCCGGCGCATCGCCTCCAGGGCCCGTGGCGACGGACCCAGCGGGTTCTCGTTCGAGGCCAGCTTGATGATGGTGTCGGGAGATATCCCGAGTTCTCGGGCCACCTCCTCGATGGGGCGGCCGGGTTGATACACCGGGAGCGTGTCGAGCACGCCGCTGAGTGGATAGGGTAATGCCATAGCGCCTTTCAGTCTTCCAAGCCCTCGCCGGGCAACTTCTGGCCGGCGCCGGGATACAGCTTGTGGTATTCGACCGCCTGCACCCCCACAATGGCGGCCACGCCGAGAATGTCGTGCGCGGACGATCCGCGCGAGACATCGGCCGCCGGCCGGTCCAGGCCCAGCAGGATCTGCCCATAGGCATTCGCCCGGGCGACGTGCTGCAACAGCTTGCTCGCAATGTTGCCGGAGTTCAGGTCGGGGAAAATCAGCACATTCGCCCGCCCGGCCACCGTGCTGTCGACGACCTTGCGCGAGGCAATCTCCGGCACCAGCGCGGCGTCCACCTGCAGCTCGCCGTCGAACTCGGCGTCGAGCAGCTTCTGCGCGGCCTTCTGGCGCGCCAGGGCCGACGCCGCCTGCACCTTCCCGATCGTCGGATGGGTGGCGCTCCCCTTGGTGGAGTAGGAGAGCAACGCCACGCGTGGCGGCGCCCCGAACAACTGCCGCGCCAGCATCGCGGTCGAAACCGCAATGTCCGCCAATTGCTCGACGCTCGGCTCCGGAATCACCCCGCAATCCGCCAGGAACATCACGCCCTGCGCCCCGAACCGGCTGTCTTCCACCTCCATCACCATGCAACTGGATGCCGTCGCCGTCTGGGGCGCCACCTTGATGATCTGAAAGAGCGGCCGCAGCACGCTGTCCGGCATCACCTTGGCCCCGGAGACAAAGCCGTCGGCCTGGTGCATCGCCACCATCATGGCGCCGAAGTAGTTCGGTTTCACCATCGCCTCCCGTGCTTCCCTCTCCTGGACGCCTTTGCTTCGCCCCAACAACTCGACGCGCTTCACGAAATTGTCCAAATCCTCGCTCTCCGCGGGGTTGATGATCCGGATCCCCTCGAGGGAGACGTTGAGGCCCTCGGCGGCCTCCTTGATCTGGGTGCGATCGCCGAGCAGGATCGGAATGCCCATTCGCAGGGAGTAGAACTGCCGCGCCGCCTGCAGAACGCGAGGCTCAGTGCCTTCGGGGAAAACGACCCGTTTGGGGTGGCGCTGCAGCTTCTCGATCACGTTGCCGATGAATCGCATCGCCCTCTACTAGCTAACGCCCGCGCAAACTGCAATCCGCAAACAAAAATGCGCCGGCACACCAAGCACCGGCGCACTCTCGCGCGTGGCGGGGAGGCTCTTCGCCACGAACTCGAGAACCACCGATTCGACCGATCCTCCCCCCCGAACGTTCAAAGTCCAGGCGGTTGACTTGATTATCCCCCGCCGATAACGTTCGCGCCGAGATGCTTGATGTCCTCGAAAAACTGCTGATCCTCCAGGAGCGCGATCGCAAGATCGTCCAACTCCATGAGGAAATCGCTGCCATCCGGCCCCAGCGCGACCGGATCCAGAGCCGGACCACCGATGCCCATGCCGCCAGCGACTCCGCCAAACACCGACTCCTCCACCTGGAAACCGACCGCAAACGGATCGAACTCGAAGTCGACGGCCTGAAACAGCAGATCGAGCGTTACTCGCTCCAGCAATTCCAGACCAAAAAGAACGACGAATACCGCGCCCTCGCCCACGAAATCGAAAACGCCCGCCGCGCCATCACCAAACTCGAAGACCAGGAAATCGAGATCATGGAACAGGCCGAGCGCGTCCAGAAGGAGGCGACGGCCGCCGCCCACGCCGCCGCTGCCGCCGCGCAAACGGGGGCCAAAGAACTCGGCGACCTCCAGGCCCGCGAAGACAACCTCCACGCCGAACTCACACGGCTGGAAACCGACCGCGACCAGTTGGCCGCGGGGGTGGACCCCTCCGTCCTCTCCCGCTACGAGCGCCTCCGCAAAAACAAGGGCGAGCGTGTGATCGTCGGAATCGACCACGGTTGCTGCGGTGGCTGCCACATGCGCCTCCCCGCCCAGATCCTCATCGTCTGCCAGGCTGACCAGGAGATCCCCACCTGCCCGAACTGCGCCCGCATCCTCTATTACACCCGTGATATGAGCCTGGCCGCCGCCGAATGAACGGTCGGCCTTCCACCACCGGAACGCGTACCTGGATCCCCGTGACCGCCTTGCTGGTGATGACGATTCTGGCCCCGGACCTTCCGCTCGAGCGCCTCGGCTGAAAAAGAACCGTCAGCGCGACGGTCTCGAAGCCATCCGCCGTCGGGCACCTATCGATTCGGATCCTGGCTGCTGAGTTGGCCCTCCTGGCGTCGAAGCCGACGCCACTTCAGACGGTGGTAGATGCTGTCCCCGATGAGGTACGCGAAGAAGGTGAGCGCCGCGCCGCCAACCCCCAACAGCACGTAGAAACTGCCGGAGGTCACCTCTCCGTAACCGGCTGCCAACAAAGCGTTCACCTGTATCACGGCGCCACGCTAGGCTCAGATGCCACTCCCGTCAACCAACGCGGATCCTCGCGCAACTGGCGCGGGCGGTTCGGTCCTCCCCGGTCGACGCGCGGTTTTCGCCCCTGCAGACGGGCGCTCTTTCGGCTCCGGGGCGCGGATTTGGGCCGGGGCGCGGCGGGCTAGTGAGTTCCGCCCCGTTCGCCGGGAGCACCGCCGACTCCGCCAGCTCCAAGCCCTGGCAGACAACCAGGTTGGGCGGCAGTGTCCGTCCCAACTAAGCCGGTAAACACGAAGTTGACGCGGTTGCGATCGAAACCCGAGACTTCACATGTGAGACACTGCTTCGGTGGGCGACAGCGGATGGGACCGCCCTGGGCTTCCGTCTTTCTGATCTGGCATCTGGCGATCACCCCAACCGTCCTGGGCCAAGAATGGGCGTGGGCGCGAGAAATCGAGTCCAACCCGACTCGTTGGGGCCACTCCCTCGCCGTGGACGCGGACGGCAACGCTTGCCTCAACGCCGCTCCAGTAGTGGTCGAAACCGGCAATGGCAGGATCACCAGCTCTCCTGCTTCGCTATGGATTGGGCCCGCAACCGAATTCGTTTCGAAGACAATGTTGAGCAACGGCTGGTTTCAGGTGGATTTCGTGGGTGAGCCGGGGCGGCTGTACCGAATCCAGGCGTGCACCGATCCTCTCTTCATATCTCCCGTCACCATTACGAACTTCTACTTCAACCAGGGACTGGTTCGCATCATCGATTTTGAAGGCGGACACTACTCCAAACGCTTCTATCGCGCAGTTGACTGACCCGCAATCGTCGCCTTGCGGCCGCTGGCCACGCTGGCTCTGCGGCAGTGTCTGGTTTGGCTCAATCCGGCACCAGGGCGCGGGCGACTGATTTGCGCTCGACACCGCCGGCGGAGACCGGAAGATGGGCCCGTGGCTGTCGCGGACAACCAGCCTCACCAAAACCGCGTGGAACGAGAATTCGCAGTCTACGTTGAGCGCTTCGGCGATTTCCTTCGCCGAACCACCTCCTGCCCGGAAGGCCGTCCCACCGCATGGCCGGCGGAGGAGGTGGAGGCCGAGTTCAATGCCCTCGCTTGCGACCTGTTTCGGCTGCAATACGCCGCAGTAACCCCCTACCGGCACTTCTGCGATGCCCGCGGCGCCAGTCCCGACCGTGTCGAGCACTGGCACCAAATCCCGGCCATGCCCACCGCGGCATTCAAAGAATGGGAGCTGAGCAGTCTGCCCCTCGCGTCCCGACCGCGGGTGTTCCTTTCCAGCGGGACCACCCAGCGCTTGCCCAGTCGCCATTTCCACAACGCGGAAACCCTCGCGATCTACGAAGCCAGCCTCTTGCCCTGGTTCCGTTGCCATCTCCTGCCGGAGGACCTCGCGGGTCCGCGGAACGCCTCCCGCCGCTGGCCGTTCCTGTTCCTGTTGCCGCCACCCGACCGCTGCCAGACCTCCTCGCTCGTGCACATGGCCGATGCCGTCCGCCAGCACTTCGGCACTCCCGACTCGGCGTTTGTCAGCGATCGGCAACCCGACGGTTCCTGGTGCCTCTCGCAGGGACGGCTGCTTTCGGAGTTGGAGCGGAGCGCCGAACGCGCCACCCCCGTCGTCCTCTTTGGCACAGCCTTCGCCTTTGTGGAACTCGTCGACTGCCTGGCCGCCCGCCAGCGATCGGTTCGACTGCCCCACGGGTCGCGTCTCATGGAGACCGGTGGCTACAAGGGGCGCTCCCGCGTCCTGAGTCGATCCGAACTCTTCGCGGCAATTTCAACGGGACTCGGCCTGTCCCCCTCCCATATGGTCAGCGAATACGGGATGAGCGAACTCAGTTCCCAGGCGTATGATCACGTGGCGGGCGACCCAACGCCGCTGGCGGAGCGCTGCTTTCGCTTCCCCCCGTGGGCCCGCGCCGCCATCGTCGACCCGGAGACCGGCCTCGAGGCCGCCGCTGGCGCCGTCGGCTTGATCCAAATCTGCGATCTGGCCAACGTCCGCTCCGTCATGGCGGTCCAGACCGAAGACCTCGGCCTCCGCCTCGAGGCCGGCTTCCAGCTCCGCGGCCGCGCCGCCTGGACCGAGCCCCGCGGCTGCTCCCTCCAACAGGCCCTCCCATGAATCCTCCTTTCCATTCCCGGACACCACTTCGCATGAAAGGTAGGGCGACCTCTCCGAGGGCGCCGCAAGAGCAGTCTCAGAACCACTTGTCCTCGGCGCGCCCAGAGGCCTGCTCGCGAGTCCTCCTCGGAGTCGCGCCCTGCCAGTCTCAAGGTAACCTCCCCAACTACTTCCTGGCCGACCTGCCACCCGAGGCGACCATCACGGCCACCATGCTCACCGAGGCCGCCCAAACCCTGCGCCGCAATCGCCAACAATACCTCGCCCACCTGCCTACCCCGACCATCATCGATACCTTGAGCGAAGTCGCCCACAACTGGCTCGATCCCCAGGACCCGTTCCGGCTTATGGCCCTCGACCTCGGACCGGCCGCCCTCGGCTTCTCCCCGCCCACCCTCGCCCACGGCCTCGACACTTTCTTCCGCCGCTTGACCTACGACGACCTGACCAGCTTCGTTCTCCAGGAACTCGGCCATCCGGAACGGATGGACCGCTTCACCGTCACCGAGCCCGAGCTGAAGTCGAAACGATCGGCCATCGCGCGCGGCCCGGAGTTGCTCCTGCACTTCACCGCCGGTAACGTGCCCCCCCCTGCCCTCCTGAGCATCATCCTCGGATTCCTCATGCGTTCCGCCCAATTCGTGAAGTGCGCGCGCCAGACCAGCCTCTTGCCCCGACTCTTCGCCCATTCCCTCTACGCCGTTGAACCCAAACTCGCCTCCTGCCTCGAAATCGCCGAGTGGCCGGGCGGGACCGTCAGCCTCGAGGACGCCCTCATCGCCCAGGCCGACTGCGTCACCGCCACCGGCAGCAACGAAACCCTCGCCGCCATCCGCCATCGCCTCCCCAGCCACGTGCGCTTCGTCGGATACGGCCACCGCGTCAGCTTCGGCTTCGTCGCCCGCGAAGCCCTCACCCGATTCCACGCCCGCGAAATCGCCGCCCGCGCCGCCCAAGACGTCGCCGCCTGGGACCAATTGGGCTGCCTCTCCCCCCACGCCTTCTACGTCGAGCAAGGCGGCGCCGTC
>CAYSPU010000316.1:0-5908 GCA_964432995.1 uncultured Verrucomicrobiota bacterium
GGTTCGCCGCGGCGGGGTCCTCCTTGGCCAGCAGGTCCAGCGCTTCGTCGACCGCGAGCAGTTCTTCAGACTGCTCCTTCTGCACGAGGTGATGTTCCTCCAGCTCCTCGCGTCGGGCGCCGCTCCCCCGCCGGATGGCCCTTTTCCGACGTGCCGAGTCCACCAGGACGCGTCGCATCGCCTCGGCGGCAGCGGAGAAGAAGTGCGCCCGGTTTTCGAACGGCACGTCGCCGTCGCCCGCCAACCGCATCCAGGCTTCATGAACCAGGGCCGTGGGCTGGAGCGTGTTTCCCAGCGCCTCACCCGCCATCTTCTGGACCGCAATCCGCTTCAACTCGGTGTAGACGAGCGCCAGCAACTGCTCCGCGGCTTGCTGGTCGCCGTCCCGGATCTCGCGCAGGATCTGGGTGATCTCCGACATGTTCTGACTCAAAGGAAAACCGCAGAGCGAGTGCGGCTTCTCACGGGTGCCATCGCACCACCGCAGCTCTCGTCCGGGCTCGACACCGGCCCAGAGTAACATCGGTCCCCAGGGCGCATCAAACTGTCAAATGCCTGTGCTCTCCTTGAACCGTAGCGCCGACATTCCTGTCGGCGTCATGCCGGCTGGAAAGCCGGCGTTACGCAGCGGATGGGCCCAAGGCGCAGCGAACGATTGGAGGGAGCGACTCTCCATGAGCCTCTCCATGTATCCGCCCCCCTCCCCATGAACCGGCGCGTCGGAGGTCGGCAAGCCGGCGAGTCGGCGTCGCTCCTCTTCTTCTCGTCGCGATGGCCTGGACGCGCGGGGCCGCGCGTCCCTACCTGCCTGTTCAGGGGCGCAATGCGCGAATGGCTTCGGCGGGTTCTCACCCCGGCCGTCTCCCGTCCGACGGGAGAGGGATGGGGTGTGGGGGCATAGTCCATGGATCCCTTGCGCCCCTCGCTGGCGACGAAGCGCCCCGCCGCCAATCCACCTGCCCAAGGCCATCCACAGCAGGAGCGGCAGGAGCGCCAGCAGCAGCAGCAGCAGACAAAGGGCGTTCACCTGGGCGTTGTGGCCGTAATGCAGGAAGTTGAAGATCCGCAGCGCCAGCGTTTCCCCGCCCGGCGGCTGGATCAGCACGAGCGTTTCCGTGTCCCAAAGGCACAACAGGAACGCGACATACCATCCCGCCAACATCAGCCCTCCGGCCTGCGGCCACTCCACCAACCGAAACCGCGCCCGGCGCGAACCGCCCTCGAGCCGGATCACGTCCACCAACCGCCGATCGACCGCCTGCAACCCGCGCGCGGTCGCCGTCCACGGCACGGCGAGATACCGGACAACCCAGGCCACCACCACGATGCCGAGACTGTGGAAGAGGAGGAGGAACGGCGGGCGGTTGAAGACGAGGATGCAACCGATCCCCACCAACACCCCCGGCAGCAAGAACGGCAGCCAAAGCCACGGCCCGCACCGCACCCGCGCCGCCGCGACGCTGACGGCCACCATCAACGTCGCCGAAACCACGGCCAGGATCGCCGAGGACATCCAGGCCGCAGTCCCCGCCCGAACGGCGCCGCCCAGTTCGGACCACGTCCCCGGGTCGCCGAGCAACTGGCCCAAGGGCAGAACCAGGGAGAGACCGAGAACGGCGGCGGCCACCGCTCCCAACACCAGTGAAGCTGCGGGGCCGAGGCGCCTCCGGAGGTCGATGTCACCGCCGGCGAGTTGGCTTCGCGGCCAGGAGACCTCGCGTCGGCGCCACCAGACCAGCAGCAGCAGCGCCGACATGACCAGGGGCGCGCTGGTCACCAGGGCGCCCCAGACGTCGAGATGCGTGCTGAACCGGATCCAGACCTCCGCCGGGTAGACCTTGACCTGGAAGAGGGCGGGCACAGCGAAGTGGTTCAGGGCCAGAACGAACGTGAGCAGGGCGGCCTGTCCCAGCGGACCGCGTGCGGCCGGCCAGAGCCACCAACGCAGCAGTGCCCAGCCCGCCAGGCGCGGTTCGAGTTCGAGGTGGGGCTTCTGCAACCGCTGCCACGCCCCCACCGTCCACAGGAACGACACGGGCCAGAACATCAAGGACATCACCCCGGCGGCGCTCGCCAGGGAAACGAGCGGCTCGAGCCAAGAGGCGGTGAACGAAGCCCGGGGTCCGAGGAGCGTGTCCTGCAGCCAGCCGTTGGGTCCGAGGATGGGGAGCCAGCAGTTGGCCACGAGGAAGGGGGGCAGGGCCAGCGCGATCACGGCGGCGGCTAGCAAGCCGCGTCGAACCGCGCGCCCCAGCGTCAGCCAGATCACCGCCGCCGCGGCGCCCCAAGTCATCGCCCCGGCCGTTGTCAAAGCGGCCAACAGGAGGCTGTTGATGAGGAGCCCTCCGCTCATCGCAGGAAGATCTCCTTGAGGCGCGTGGTTCCCTGTTCCATCTCCGCCAGCAGGCGATCCCAGTTCGGCTGCAGCGTTGCCTGGCGCGCCGCCGGGAAACCGACTCCTTCGAGGGCGTGCGCATCGACGAGCACCCGGACCACCTCCGGCTGCTGGAGGTATTCGAACAACCGCTGGGCCGCGGCGGGATGGGGCGCGCCCCGGATCACGGCGACGGTGTTGGGAACCAACAGGCTCTCCTCGGTCAGCGGCAGTTCGGCAAGCGGGTAGCCATTGCGCTGCCCCGCCGCCACGTCGTCCGAGTCCGTCATTCCAATCCACGCCTGCCCCTGCCCCACCGTGCGGACCACGACGGAGTTGCCGTCGAGCAGGACCGGTTGGTTGGCAGCGAGGGCGCGGCACCAGGCCTCCCATCCGGCCTCGCCCCAATGCGCGCGCAACGCCAGCATATGGGTGGCCGTGGTGCCAAAGAGCGGGTAACCGAGCGCCACCCGCCCCCGCCAGGTGGCGTTGGTGAGTTCGGCCCAGGACCGGGGCGCCTGGGCGAGGGCGAGGAGGTTCGTGTTGACGACCAACCGCCGGCTGCGGAAGCCGAACGGGGCCCAGCCGTTGGTCTCGCGGAGGACACCTTGCGCGGCGAGCAGGCGCGTCCGGAGTTCTTCATTGCCCCAGAAGACGTCGCATTGGGCGTGGTCGCGTTCGGCGAGCAATCGATTGGCGAGGCCGACGGTTTTGACGGCCTCGCTGTCGAAGACCGGGCGCACGCGGATTCCGGTCTGACGCTGGAACTCCTTCAGCATCGGCTCCGAGTACACCTGGTCCTGCGCCGCATACACCACCACCGTCCCCACCCGGTCGGCCAGGCTCCGCGAGAGCACATAGAGCGCGGCAACCACGCCGAGCGCGACGAGGGCCGGACCGAACATGGCCCAGCGCGTCGAGCGCCCGCGGCCGCGGGTCAGGTAGGACGATGGCGAACGCTGTGAGATCGGGGACATGTCACGCCGTGCGTTTGTGGTAGAACCACCATTCGAAGAGGAGAACCAGCAACCCTGCGGCCGCGATCCACCGCCACAATTCGAGGCTGGCCCGGCGCGTCGCCGTGGCCGTCACATTGCCGAACTTCCCGAAGTCCAGCTCGGCCCGCGGTTCCGTGTCGCTCTCGGCACTGTCCAGCAGGTTCACGGCGAACCAGGTTTCGTTCGTGCCAACCGTCATCCGGTAGACGCCCTGGCGGGCGGTATCGCCAAAAACCACTTCGCGCGCCCCGGGATCGATCGGGATCTCGCGTGTTTCCTGATCCGGAAGGACGACCCGGGCGCTCGAGGTCGGTTCGTTCAAGGGGAGATGAAGAGGTTCCCCCGCGCTGACGAGAAGTCGCTCGGCGCGGATGGCCGCCGGGTTCAGCCAGTTCACGGCGTTGGCAATGAAAATGGGAAAGGAGATGCGCAGGGGCCAATTGCTTTCGAGGAAATCGAACCCCACCCAGACCACCCTCTGCCGCCCGATCTCGCCGGCCAGCACCAGCGGAGTCTGGGACGATTCCACGAGGGAGAGGGCCCAGCTCGGCGCCTGGACGGCGACGGCCTTGGCGATCTGGACGTTGTCCGGATTGACGAAGCGCAGCAGCGGATGGGTTCCCTTCCAGTCGACGATGGTCGGGGCCTGCACCTCGCCCGCGATTTCGAACCAGTTCGTGTTCACGGTGCGGATGGCCAGGACGTTGGGCTGGGGCCAGGCGGCCGGCAACGCGCCGTCCAGGACCACCACGTCATAGGCGGCCGCGTCGTCGGTAAGGGTCGGCACCTGGAAGAGCTCCACCGCCCCCGCAGCGCGCAGCGCCTTCGCCAGGAACCGATTGTCCCCGCCCACCACCAACACCTTCACCGGCTTCGGCAGTTGGCTGATGATCGAGGCCCGGTTGTCCGCCGCCAAATCGTCTTCGGCCGTGAGCCGCACGGACAACACGCCATCCCGCGATTGCGCGACCAGAAACACGAGCGGCGTCGCCTGCCCCGCCGGCAAGCGAACCGACCTCGTCTCGATGAGCTGGTCGTCGAAGGCAAGCTCCACCTCCGTCTGCCGATCCAGCGGCGAGTTGTTGGCAATACTCGCAAACAGCGCCCGCTGGGTCGGATCCTCCGGGCTCGTCCGGACGTCGAGGCTGATGATGCCGAGGTTGTCGCTCCGTTGTCCGATCCGGTGGTAGACCAGCCGCAGGCCTTTGTTCTGGAGTTCCTTCAGGCCGGCAGCGGCGCCGTCGCTGATCAGGTGGATCTCCGCATCGGCCTGGTCCCGCGTCAGGGATTCCGCCATCTTGAGGGCTTCGGTGAGCCGCGTGGTGGCGTCGGCCGGCGCGCAGGCGTGCAGGGCCCGACGCAGGATGGCCTTGTCGCTGGTGGCGGATTGTTTGACCTCGGCGCTGCCGGCCGCCAGCAGCACGATCATCTGGTCCGTGTCCCGCAGGCCGTCGACGAGCCGCAGCGCTTCCTGGCGGGCCGCGTCGAAGCGGGTAGGTTTCTCGTCGGTGCACTGCATCGAGGCGGAGGCATCGAGGATCACCACCTGGAGGCGGCCGCCGGTGACCTTGCCCGCGAAGAAGGGGCGCGCCAGGGCCAGGATCGCCAGCACCAGGAGGAGGATCTGCAGCACCAGCAGCCAGTTGTGGCGCAACCGCTGAAACGGAGCGCTCGCCTGCGTCTCCGCCAGGAACTTCTGCCAGAGCACCGTGCTCGAGACCAGGCGGAGGACGCGCTTGCGCTTCAGCAGATAGAAGAGGATCACCACCGGGATGGCGGCGGCGAACCAGAAAGCGGTGGGTGCCAGGAAGTTCATCCCCAGATCTCCGCCTCCCGCAACTGCCGCAGCAGCAATTGCTCGAGCGACGCGTCGGAGCGGGTGCGGAAGAAGTGGATTCCGCGCGCCTGACAGTATTCGCGCAATCGTTGGCAGAAGTTCGCGACCGTCTGCTGGTAGGCCTTCAGGCGGTAACGCCCGAACGTGACTTCCTGCTGCGCCCCCGTCTCCGCATCCACCAGGCGGAGATCGCCGTAGGTCGCGGGCGCCACTTCCTCCGGGGAGAGGATCTGCACGGCACTGATCTGGAACCCGCGGCCCAGCAGGGCCGACAACCCGCCCTCGTAGCCCGCCGGATCCAGGAAATCACTGAGCACGACCGCCAGCCCCGTCCGCCGCGTCTGCAGCGCCGCGCGGCGGAGCGCCTCGTTGAAGTCAGCCGCTCCCTGGGCGGTGAGCTGTTCCAGATTCCGAAAAAGGGTCAGCGCCGATTTCTTGCCGCGGACCGATCGCAGCGCCCCGCGCGCCGCCGCTTCTTCCGGATGGTCCGGATAGGGCGTGACCGTCACCCGATCGAACCCGCACAGGGCGACGTAGCCGACCGCCGCCGCCACCTGCTGGGCGAAGAGGAACTTGCGCGGTTCGCCGAAAGACATCGATTCGCTGGCGTCGAGGAAGATGTGGACCGGGAGTTCGCGTTCCTCCTCATAGAGCTTGAGGAAGAGCCGCTCGAGGCGCCCGTAGAGGTTCCAGTCCAGA
>CAYSPU010000317.1:0-5579 GCA_964432995.1 uncultured Verrucomicrobiota bacterium
CGAGCTACCGGGCTGCTCCACCCCGCGATCCGAAAGCGCCGACATATTGGCCTCTAGGTGTGGCGGCGCAAGCCCTTTCTTGCGCGCCCGGATCCTCATCGGCGGGTGCGGCGAGTTTGTTCGTGCCCTGTTGGTGAAAAACCCCGGAGCGGTCGGACGGGCGTTTTGTCGGCTCCGGGATGGTGCCGCTCTTCAGGCGAGTTCGTCGAGATCGGCAAGGTCCTTGTTGCGGCCGCTGGCTCGTTTGTTGGCCTTGAGGTCGGCCAAGCTGATGAAGAAGACCCGCACGCCATCCAGATCCGCGGAGATGCGTCGTGGGTAGCAGTCGGGGAAGCGGACACCGTCGATGCCGGTCTGGATCTCGATGCGGTTAGCCATGGTAGGCGACGGCATGTCCGCCGACAACCAGGTACTCAACGCCGTGGTCGTTCAGACACTGCAAGAACTCTCTGAAGTCTTTGGTCAATGACCTCGGGTCCATAATTCAGCTCGCGCAGGGCTTCGAGGTGCTGTAGCCGCTCGGCTGGCGTTCTGGACCGCCAGAAGGCCCGATCAGCCGCTTCGGCTTCGCGGAAGGTCATGACCGAAAAGGTGCGGCGATCAAGGAGTGCTGCGGTGGGCCGAGATTCAGGCATTGCGCAAGTGGAGATTACACTGCCCGGCGAGCCGAATCAAACTCGGTTTGCAGCCGAGGGTCACGCCCACCAGTGCGCCAGACGACCCGCGGCCCGGAAGAGGTAGAGGATGCGCGAGGTCTTCAGGACCGCTGAATGGATGCCATGATCGGCCCGCGGCTCGTCCGAAGCACCGACCGCCGACGTGCCGACGTGCCGACGTGCCGACGTGCCGACGTGCCGATGTGCCGACGTGCCGACGTGCCGAGTCCGGTGGCAGCCGCGATTCAGACCTTGTTCGGGATGACGAACGGGGCGCGGTAGTCGCGTTTCAAGAAGGCATTGGCTTCTTTGGCGAGGTCGCCGGTGAACTCTTCTTTGGCGGGCTTGAACTTGAGCCCGGGGCCAAGGGTGAGGTCGGGTCCGGTGACACGGACTTCGTTGGCGGCGAGGTGTTCGAGCATGCGGCCGAGGGCGTCGGTCATGGTGGCGTTGCCACGGAGGCGTTCGCGGGTTTCGTCGGGGGAACGCTTTTGGCCGAGGCGGTGGGAGATATTGGCCTGGTGGAAGAGGGTGCAGGAGATGTGGCACTCTTCGATGTTGCCGTTGAGGTCGGAGGGTTTGCGGCTGCGGACGGCGTCGAGGAAGTTCTGCTGATGATCGCGTCCGCCGGGCCCTTTGAACTGGCGGAGGCGTTTGCCCTGGGGATCGAAGAACCAGCCGCCGCCGCCGCCGCCGGCGAAGTAGCCGTTTTCACATTCGACGACGATGCCGATGCGGATGGACTTGTAGCTGTCCATGGCTTCGCCTTCGATGTCCTTGGACATGGGGAGGCCGCGGACTTCGAAGAGGATGGGGTTCTTGGGGTAGTTGAAGAAGGCGGCCTGGGTATTGGGGGTGGTGGCGTCGTCGACGTAGCCGAAGCGACAGCCGAGGCTGATGACGGCTGGGGCGGCGGCTTTGTGTCCGGCGGCCCAGCGGCACATATCGAGTTCGTGGATGCCCTGGTTGCCGATGTCGCCGTTGCCGGTAGGCCAGACCCAGTGCCAGTCGTAGTGTAGGTTTTGGCGCAGGAGGGGGTCCATGGGGGCGGGGCCGCACCAGAGGTTGTAGTCGACGGAGGCGGGGATGGTCTGGGGGCCGGGGACTTTGCCGATGCTCTTGCGGCGTTTGTAGCAGAAGCCGCGGACGAGGCGGATGGGGCCGAGCTCGCCTTTTTGGAGGAGGTCGAAGGCCTCGTGGAGGGCGGGGTCGCTGCGGCTTTGGGTGCCGGGCTGGACGATGCGTTTGTATTTGCGGACGGCTTCGGCGAGTTGGCGGCCTTCCCAGATTTCGTGGGAGATGGGTTTCTCGACGTAGACATCCTTGCCAGCCTGACAGGCCCAAACGGCGAGGAGGGCGTGTGAGTGGTTGGGCGTGGTGATGACGACGGCGTCGACGTCGGAGCGGTCGTAGATGCGGCGGGCGTCGAGGACCTGGTCGGCCTTGCCGCCGAGTTTCTCGAGTTGGGCGGCGGCCTTGGCGAGGTGGTCCCGGTCGGCGTCGCAGAGGGCGACGATGCGTGTGCCGGGGAGTTTGTAGAAGGCGTTGAGGTGGTCGGCGCCTTTACCACCGAGGCCGATCAGGCCGAGGCGGATGGCGTCGTTGGCGCCGTAGGCGGAGGGGAAGGCGGGACGCGGGAAGACAGCGGTGAACCCGGTGGCGACGGCGGCGGACTTGAGAAAAGAACGGCGGGAAACGGTTTGCATATGGCTACTGGTAGTGTTTGAGGGAGACTGTAGCGCGCGGGTCGGGGGATGCCAGCCTGGAGTTGCAGAGGTTCAGGGTTCAGGGTTGGGAGGTTCAGGGTTCAGGGTTGGGAGGTTGGCTGTTGACTCGCCGATGTGCCGACCGCCGACGTGCCGGCTCCGAGGTTCAGGGTTGGGAGGTTCAGGGTTCAGGGTTGGGAGGTTCAGGGTTCACGGTTGGGAGTGTACTCAGCGCCAACCCTGAGAGCCCCGCAACCGAGGATGATTGTCCCAGTGCTGCGGGTCAGGAAGACCCGCGGTCCGAAAGGGACAGTCGGCGCGTGGGGGGGTCATGGTGACCGAGCGGAGCGGCCGCCAAGTCTGTTCCCCTCTCCTTCGCGCCTTTGCGGCTTTGTTGTTGTCCCCACCCGCTGGCGGTCACGAAGGCACGTCAGAAGCGTTCGACGAGTTTGTCGATGAGGAAGTTGCTTTCGCGCATGGCCTGGCCGCAGAAGGGGCCGAACCAGGCGGCGATGCGGCGGAACTCGGCGCAGAAGGCTTCTTTGTCACCCGTTTTGAGCATTGGCTGGTGGCGGTTCATGGAGTGGAGGAATTCCTGCAGGAAGGCGCACCGTTCGGGGGTGGCGAAGAGGATCTCGGCATAGAGCTCGGGATCCTGGGCAAACAAGCGGCCGATCATGCCGAGCTCGAGTCGGTAGATGGGGCTGGAGAGTTCGAGGGTGCGCTCGACGTCGACGTTGTGGCGGCAGAGGAAATCGCCGAAAGCGAAGGTGGCGAAGTGGCGGAGTCCCTGGACGACGGTCATGAGTTGGTCGTGCTCGGCGGCGTCGAGGGGGAGGACGATGTTGCCCCAGGCGGTGAGTTGTTCGAGGAGCCACTGGGTGGCATCGGGCGCGCGGCCGGGGGTGACGACGACGACCTGCTTGTCCATGGTGGACGTGGTGGGGCCGAAGAGGGGGTGCAAGCCGAGGACAGGTCCCGAGTGGGCGGCGAGCATGGCTTCGAGCGGAGGGTGTTTGAGGCTGGTGATGTCCGCGAGGAGGCACGCGGGGGGCAGGAAGGGGCCCAGTCTGTGAATGACGTCGACCGTGCGGGCGATGGGGACGCAGACGAGGGCGAGGTCGATTCCGGCGCAGAGGGTCTGGGCTTGGGGCCAGTCGTTTTGGTCGAGGACGCGGGTGTGGTAACCGGCTTCGCTGAACCAGCGGTCGAAGAAGCGCCCCATCTTGCCGCGGCCACCAACGAGGAGGATGTTGGCGCCGGGGCGGACGCCGATGCGGGTAGCCTGGACGGTTTGGCGGACGCGCGATTGGCGAAGGATGCAGCGGTAGAGTTCCTCGATGTATTCGGGGTCGAGACCGGCGCGCGTGGCTTGGTCCCGGCGCTGGGAGATGAGGTCTTCCTCGCGGGCAGGGTGATAGACGGGGAGCCGCTGGGCTTTCTTGAGGGCGACGACTTGCTGCACGCACTGGTGGCGTTGGGCGAGGAGGTCGACGATCTGCTGGTCGATGGCGTCGATGTCGTGCCGGAGGGACTCGAGGGTGGCGGGGGCGGGGGATGGAGCGGCGGAGGATCCGGGTCCGGCTGGGGGCGGAGTCGGTAGCGGTTCGTTGGCCATGGTTGTTGGGCGGCAGTGTGAGCGGTGGCGGGGTGGCGCACAAGGGTGGAGTCGGGGGGGCAGGAGCTAGGAGCCAGGAGCTGGGAGCTGGGGAAGTCCAGGGTTCGCGGTTCAAGGTTCAGGGTTGAATGCAGGATAGAGAATGGACTGGAATTGGGGCGACGCGTCGGGCGTCGCATGACTTGGATCGCAGCCCGGCAGGTTATTCGCCGGGGGGATGGAGACTGACCCGGACATGGCGAAATGCCGGGGGGTGCAGAGTTTTCCTGGGGGCTTCAATGGATCTGACTGGCCGACGTGCCGATGTGCCGATGTGCCGACGTGCCGACGTGCCGATGTGCCGATGTGCCGACGTGCTGACCTAGCCGGCGTCGGCGGGGCGGCGGGTTGGATGGGCGTAGCCGGCGAGTTGGAAGTAGAGGCGGACGGCGGGTGCGGGAAGGACCTTCTTGGCTTCGATGCGGAGGGACCACCAGAGGCATTGCCGGAGGAAGTTCGGAGTGAGGAAGCGGCGGTAGGTTCGGTATTTGGCGACGAGCCAGAGCATTTCCTTGCCGAAGTGGGCGAGGGCGGAGGCTTGGCGGATGCGTTCGGTGGCGTCCTGGTATTGGGGCAGGGCCAAGTGGTCGAGGATTCGGCGGTAGATCTCCAGGCGGTCTTTGGCGGTGCGGGTGCTGACGCCGGAGTAACCTCTGGGGTTCTTCTCGAAACGGCCGAGGACTTCAGGCAGGTAGCAGACACCGTGGCGATAGCCGACGATCCAGGCGGTGAACCAGTCGGAGCAGGAGCGGAGTTGGGGGAGGTAGTGGCCGGCCTCGATGACGGCGGAGCGGCGCAGGAGAATGGGGGTGGTGAAGATCAGCATCCGTCCGTGGCGGGCGAGTCGGACCATTTCGTCTGGGGGAAGGTAAACGGGGCGATCGGACACGTGGGCACCGTAGTAGTATTGGAGACCGGTGACGATGTCATTGAACTGGGTGATGCCGCCGCAGAAGGCGGCCTGGGGGTGCCGGGAGAGGAGGGTGAGGGTCTTGGCGAAGAGACCCGGCAGGGGCCGGTCATCGGCGGCCAGGGGGAAGAAGTAATCGCCGCGGGCGAGGTCGATCCCGCGATTGACGGTGACGAGCACCCCGGAGTTCTTCTCGTTGCGAACGACGCGGACCAGCGGGTGCGCGCGCGCCAGTTGTTCCATGACCGCCACGCTGTCGTCCGTCGAAGCGTCGTCGATCAGGAGGACTTCGGTCGGGGGAACCGACTGGCTGAGGACGGTATCGAGGCACTCGGGAAGGTGGTGCCCGTGGTTGTAGTTTGGAATGATGACGCTCAGGCTCGGCAACGCCATGGGGGTAGTGTACCAGAGAGTGGCGTCGAATGCCGCATCAAATGTTGGACGTCGGGCGGTCCGGGGGAGCGCGAAATGTCTCGAGTCGCAGCAGCGACGAGCGGGCGGGAGGCAGTCGGAGGTTCGGCGGCGTGTTCGGCGGGTGGTGCTGCTGCCCGCCGGGACGTCGGGCGGTCCGCAGTTGGAGCGCGAAATGTCTCGGGTCGCAGCAGCGACGAGCGGGCGGGAGGCAGTCGGAGGTTCGGCGGCGTGTTCGG
>CAYSPU010000318.1:0-5716 GCA_964432995.1 uncultured Verrucomicrobiota bacterium
GCCTCGAGGGGCACGCGCTGGAATCGCGATGCCGGGCTTAGGCGCGGATTTGGGACCTTGAACCTCCTTGCCTCGTCGGGTCGGCCTCCCCAACATCAGTGGCCAGATGTTGACGTTGTCCGGCATTCGCAAGAGCTACGGTGGGCGGACGCTGTTGGCCGAGGCCGCGCTGCAGGTGAACCGGGGCGATCGGATTGCCCTGGTGGGACCGAACGGCGCCGGCAAATCCACGCTCTTTCGCATCATCCTCGGCGACGAACAAGCCGATGACGGCGCGATCGCCTTGGCTCGCGGAACAACGATTGGGCACCTGCCCCAGGAGAGCGCTCCTGCCGGGCCGGAGACAGTTCTCGAACTGGCCGCGTCCGTGACGGCAGAGATGGGACAACTGTGGAGAACGCTGGCCGCGGCGGCGGCCGGGGCGCACCTGGAAGAACACACGGTCGCCGAAGCGGAAAACCGGTTCCGCGAACTGGACGGTCACCAACTTCTCGGGCGGACCCGGCAGATCCTGCGGGGGTTGGGTTTTCGGGAGGCGGATCTTGACCGTCCGCTGCACACGCTCAGCGGCGGGTGGGTGATGCGGACGCACCTCGCGCGGCTGCTGGTGCAGGAAGCCGATCTCCTCCTGCTGGACGAGCCGACGAACCACTTGGATCTCGAGGCGCTGCTCTGGTTCCAGGAATACCTGCGCGGCTACCCCGGGGGTGTCCTGGTCATCTCCCACGATCGCGAGTTCCTGAATCAACTCGTCGACAGCGTCATCGAAATCCGGGGGTCGCGGCTGGTGCGGTATCGCGGGAACTACGATGCGTATCTCGAACAACACGAGGCGCTCGAGGCGCACCAGCTGGCCGCCTGGAAGAACCAGCAACGCGAGATTGCCCGCCTCCAGCGGTTTGTCGACCGGTTCCGCGCGAAGAACACCAAGGCTTCTCAGGCGCAGAGCAAGCTCAAGATGATCGAGCGGATGGAGAAGATCGACGCTCCGGCGGGCGCCGAGGCGACGATCGATTTCGAGTTTCCCCAACCGGAACGGAGCGGCCGCCGGGTGATCGCGCTCGAGGGCATTCATCATGCCTACGGGGAGACACCGGTGTATCGGGGGTTGGATCTCGAGATCGAGCGCGGCCAGCGCATCGTGCTGGTGTGGCCGAATGGGGCGGGCAAATCGACGCTCCTCAAGATTCTGGCGGGGGTCGTCACCCCGCAGGCCGGCACGCGCACCCTCGGCCATCAGGTCCACGTCGGGTACTACTCCCAATACCGCGTCGACCGACTGCACCTGGACGCGACAGTGCTCGAGGAAGCCCTCGACACCCCCCAGGCCATCACCGAGGTGTTCGCGCGCACCGTGCTCGGCGGCTTCTTGTTCCGCGGCGATGACGTCTTCAAGAAGGTGCGCGTGCTGAGCGGCGGCGAGAAGAGCCGACTCGCCCTGGTCAAACTGCTGCTCGATCCCCCGAATCTGCTGCTCCTGGACGAACCGACCACGCACCTGGACATCCCCAGCACCGAGATGCTCCTCGCCGCCCTCGAGCCCTTCGCGGGAACGATCGTTTTCATCAGCCACGACGTCTTCTTCCTGCGTCACCTGGCCAATCACGTCATCCACATCCGCGACGGCCGGCTCACCCACTACCCCGGGGGCTACGACTACTACGCGGAGAAGTCGGCGGCAGCGGCCGCGGTGGCCGCTTCCGTGGCCCAATGCCGGGCTCCGGTCCCGAAGCCGGAGCCGAGCCGTGCCCAGGCGCGCCGCGAAGAACGACGCCTCGTCGCCGAACAACGCCAGGCACGGTCCCGTGCCCGACGCGATCAACTGCAGCTCGTCGGGCGACTCGAGAAGGAAATCCACACCCTGGAAAACCGGCAGGCGGAACTCACCCGGCAGATGGAGGATCCGGCGACCTACGGCGATTCGCGCCAGGCGGTCGAGGTCAGCCGCGAGTTTCAGGAGAACCGGCAGCAATTGGCCGAGCGCACGGCCGAATGGGAACAGGCCGCCACGCGCTTGCTCGAACTGGAGGCTGAGGGCTGAGGACGCCCACCGGCGAGGCGTTGGCGAGTCTGGCGGTTGCCCGCAGAGAACGGCGCGTTGCTCGCCTTGTACGGGTTGGGATGTCCGCAGGTTGAAGTCAGCACCAAGCCGGGGCGGGCCGGTGCAAATTGCCGGTTGACGCTTGGGCTTCAATGGACCAAAAAAGGGCCATGCCTAGAATTGAGCGGGCACTGTTGTCGGTCTACGACAAGACGGGGCTGGTTCCGTTTGCGCAGAAACTGGTTTCGTTCGGGGTTGAGCTTCTGTCCACGGGGGGAACGGCCCAGGCGCTGCGGGAGGCCGGCTTGAAGGTCGAGGACGTCAGCGCCTACACGGGCTTTCCCGAGATGCTGGACGGTCGGGTTAAGACGCTGCATCCCAAGGTGCACGCCGGCTTGCTTTACCTGCGTGGCAACGAAGCGCACGAGCAAGCGGTCGCCCAGCACGGCATCCGCCCGATCGACCTCGTGATCGTGAACCTGTACCCGTTCGAGAAGGTGATCACCAAACCCGGGGTCACCCTCGAGGAAGCCATCGAGAACATCGACATCGGCGGGCCCTCGATGCTGCGCAGCGCGGCCAAGAACCACGCCCACGTGACCGTGGTCATGGACCCGAACGACTACGAGGACGTGGCCGAGCAGATCCGGGCGCAGGGCGGCACCACGCTGGAACTCCGGCGCAAGCTTGCCATGCAGGTCTTCGCCCGCACTTCGGCCTATGACGCCACCATCGCCTCGCATCTTGTGAAGGTGTTCAGCCCGCCGGTTGCGGAGGCGGCGGCGGCGCGTCCGGCAGTGGAGGCGAAGCCAGCCGGGGGGCTGCCGGGCTGGCTGCTCGTCGAAGTGCCCCAGGTCCAGAAACTCCGCTACGGCGAGAACCCGCACCAAGCCGCGGCGCTCTACGGCCGGTTCAACGATTACTTCACCCAGCTTCTGGGCAAGGAACTTTCCTACAACAACATCCTCGACGTCTCCGCCGCCGCCCAACTCATCGCGGAATTCGAAGGCGACGCCCCCACGCTGGCGATACTGAAGCACAACAACCCGTGCGGCGTCGGCCAAGGCGGCCGTCTGCTTGATGGCTGGGAGAAGGCCTACGCCACCGATCGCACCTCCGCCTATGGGGGCATCATCGTCGTCAACCGCCCGGTGGACAGCGAGGTCGCCCAGGCGATCATGAAGATCTTCAGCGAAGTGATCGTCGCCCCGGACTTCGAGCCGGCCGCGCTCGAGTTCCTGCGCGCCCGCAAGAACCTCCGTTTGATGCGGGCCAACCGCAGTCTGAGGGACGCCCCTGGTTTGGAGGCGCGCGGTGTCGGGGCCGAATCCTATCTTCTGCAGGAATGGGACCGGCAGACTGCCGAGGAGGGCGGCCTCAAGATCGTGACCAAGCGCCAGCCGACCGCGGACGAGCTTCGGGCCATGCTCTTCGGTTGGCGCGTGGCCAAGCACGTCAAGTCCAACGCCATCGTCTACGCCGGACCGGACCGGACGCTGGGCATCGGCGCGGGCCAGATGAGCCGCGTGGACGCCAGCCGGATCGCCGTCTGGAAAGCGGGCGAAGCCGGCCTCCCCCTGGTGGGCAGCGTGGTCTGCAGCGACGCCTTCTTCCCCTTTGCCGACGGTTTGATCGCCGCCGCCGAAGCCGGTGCCACGGCGGCCATTCAGCCGGGCGGTTCCATGCGGGACGCCGAGGTCATCCCCGCTGCTGACGAACGGAACATGGCCATGGCGTTCACCGGCGAACGCCACTTCCGGCACTGACGCCGGGCGTTCTCGCGCCCGGACGCCTCGCATCCTCCCGGCAGACGCGCGTCGGAGGTGGTGGCGGCGGCAGGTCAGAAGACCTCGACGGTGAGACCGGTTTCGGCGCGGACACGCTGGGCGATCTGGGAGAGGACCTTGAGAGGGAGGTGGCGGCACTCGGACTTCAGTGTGGGCCGCGTGGCGGAGTAGACCTGGACGAGGGAGATCTGCGCGCCACCGGTCTTGAGATCGCGAAGGCAGGCGGCGTACTCGCCGATATCCTCATCGGACGGGGGCTGGCCGTCGAGCATGGGGAAGAGGCTCTGGATGACGATCGGCCGCTGTTGGCCGGCGAGCAGGATGTTCTGCCGGATGCGCTCGAACGGGATCGGGGAACGGTTGATGCGGTCGTAGACGCGGCGCGATCCGGCGTCGAGCTTGAGCCACAGTTCGTCTTTCAGGATGAGGTGGCGCAATCCGCGCTGGACCTGGGGGTGATCGATCAGGGAAGCGTTGGTGAGCAGGGTGATCTTGAAGAACGGGAACTGGCCGCGGGCGCGGACATGGACGACGGCCTGGACGGCTTCGGCGAACTGGGGGCAGAGGGTGGGTTCGCCCTCGCCGCTGAGGGCCACGTGGCGGAGTTCGAGCAGTTCGGGGGGAAGGTCCTGGAAGCCGGGCAGGCGGCGCAGGTCGCCGTCGCGCACGCGTTCGAGGGTGGCGGCCAACTCGGCGGCCATGGCTTCGACATCGCAGGCGCCGTGGTTCTGCGGCTTGTGGCGATCGACTTCGCAGTAGACGCAATCGAAGTTGCAGCGGCGGTCGAGGTTGAGGTTGACGCCGACGGTGAGGCCGCCGGCGCGCGGGGAGACGGTGACGTAGACGAACCGATTGCCGAGGAAATCGCGCGCGCCGCCGAAGCAGGTGACCAACCGCCGCCCCGTGGTGGCCGCCGCATCGCGCGGGGGGTGTGTCTGTGGATCCAGCACGGCTCCCATGAGGCGTCTCCGTTCAGCTCTCGGACTCGGTCGCGCGCCGGAGGAACTCGTGTTCTTCTTCCCGGACGACCAGGACGGGGCAGGGAGCGTAGCGGACGACGTTTTCGGCCACGCTGCCCACGAGCACGTGGCGGAGTCCGGTGCGGCCGTGGGTGGACAACACGATGAGATCCGCATCGATCTCCTTGGCGCAGGAGGCGATTTCGTAGGCGGGTTGCCCCTGCCGGACGGACACGGCGAAGGGGACGGCGTTGCCCACCGTCTTCTGAGCCAGCAGGTCCAGCTCGCGGCTGGTGTTCTCCCGCCACTCGCCCTCGGGAACCGGGAAGTCCACCGGACCGAATTCGGAGCCAACGAAGTAGTTGGCGGGCATGACGTTCAGCAAGGTGATGCGCGCGGCAAACTGTTTGGCCAGCGGAACGGCATACGCCAGTGCCTTCCGCGAGCAGTCCGAGAAGTCGATGGGCACCAGGATCTTCCGGAGGCTGAAGGAGGAAGCTGCGCCGCCTCCCTCGGCGGCGCCTCGCGACAGCAGTTGCTCGTCCTTGCGGTCGACCTCCACCACCACACGGCCGCGTTTCGGGGTCGGTTTTACTTTCATAGCTTGGCCGAGGCTGTTAGCGCAACCTAGGAGCGGGCGTAAGCCAGTCACTACACGGACTTTGCCAAGTAATGGACTTTTTTTGGTAGCGCGCCCCAGCCCGGCGACGGACGGATGCTGTGCCGACGGATTATGTGCTTGCTGGGCGGGGCGGCACATCGTAGTCGTTTGCCCATGTCGACATCGAATCTGCCTTCATTTCAGCCCTTGAACCGCCGCAAGTTCATCTTTCTTTCGGGAGCCGCCGCCGGGGCGCTGGCCCTCCCCGCTTGGGCGGCCAAGACTCGCTATCAGTCCGCGGGCGATAAGCTCAACATCGCCGTCATTG
>CAYSPU010000319.1:0-5692 GCA_964432995.1 uncultured Verrucomicrobiota bacterium
ACGTCGACCTGGGAGGACGCGTTGACCCTCTACACGCCCGAAGTGGCCGAGGGGGCGTGGATCGCGATGCACTTCTCGCTGCGGCTCACCGGCCATCTGGGAAGCAGCGGGAGCATGTTCACGAACAGCGCCGCCGAAGTCGACTTCAACCTCGTCATGACCCGGGAAGGCGAGTTCGTCGAACTCCAGGGAAGTGGCGAGGAATCCACGTTCAACGCCGCCCAACTCGACTCGATGCTCGCCCTGGGACGAAAGGGAATCGATGAGCTGTTTCGTCTCCAGGACTTCGCCCTGACCGGCGCGCCTGTCCCCACCGCCGCCCCGGCATGAAGTCCTTCCCTCGCCCCCTGTGGGAGGTCTACCTCCTCACCACGCCTCAGGCGGAGGAAACCGCGGCAGCCCTTCTCTCACACTCCCTGGGCCAACCAGTCTCGTCCGTGACCGACCTGCGAACCAATCGCGTCCGCGTCGCCGGTTACCTCACGCGACCGCCCGCCCAAGGTTGGCCACGCCTCCACCGCACCTTCCGCCAGGAATTGGACAGACTCCGTACCCCTTCTGTCCTCCTCAGCCTTGGCCCCCTGAGGACTCGCCGCCTGCCCGCCCGCCGTTGGGCGGAGGCGTGGAAAACCCATTTCCAGCCGTTCACCGTCGGCCGCGCCCTCCTCATCCGCCCCTCCTGGAGCCGCCGGCGGCCCCGCCGCGATATGCGGCTCATCGCAATCGACCCTGGCCTCAGCTTCGGCACCGGCCAACATCCCACCACTCGCTTCTGCCTGGATCAACTGCTCGCCTGTCGGCGCCAGGAATGCCGCCAGTCGTGTCTCGACCTCGGCACCGGTTCAGGTCTGCTGGCCATCGCCGCCGCCAAGCTCGGCTACCAAAAGGTCCACGCGCTCGATATCGACCCCGTCGCCGTCTCCATCGCCCGCCGAAACGCCCGCCGAAACCGCGTCGCCAACAACCTCCGCTTCCGCCGCGGCGACGTCCGGGCACTTCCGCTCCGCCCCGCTTCCGCCTACGACGTCGTCTGCGCCAACCTCCTGACGGATCTTCTGCTTCAGGAACAAGAACGAATTGCAGCCGCGGTTCGCCCCGGCGGTTTCCTCGTCCTGGCGGGCATACTGCGGGAGGAAATGCCTTCCGTATTGGACGCCTATCAATCGGCCGGCTTCCGACTCATCCGGAGTCGCTGCCAGGGGGAGTGGCGGTCCGGTTGCTTCCGACGGGTCGAACCCTGACTTAGGCGAGGATCCGGGCCCGCACAAGAGAGGATTTGCCACTTGGGAGATCCGGTGTATATTGGCGCCAGTTCGGCACTGGCAATGAAGCAACGCGAGCCAGACCAAGGTGGAGAAAGAAGACATCCTGGCATTCTTTACGCTGAACTCGGCTCCAAGAAAGGTCACCAGCCATGACCAAGACCCTCGACGCCATCAACGACACCATTCGGAGTTCGAAGCACCCCTTCCGTCAGGTCAATGACCGGCCGGATAAGCCGAAAAAACACCGTTACGAACGTCGAAAGATCAAGGAGTTCATCCGCCTGAGTGATTGGGTCCCCGAACCACTGGCCTGATCCTGACCCAGTCGTCAGACCTCCCACTCTGTTGGAACGTAGTGCCTGCAATGCGGGCAATGAGGAGTAGTTGTCACCCCGGGCACGCCGCCCAACTACCCATAGGAGACTCCCCCTTAGTGCTCTGCCAGCCGTAGCCGGTAGTAGCGTTGCTCGTCTTCCGCAGGATGGCTGGCGGTCTTGGGCGGCCCCTGATCCAGCCAGAACACGCGCTGACCGTTCCCCAATACCGGTCCGCCAGCCGTCTGCCACTCCTCCAGATCGGCACCGTACTCCACCCACACCACGTACCCCCTCGGCGCGTCGAATTCCACCAGAATGGCGCCCTCCGACAGCGGCAGCGCCCGGCGCACCGTCATCGCCGGCCCCGTCGGCTCGACGAACTCCGGAATCTCCAGCGCAAACACCAGTTGCGGCGAAAACACCCCGCGCCTCGTCGGGTCGTAGTACTCCACGTGCCATTCGACCGACTCTCCCGGCAGTAACGGGCTCGACTGCCAAAACCACGACTGGCCCGCGACGTCCATCCGCGTCCCCAAGACCCGCACCGGAGACGGGAGATTCGTCACCGCAGCCACGAAGGCCGGGATGGTCTCGACTCCCAGATTCTCAATCCGGACACGCTGGTCGAATAACCCGGTCTGTGCGCTCACGTTCGTCAGCGCCCCCACCTCCGTGGCCATCAGCGGCACCAAGTCGCCATTCGAAGAAGATACCTGCAGCACCGGGCTCCTACCCGAGTGCCCGAACTCGTCCGTCGCCTGGAGAACGAATCCATCACCAATCAGCCGCAGAGCCAGTTCCTCACTCCAAACCCCCGATTCGGAAACCCCGAGCTGTCGTGGTGTCACGCGGTTCGTCAGCACCACCCCTGAAGCGCTGACGACGCTCAGTTGCAACGTTCCTACAATGTTGGAGACCGCGTTGCCCTCCGTATCCCGCGCCTCAATGGTAACCAGGAACGGGCTGAGCGCCGTCTGCAACGTCGAATCCATCTGCCACGTGAATGCGGCGACTTTTCCGGGTCCGGGTTGGTCGTCGACCACGGTTCCCACCGCTCGCGGAGTCTCGACCAGCGCCCCGGTGGCGTTTCGGAGATCCAGGTAGAAGAACTCGTGGGGCTCGTTCAACAGGTCAGGCCGCAGAACGATCGGGATCACGGCCTTGGTTTGTCCCGGTGCCCAGGTCAACGTCCCCGAGGCAGCGTCGTAGTCTTCCCCGGCCCTCGCCGTGCCATCCGCGGTCGCATAGTCTACGGTTGCCGGAGTGTTCGTCGCCTCGGAAAGGGTCACGGTGAAGACCAACGCGTGCGCATCGGCATCCGCTTCGGATGCGTGCGCATCCGTGACCCGCACTCGCGGCAGATCGGCAGGCAAACCCACCGCCACGCTCACCGGCAGGGAGACGCCCACGGCCTCAAGGTCGTCGACGGCCCGGACGGTGAGTATCGGGTTTCCCACGGGCGCATTGGTCCATGTCAACAGATACGGAGGCTCGGCGACCGTTCCCAGCCTCTGGTCGCCGGCGTAGAACTCGACGCGCACCACCTCGCCGTCCGGATCGCTGGCGGTTGCCTCCAACACGATATTGGTCCCGGAGGCAACCGCGGCAAGGGCAGTCGGCGAAACGAGCGCGGCCACCGGCGTGTCGTTGGGAATCCCCACGGTGCGGAAAACCAGATCGCTCGCCGGCAACGGCACACTCCCCCCGTCCGCCTGCCAGCCATCATCCCCCCACTGAAGAAGCGATCCGCCACCATAGTGATCCTCCGGCGAGGAGCGAAAGGAGAC
Source organism: uncultured Verrucomicrobiota bacterium (assembly GCA_964432995.1). Taxonomy (GTDB): domain Bacteria; phylum Verrucomicrobiota; class Verrucomicrobiia; order Limisphaerales; family JAHDYP01; genus CAYSPU01. The sequence goes on from CAYSPU010000319.1 coordinate 3,370, forward strand.
GCCGGAAGCCTCCTCCGTCGCCACCACCAGGGCGTATCGCCGGCCAGCCACAAGCCCGACGCGGTTCGAAGGGAAACTAAACACGAAGGCCGACGGATCATCCCCCAATGGCTGTTCTACCTCGGCGAACGTCCAGACGGCGGACCCCAGCGCGTTGGTCCCGGGCAACCCGTTCTCCGCGGAAACGACCGTGGCGGTCAGGGAGGCCGGTCCCGCATCCGGATCATCGCCGTTCAACATGCCCGGCATCTCGATCTGCCGCAGCCGCGCGTTACGACCTGCCGTGAAAACCTGGGCAATCGGCGCCCCCGGCGCCGATCGAGTCCACGCACCCCCCAACGCTTGAACCTGGTCTTCCACACCTGCCGCCAGCACGTGCACATCCCGGTCGTCCAGAGAGATCACGCTGCCGTCGGCACCCTCGCCACGAACTGTCAGCCGGTAGTTGCCCTCCGCCGGCGCCAGCCAATTCAACGAGAGCGTCGCTTCTCCCAACGGGGCATCCTTCTCGCCAAACGGAACACCGTTCGCCAAATACACCACGCGGCCCATGGCGCTGTCATTGTCCGACACGCGGGCCTGAATCTCGATCTCCTGCCCGGGAACGAAAAGCGCGTGCGCTCGCGGCGACTCCAGCCGAACCTTCGGCCCGGCCCGAACCGTCACCCCGACGGGGGCCGTGTTCAACACAATCCAGCCCGGGAGCACCACCTCGGCCGAAAGCCAACACGTGCCGGCCGGCACGTTCTCCCAAACGAATTCCCAGGGATCGCCCGCCGCCGATCCCAGCAGCACCGTCCCGTTCCGCCAAATGCGGACCGATACCGCGGCCCCGGCGGTGGCCTCTTGGTCGGCCACCACCACGACGGCGTCCCCCCCCTCCACCAACTCCGCTCCGGCGACCGGGGCAACGATCCGAAACACGGGAATCCCTGCCGCCGCCGGAACCACCGATACGGCGTCCAACGACGGACCGGCGCTGCCCACGAACCGAAGCCGCGTCGCCGCATTCGTCGCGCACAACACCAGGTACGGCTGGCGCCAGCCCGCGACCGACTGCGGAAAGTCATAAGCCGCCACCACCACGTCGTCCCAGTAAACACGCAGCGAGTTGGGGCTCCAGGTCGACGCCGGATCCAGCCCCTGTGCCCGGAAGCTCAACACGTAGTTCTCCCCCGGTGTCGTGGCCAAATCCTGGTGCAGCTCGCCGTCCAAACGAATCCATGCCTGGCCATCCACCTGACCCATCACCTGGCCGCCGGGCGAAAGTACCCAGCCGTCCGCCTCACCATCCGCGAACTCGCCGTTGGTCACGAGGTTCTGGGCCCGGAGCGGCGCCGCGGCCGCCAACACCGCGGTGACCACCAGCCACCCGGCGCTGGCGCGGAACCGCCTCGCGCACCCCTCCGCCATTCGAAGAGCAGCCGAGATTTCGATATGCCAAGCCATGGAGAAAACGTTCGCCCCGCAGCATGCACCTCACCTCCCACACTGGCAAGCCCACGACCAGCCCCCGCCACGATTCGCGGCCAGGCGCCGCACTCGCGTCCACAGATTTCTCTGTCCACGAGCGACCGCACCCCGTAAATTCCCCCGCACCAAAACGCCATTCCAAAGCCCATGAATTGCCGAACCTTCATCGAACAACAAGTCCAGGAACTCCGCCGCACCGTCGGACAACACACCGCCATTAACGCCCTCAGCGGCGGAGTCGACAGCTCCGTCGTCACTCTGCTCGGACACCGCGCGCTCGGCGACCGGCTTCGCACCGTGTTCATCGACAACGCGATCATGCGCGAGGGCGAACCGCAGCAGGTCGTCAAGGCCTTCGCCCGACTGGGTGTCCCGGTGGAGCTTGTCGACGCCCGGAGGGAGTTCCTCTCGGCCCTCAAAGGGCTGACGGATCCCGAGGAGAAACGGCACGCCATCACCCATACCTTCTACTCGACGGTCTTTGGCAAGCTGGTGAAAAAGAGCGGAGCGAAGTTCCTCCTCCACGGGACAATCCTGACCGACATCGAGGAGACGGTCGCCGGCATCAAACGCCAGCACAACATCCTCGCCCAGCTCGGCATCAACCCGGTGAAGGAATACGGCTACCAGGTCCTCGAACCCTTGAAGACCCTCCGCAAGGACGGTGTCCGCAAGGTCGCCGCCGCCCTCGGCCTGCCACAGACGATCGCCCGGCGAATCCCCTTCCCCGGCCCCGCGCTGGCCGCCCGCATCGTCGGAGAAGTCACCCCCAAACGCCTCGACGTCGTCCGCGCCGCCACCACCGTCGTCGAGAAGGAACTCGGTTCCACCGGCGCGTTCCAGTATTTCG
>CAYSPU010000320.1:0-5645 GCA_964432995.1 uncultured Verrucomicrobiota bacterium
ACGGGTCTCTGCCAGGCAATGGCGCAGCGCGCCGGTCTGCTCGCCGACGTCGGCCAGGAGGAGGAGTGCCGGCGTGTTGGTGCCACCTGGGGTCCAGCGGTTGCGCACGAGGGCGAGGGTGAACTGGCCCTGGACGAGGCTCGCGAGCGTCGACAGCGGGACGCCGGTCCTCTGCTCGACACGGGCGACCATGCCGGTCCGTAACTGGAGGTTCAGTTCCTCCCAGGCCGGTCGCAGAGCCGGGTCTTCCGTCAAGTCGTGGAGCGGATGCCGCTTCCAATGGTCGCGCAGCCGATTGCCGTCGGGGATGGACAGCAGGAAGACTGTGTCGGCAGGAAGCCACGACGGGGCAGGCGGCGCTCCGGGGAGCGCGCGTGCGAAGCTGCAGAGAAGAGCCAGCATCAGCCCGGCAGTCCGTTTCATCCGCGGCGAGAGTAAGTGGAGGGACAAGAGTCTGCCAATCCCCATTTGGTGACGGCAATGCGCTTGCCGGAGCGCGGCGGAGATCCCATCCTTTCCGGGCGATGTTGGGGACCGATCGTTATCGATGCGGCGTCCTGGCCTGCCTGCTCGTGGGCAGCGCTGCCTGCTTCGGAAGCGACTCGAGCCCCGCGGCATCCTTTGCCTGGCGGAGCGGTTCTGGTTTCCGCCAGGCCCGGCTCCAGGTTGCGCTCACCGGACCGGACGGCTTCCGGGAAGTGCCCTCCAGCACGACCGGCATCGGTTTTCGGAACGCCCTCGCTCCAATCGAAGTCGCCAGCAACAACAACCTCATGAACGGATCAGGGGTCGCCGCCGGCGACTTCGATGGCGACGGCTGGTGCGATCTCTACTTCTGCGCCATCAGCGGAACCAACGCCCTCTACCGGAACGTTGGCGGCTGGCGCTTCGAACCCGTCACGAACTCCCCTGTCGTCGGATGTGCGGGCCTCCATTCCACCGGCGCCGTGTTTGCCGACGTGGACGCGGACGGGGACGCCGACCTCCTGGTAGGCACTTTGGGGTCCGGCGTTTGTTGTTTCCTGAATGACGGCGCAGGCAGGTTCCGGGACGGGACGGCGGAGGTTGGCCTGAGGTCGGACACCGGCAGTACCAGCCTCGCGATGGCCGACGTGGACGGCGACCGCGACCTGGACCTGTACGTGGCCAACTACGGCGCCGTTTCGCTCCTCCGCTCCGGCGGGAAGGCCGATATGAGACAGGTCAACGGACGTTGGGAGTTCATCGGCCCCATCGCCAAGCGCCTGCGCATCGTCGGCGGACGCATTGAGGAAGTCGGCGAGCTCGACGTTCTCTACCTCAATGACGGCCACGGCCACTTCCAGCCTGTCCCCTGGAATTCCGAGTTCTTCCTGGACGAGAACGGCAAGCCCAAGGCCGACCCCACCGATTTCGGGCTGTCGGTGCAGATGCGCGACCTCAACGGGGACCGCGCCCCGGAAATCTATGTCTGCAACGATTTCCAGACTGTCGACCGCTTCTGGATCAACGACGGACGGGGCCGCTTCCGGCTCCTGCCGCGCCTGGCGATGCGCAAACAGAGTTTCTCCTCGATGAGCGTCGACTTCGGAGACATCGACCGGGACGGCGACTTTGATTTCTTCGTCACGGAGATGTTGGGGAGGAAACACCTGGATCGCACCCGGCAGCTTGTGGGAATGGAACCGTACCTTTCGCAGCCGGGGCGCCTCGAAGGCCGGCCCGAGGTCGCGCGGAACACCCTCTACCTGGCCCAAGGAGACGGTGAGTACTCCGAGATTGCCTACGCCGCCGGTGTGCACGCCTCCGACTGGACGTGGCAGTCCCTGTTCCTGGACGTGGACCTCGATGGTTACGAGGACCTGCTCGTCTGCAACGGCGTCATGTACGATGTCCTGGATCGTGACGTCCTCGCTCGCATTCGCGCCCGGGGACGAATCTCTCCCGATCAGAGCCGCACCAACCTTTGGCTCTACCCGCCCTTCCTGACGCCGAATGTCGCTTGGCGCAACCGCCACGACCTGACCTTCGAGGACGTGAGCCAGCGGTGGGGGTTCGATTCCACACAGATCTCCCAAGGCGCCGCTCTCGCCGACTTTGACCACGACGGCGATCTCGATCTTGCCGTGAACACCCTGAACGGCCCCCCCTTGCTTCTATGCAACCAGACCGCGGCGCCACGGATCGCTGTCCGGTTGCGCGGCCGCCCCTCCAACGCGCCGGGAATCGGAGCCCTCATCCGCGTGTCCGGCGGCCCCGTCCCCCTTCAAATGCAGGAGATGCTCTGCGGCGGCCGTTATGTCTCCGGCGACGACACCATAAGGACTTTCGCCGCAGGCACGAACGGGAGTCCTCTGAACATTGAGGTTCGATGGAGGAACGGCGGCACCAGCATCATCCGCAACGCCCTCGCCGGTCACATTTACGAGGTCGAAGAATCCGGTTCGCAGAGCGATCCCCCGCCGGAATCGCCCTCCACCAACCGTGACCCCATGTTCGAGGATGCCAGCGACCAGTTGAACCACACCCACCACGAGGAGTTCTACCCCGACTACGCGCTCCAGCCTCTCCTCATGAAACAACTCAGCCAGTTCGGTCCCGGCGTGGCCTGGTTCGACCTGGATGCCGATGGTCGGGAAGAGCTGATTCTCGGCTCCGGAAGGGGAGGGACGATCGATGTGTTTCGCCGCGCGGACCGCGGCTTCGTGAAGTTGCCCGGCTCCGAGGACTGGATCGTGCCGGATGACACCGCCGGCCTCGTAGGTTGGGTGTGGGCAGACGGGCGGAGGGCCGTGCTCGCGGGGGTTGCGTGCTACGAGTCCGCACCCCCGGCCACCAACACCCTCGTCGAGGTGGCCCTCCAGGGGGCGCCGCCACGGGTCACGCTCAGCCCCGTTGCCGGCGTGTCGATCGCGCCCTCCAGCCCCGGGCCGCTGGCGGCTGCGGACATCGATGGCGACGGCGCGCTGGAGTTGTTCGTGGGGGGACGTCTCGTTGCCGGCCACTATCCTGAGTCTGCCCGCTCCGTCGTTCTCAGACAACGATCGGGACGCTTCGCTGTCGACGAGCCCAACACCGAAGCCGTGCGGGATGTCGGCATGGTCAGCGGGGCCACCTGGGGTGATTTGAACCGGGACGGGTTCCCCGAACTGATCCTGGCCTGCGATTGGGGACCCATCCGTGTTTTTGGGAACCGTCAAGGACAACTCCACGAAATGACAGCCGCGCTCGGTCTCTCTGGCTACACCGGTTGGTGGAACGGCGTGGCCACCGGCGACTTCAACGAAGACGGGCAGCTCGATATCGTCGCTTCGAACTGGGGCCACAACGGTGGTTACCGCGCCGACCCCAGCCACCCCCTCACGCTTCATTACGTCAGGCTCACAGAGCCCGACCGGGTGGACCTCATCGAATCCTACTTCGCGCCCGAGTTGAACATTGATGTGCCCCTCCGGGGGCTGAACGCTCTCAGCCAGGCGTTCCCTCAGATCCTGGAGCGTTTCCCCACCCACGCGGCTTTCGGCCAGGCGTCGATCACCAACCTCCTGGCGGCCATTCCGCACCCCACGCGTTCCGTTTCGATCACCACGCTTGCCAGCACTCTCTTCCTGAACCGTGGCTCCAACTTCCTTGCGACGCCCCTCCCCCTCGACGCGCAGCTCGCTCCCGCCTTCCATGTGGGCATCGCGGACGCCGATGGTGACGGTCACGAGGACATCCTGCTCAGCCAGAACTTCTTCGCCGTCCGCCCCGAATGGCACCGGATGGATGCCGGAAGGGCGCTCCTCCTCGCGGGCGACGGCCGAGGCGGTTTCCAGTCCGTCCCGGGCCGGACTTCCGGGATCAAGGTCTACGGTGAACAGCGAGGCGCCGCCTGGGCCGACTTCGACGGGGACCGGCGGCTGGACGTGGTGATCACCCAAAACGGCACCCAAACGCGCGTCTTCCGCAATCGGCAGGCCAGACCCGGGTGCCGCGTGTCCGTGGCCGGTCCCAAGGGAAATCCCGACGCCCTGGGCGCTTCGCTCCTGCTGCGGACTCCGGCAGGGTCGGCGCGCGTCAAGCCGGTCGGCGGCGCGGCGGGATACTGGTCCCAAGACGGAGCGAGCGTCCTCTTCGGACAGCCTGCGGAGGGTTCAACGCTCGAGGTGGTCTGGCCGGGCGGTCGTCGCGAGGCGCACCCGCTTCCGGCGCGCGCCGAGGAGGTGCAGGTCACGGAGTCCGGTCTTCTATAGGGTCCCGCCGCCGAGGCGGGATCTTCCCGGAGCCGACAGAACGCCCGTCCGCAGGGGCGAAAACCGTGCGTGGACCGGGGACGGCCGAACCTTCAGCGCCGCTTAGGCGAGGATACGGGCGCCCATAATGCCTTTGCCAAGGCCAACCAAGCCGACGTAGAGTGTGCCCCGAGCATGTGGCAGTTGTGCAAAGAGTTCCTGTTGTTCCTGCGGCAGGAGAAGAAATGGTGGCTGATCCCTCTGGTCGTGGTTCTCCTCCTGCTGGCCGGGCTCATCGTCTTCAGCTCGGGCTCCGTACTGGCGCCCTTCATGTATCCGTTCATGTGAGATCGCGTCATGCGGCACATCCTCGGGGTCTCCGCTTTCTACCACGACGCCGCGGCCGCGCTCCTGCGCGAGGGGCGGATCGTCGCGGCCGCCCAGGAGGAACGGTTCAGCCGCCGCAAGAATGACGAGCGGTTCCCGGTCCACGCCGTCCAGTTCTGTTTGCAGCAGGGCGGTCTCTCCGCCGCCGATCTCAGCGCGGTGGTCTTCTATGACAAGCCCGTCACCAAGTTCGCCCGGATGCTGGAGACCTACCTGGCGATCGCGCCGGCGGGGCTGGGAACCTTCCTGCAGGTGCTGCCTTCCTGGCTGGGGGAGAAGCTGAACCTCCGCGCCACCGTGCGTGAGGAGATCCCCGGTCTCCCCGATACCTGCCCCATCCTTTTCACCCAACACCACCAGGCACACGCCGCCAGCGCCTTCTTCCCCTCCCCTTTCGCCCGCGCCGCCATCCTGACCGTCGACGGCGTGGGGGAATACGCCACCACCACTCTCGGCCGCGGGATCGGGGACCAGTTCGAAATCCTCCGCGAACTCCGGTTCCCGCACTCGCTGGGGCTGCTCTACTCTGCGTTCACCGCCTACTGCGGTTTCCGGGTCAACTCGGGAGAGTACAAACTCATGGGCCTCGCCCCCTACGGCGAACCGCGATTCGCGCAGGCGATCTACGATCACTTGATCGATCTCAAGGCCGACGGTTCCTTCTGGCTGAACCTCGAGTACTTCGACTTCCTCAAACGCTGGAGCATGACCAATGACCGCTTCCATCGGTTGTTCGAGGGCCCCCCACGGCCCCCGGAAGGCAAGTTGGAGCCGCGTCATGCCGACGTCGCCCGGTCGATCCAAACGGTGACCGAGGAGGTCATGCTGCGCCTCGCGCGCCAGGCTCACGCCCTGACCGGCGAGGATTCCCTGTGTCTGGCCGGCGGTGTTGCCCTGAACTGCGTCGCCAACGGGCGCATCCTTCGCGAAGGCCCCTTCCGGCAGATCTGGGTGCAGCCGGCCGCAGGGGACGCGGGTGGCGCCCTGGGAGCCGCGCTGGCGGCCTGGCACGCCTCCCTCAAACCGCAAGGCACCCCCCGCGTGGTGGCCCCGGACGACGACATG
>CAYSPU010000321.1:0-5633 GCA_964432995.1 uncultured Verrucomicrobiota bacterium
CCTCGTTGGCGATCCCGATCCAATCGACCGCGCACAGCACGATGGGCTCGCCCGCGCCCAGGAGAACGATCCCCCGCGCGCGCAGCCCCATGTCCCAGTGATTGGTCGCCGGGTCATAGGCCAGCCGCGACCCGATCGGCGGCGTGGCGTCCACGTCAAAGGTGGAGACCCGGAGCGCCGGTGGACCGGCGTCGACGGTCGCGGCGGACTCGGCGGCGGCGAGAAGGAGGACGCCGGCGAGCAGCGCGCCGGTCCAGGGCAGGAATCGGCTGAACATGCCGGCACATTACCCGACCACGCACCAAACTCCACCTTTTCCCAGTGGGCAAGCCCCGGGACCCGACTACAATCAGGCCATGACGCGGGACATCCTCTATCGGCAGCACAAGGCCACCGGCAACGTGCTCGACAACGCGCCCTGAAGGAATCCGGATCGTGCGCCTCCCAACATCGGCCCGCCCTCCATCGGCCTCTTCGTATCCGCTTCCTACTCCTCTCGAACACGAAAGAAACACGGTTTCCACAGGGCGATGTAGGCCGTAAGCCTCAAGGGACCGCCGGTCCCCGCCAAGCTGGGAGCCGGTTTCCACGCACTTGGGGCAATCGTGTCGCTGGGCTCGAAGACATACGTCTTGCCAAGGCGCGAGTTCACCTCGAGATGCAGCCGCGGCGGGTCGAGATCGAATCCCGTGATACGCAGAGTCAGCTGTGTTTCGGTAACCGCCCGAATGAAGAAGGTGCCCTGGGCACCTTCCTTGCCATCCACCGCGACGAGGTAGGTGCTTCCTTCTTCCGCGTCGAAGGTGGTCCAGTTGCCCGTCGATCCACTTTCGGCCACCGCACTGGCGACCGGTTCGAGCATGCCCCCTGATGCGCGGCGATAGACCGCCAGCACCGTGTCGAAGCCCGCTTCACTGATCTCGATATCCACCGGTCCGCCGGCAGAGGCCAGCCAGGAGAACCACACCGAACTTCCTCCGAGAACGCCGGCGTGATCCGGTTCGCCCGTCTCCTTCGACGCGTTCACGTTCGAGGCGCGGATCGCCTGGCTCTCGAGCGGCAGCGGCAGGAACATCTCATCGTTCGCCGGTGTGACCACCATGACCGCCTCGGCCTGGGCACCACCGAGGGCAGCCGTCACCGTGGCCACTCCCGGGGCCATCGCCTCCACCTCGCCCAAGCCACGAACCGTTACCACGTCCGGGTCCGTCGTTGAGAACGTCAGACCATCCTCCGCGTCTCGGAAGATCACTCGTGGCGAGGCCGGGTCGCTTTCGGCCAGCAGGCTGAAGGCGTAGCGTTGGCCAGCCCGCAGCGTCAGGTTCGTTCGGTCCAGCATCAGAGTGGCGGGAACGGCCGCCCCATCGGTCGAGTAAACGCGCTTCGGACGGACATAGACCGACTCGCCCCGCGCATTCACGTATTGCGCTCGCAGCGCCACGTCGCCGGTGAGGTCGGAGGGGATCGCCAGGGTGACCCGGCGGCTGTCGTTTGAATGGACCGTGACCGGTATTCCTCCGTAGTCGATGCCGTTGGTGCCGTAGAGAACGGCCAGCCAAGTGACCGGCTCGAGGATAGGCTCGTCCTCGGGGGAAACGAGTCCAAAGGAGAGCGACTCCCCGCCTCCGCCGGCGCCGGCGGGCGGCGGAACGCCGAACGGCAGGGGGATGATCACCTCAATACCGCGAAACAGGGTGACCTCAGCCAGAAGCGCGCCACGGATCACCTCGAGTTGGTTCTCCGTCAGCAGCGCGGGGTTAAGGAACGGGCCGAAGACATTCGTGCGGGTGCCGTTCAACAACCCTGCGATGGCCTGGGCCACGTCTGCGCTGTCGACCTGGCTTGCATGGGGCTCAATACCATACAAGTTCAAACCCCAGAAGTCCCACACGGGCCGATCCGCTCCACCAAAACGAAGGCGAGAGGGCAGTTTGCTCAAGTGGGCTGTGTTCGGAAAACCACTGGTGGGGGTGAGCTCGCTCACGTTCCCAACACACCCACCCAACTGACTGCGAAAATCAACCACCCCATCAGATCCCTCAGGGAAGATGAAGTGCCCTCGGCGAATCGGGGGATCCGGAGTGCCAACGCCTCGCCAGACCGCCGAGTGCCAAGCTCTCAGCGTGTCTACCGGTGTGGCATTGAGGGTGCGGCTGAGCCCACTGCCGTCATAGACCGGGATGTCCGGAGTCGGTGGCTTCCCCTCCCCGATCAAGGTGGCGATGCAATGGAACCGAGCCTTCGGATCGGGCGTGTAGAAACCATCGGCGAGCGTCCTGATCTCCCAGCCCGAGGGATCGAACTTCTCGTTGCCCGGGCCATACACGATCCACGGTGCCGCCGTGTCCACGATGAACCAACCGCTTTTCAACATGGTATCCATGTAGAACTGTCCCATGCTGCCGTTGTGGGGGGAGCCGATGGTGATCACCCGGTCAAAGCGACCGCGATACTGGTTGGCTGCCCGACGAAAACTCTGCCACTCAATCGGCTGGTAGAATATCTCGTTTTGACAAAGAAGCCGCAAGATGACCCCGCCCTGACTGTGCCCCACGATGTCGTACCGGGTGAAGGCCCACTCTGACCGCAGCGGGCTGTCAGGGGCCTCCACTTCCCGTTCGAGAGCTGCGGAGAGCATCTCGGCACATTCCCACAGGCTCCCCGTGCGGTTCGGCAGAGGATCACCATTGTTCACCCCGTACTCCGTTCGGTGGATGAAATCCTCGGGGCGGTAGATGCGAAAGAAGTCGAGGAAGTAGTCGGTAAACTCGTCCCGCTTCGCCCCAAGGCCGTGCACGAGGACAACCGGTGGCTTCCGCACCCGCACTTTCACCGTCGCCTCCGTCACCTCGTCGGGTGCCACCAACTCGAAGCTGAGTTCCCCCTCGGGCCACGATTCGAGCATCTCCTCCCGGTCGATCCCTTCCAGGTAGACGAACGCCTCCCGGACGTCCGCCGACATGGTGACCGATGAGCCCTTCTCGAAACCGTTGGTGGTCAGCACCCAGAGCTGGGGCTCGAAATCGATTCCAAACCCCAGAAGAGCGTAGGAGACGATGCGGTAAGACGTAGTCGCTGTCAGTTTCGGCGCAACCAACCGGAAGAGCACGGGGGTCACGCCATCGGCCACCACGCCCTGGCCCAGGTCGAGTTGCTCCCGCAGCAACGCCGGGTCGGACTTCACCGCCAGCGGATCATCAATGTCGTCGTCCGGGGTCCACACCAGTGCTTCCTCCCCCACCCGGTGGGTGGTGACCTCGACATGACGCGATAGGTCCGGCCCGTAAACCACCCGGAACCCGCAGTCCGATCCGTTCGGTTCGGTTTTGCTCGCCACGAAGGCGCGCGTGGCGGAACGGCAGTCCTTCGGCCACTGCCCCACGCTGCCCCCACGCACAATGCGGTAGCCATTGTGATTGGGGAACGGATCGGTCAGGGAGCCGCCCGGGTAGCGGATGTAGCCGTCCAGACAGAACTCCCAGACATTCCCGTGCATATCGAAGAGCCCCCACGCATTGGCTGGCTTCTGGCCAACGGGAGAGGTTTCCCATGTGTACCACGGCACCCCCATAATCACGCCCACATAGACATAACGGCTGTTCAGGATGCAGTAGCCGTTCGCGGCAAACTGGCTGTAATCGAGGTCGTCGCCATAGCTGAACCGGCTGACGCTACCCGCCCGGCAAGCGTATTCCCACTCCGCCTCGGTCGGCAGGCGATAGATGTAGCCCTGGGCGGGGGAGGACAGCGGCGGCTCTGTGCCCTCGTTCAACATCGCGCAGTACATCATCGCCTCCATCCAGGAGATGTTCTCCACCGGCCGCGCCAGATTCCCTTTCACCATCGATGGATTCTCGCCCATGAGGGCCAGGTATTCCCCTTGGGTGACTTCGTGCTTTCCCATCCAGAACTCGTACGTGAGCGTCACCTTGGTCTGCGGCATCTCCGTCGAGAGGGCGTCGAGGGTGTTCGAGGCGCTGCCCATGACAAATGAGCCCGGCGGAATCCGGGCCATCTCCCCGGCCTCACACACGGCGAGGATCGAACCGGCGACAACGACTTGGACCCAGAAAACTCTCCCGGCGGACGGGCGTCGATGCATGATGCGCCTTTCACTACCAAGCCCCTGCCCGCTGGTCCAGCTCCGTCCCGAACCCGATTCGCACCGGCCTGTCTCCGGGTTGGGGTGAGGTGGGCCGCCGGCGCCGCCCAGCCGCCAACCGCTGCAATGATGGGCGGGCATCGGGCATGTCCGCCGGCCTCTTCTGCAGATCGCCAGCCTGGATGGGGACAGCTCCGCCGTGCGGTTCGGGGGGAGCACCAAACCCAACGTGCCGGTGGTACTTCCCCGCGCGAATTCGCGCATCCTCATGAGCCGAGTCCCCCGGGGGGAGCTTGCCATTCGGTTGGGATCTGGAGTAATAGACGGCCAGTCGGACGTTGCGGGTGAAGCCCGGAGGCGTCCGCGCGTTCCACCGGTGCGGCTGGCCGCCGCACCGAGCCTGTGTGCGCTCGTAGCTCAGTTGGATAGAGCATCTGCCTTCTAAGACCACGGGCAAACTCCAAGTGCTTGTCGCTGAAGGCTGCTCGGCAATCTCCGTGTCCTACTTTGTAAGTCGTTAAAAAAAGCCGATTATCTCCTACTCCCACTGCAACAGCACGTTACGGAAAACGGTTTTCGCACCTATTGCAGAACGCGGATACTAGGACAAAATCTCGGTCATTTTTATAAACCTGCGAGCGGTCCAAGCCTTGGCTCACACGGTGGCAAGAGGTAGCCTTTGGTTCTGGTCAGCAGGGACCAAAGGGGGCTCCCCTGCCCCCAAGTTCTTTCAATACGGCATCCTGCCTTGCGAGGTTGAGAACTTCGCCGAAGGGACCCCTATTTCCTTGCTGCCGATCCCGAGAGGCTCGCCTCGACGAGCTCGAAAAAACCCGCCAGCGGATTTGCACCCAGATTCTTCGCCGCACGGCGTTCTTCCGTTTCCGCCAATCTTCGCTGCACCACGGACGGGGAGGCAGCACAGCGACGACAGATACTCTTTTCGCGGCAGGCGCGGCGATACCCTGGGAGGTTGGCATAGACCAGTTCGGTTTGGCAGACAGGGCAATGTCGTTTGAGGGGCATACGGGGAATAAATAGGGAGAGCCACGACAACACGCCTAGAATGGCAGCAAAAACGATACGGTAATCCGCCGTCTGGCTGTGCTTCTTGGGGGTTTGCGATCGATCCTTGCTCGGTTCTTCAGATCTTTTTTCGCGCCCTGCCGTCCTAATACTGCAAAATAATCATCCCATCTAATGTGCGTAATATGCGGAATACAAGGTGTTTAGAGATGTCCGTGTTTTGGGCTGGTGGGCAATATTGTATAGAAATCCTTGAGCCTCAACATGTTACGCTTGACTTTCGGCCAGAAATGTGTATGCTGGGTGGCACAATAAGGAAACGGTCGGGCGGCACAGGGTAAAGAGCCTGAAACCGCCGAACTAAAATCCTCACGTTGAACGCCATAGGTGTGGTGTGCCTTGGTGGGGAGGCCGTCTCCAGCAAAGAAGAACGAACATATGCAAAACATTTGCGTATTCCGATCAAACCGGACACTGATTCCAATAATTGTCGGACACCGATTCC
>CAYSPU010000322.1:0-5630 GCA_964432995.1 uncultured Verrucomicrobiota bacterium
CTCATAGAGCTTGAGGAAGAGCCGCTCGAGGCGCCCGTAGAGGTTCCAGTCCAGATACCGGAAATCGTCTCCGGCCACGTAGTTCCGGTAGTCGGCGAACTCGACCGATTGCCCTCGGGCGCGGCTGCGGCGTTCGCCGCGCAGGGAGCTCTTGGCGCGCCGCTGCGCGAGCAACTGGAATTGCTCGAGGCGCCGCAGGAGTTCCGGAGTCAGAAGAGCCATGGGTCAGCAGGCTGAACTGCGGCTCTCCAGGAGCCTCCACACTTCCGTAACGCCGACTTTCGAGTCGGCACTTTTGCCGGCTGGAAAGCCGGCGATACGCTGCCGCTCGGATCCAGGGCGCCAGTGCGCATCCATACTTTAAAGGTTCGTGCTCTTCAGAAACCGCAGCCGGAAGCCCGATCCATCAGAAACTACACGGCCACCGTTTCCGGGTTCTTGGGGACGTGTTTCAGGATCTCGGCCACCACGTGATCCGTGGTCACCCCCTCGGCCTCCGCCTCGAAGTTCGGGATGAACCGATGCCGCAGCGCCGGCGCGGCGACCGCCTCGATGTCCTCGAAGCTGACATTGAACCGCCCGTCGGCCAGCGCGCGCACCTTGCCTCCCAGGAGCAGGGTCTGGGCCCCGCGGGGGCTGCTCCCGAACCGCAGATACTGGTTCACGATCGGCGCCGCGGTCTCCGTCTTCGGGTGCGACGCCAGGACCAACCGCACGGCGTAATCCTTCACGTGCGACGCCACCGGCACCTGCCGGATGAGGGTCATCAGTTCCATCAGCTTCTCCCGGTTCAACACCCGGCCGGCCGTCTCCGTCCGGGCTTCCGTGGTCCGCTGCAGCACCTCGGCAAGCTCGCCGGCCGTCGGATACCCGACGAGCAGTTTGAAGAAGAACCGGTCCAATTGCGCCTCCGGCAGCGGGTAGGTCCCCTCCTGGTCGATCGGGTTTTGCGTCGCCATGACGAAAAACGGCTCCTCCAATCGCCGCATCGCGCCCCCGGCCGTGACCTGGTGTTCCTGCATGGCTTCGAGCAGCGCCGACTGCGTCTTCGGCGTCGCCCGGTTGATTTCGTCCGCCAGGATCAGGTGGGCGAAGACCGGCCCGCGCTGGAATTGGAACTCGCGCCGGCCGCCCCCCGTTTCCATCACAATGTTCGTCCCCAGAATGTCCGCCGGCATCAGGTCGGGCGTGAATTGGATCCGGCTGAACGACAGATCCAGCACCTCCCCCAGCGTGCGGACCAGCAGCGTCTTGCCCAGGCCGGGCACGCCCTCCAACAAAACGTGACCGCCGGCAAAGAGCGCAATCAACGTGCTGTTCACGATGCTCTCCTGCCCCACGATCACCTTGCCGATCTCGGCGCGCAACACGCCGTAGGTCTCCCGAAACGATTCGATCTGTTGTTCGGTTTCCATGTGCTATCCGTTTGCAGTCCTGAATGCTTCAGCCTTCGCGCGATTTGCGTCAGGGCCGTTGCGCATCCGTGTCCATCCGTGTCATCCGTGGTTGAACCGCCCTGTCTTCACTCCTTCAGATCGTCGAAGTAATCCCTCACGGCCTGCTGATACGCGCGGGGCACCTGATCCTGGTTCAGCGCGCTCTGCGCGTCGTTCTGCGCCGCCGCCGCCGCTTCCGTGTACTCCACCCTGCTCGCCCCCTTGATGCTGACCCCCTTCAACGTCATGCTCGGCATCGGCCCGCCCCCGGGACTGATCGTTCCCTGGACCCGCGTCGGATTCAAGCCATCCACCAACTCCCCGTCGCCGCGATCGGTGGTTCCCCGCGGATCCATGTCCGGACGCTCGACGTCGGAGTTGTCCCAGCGCTCGCCCTCTTCCGGGTCCATCCACAGATCGTCGTCCCCCCAGGTGCCCACCCCGCGATTGCTCGGTCGGCCTCCGCGGCCAAATCCGGGGCGGCCGCCGCTCTTGGGCAGTCCCCAGCCCATCCCGTTGCCCACGCACATCTGCGCCATTTTCAGCCCGTCCAAGGCCGCGAGCAGCCCGTCGCACTCGCCCATCTGCTCCATCAACCGCTTCAGTTCGTCCGCCGCCGCCGCCAGCGATTCCCCCGCCTCCGGTTTCTGCCCCTGCTGCATCTGCTGGGCCGCCTTCTTCAGAAGCTCCCCCACCTCGCCGTATTCACTCCCCGGCTTGGCCGCATCACTGACTTCCTGAAGCATCTTCGCCAACTGTTCCGGACTCAGATCGCTCTTCTTCAGCTCGCGCATCATCCGCTCGAGCGTGGCGATCGCCGCCGGCGCCTGGCCTTTCTCCAGTTGCTCCGCCAGCGTCTTCCCCAGCTCTTTCATCTGGTTCTGGAGGTTCTTCATGGCCTTCGCAATCTGCGCCATCTTCTCCAGATCCATCGCCGCCATCTCGAGATCGCGCGCCAACTGATCCTTCAGCAACTGGTCGATCTGCGCCCCCTCGAGCGCCTTCAGCGCATCCTCAATCCCGGACAGATCCAACCCCAACTCCTCCGCCTGCCGCGCCAGCTCGGACATCGCCTGTGAGAGTTGTTCCTTGGCTTCCTGCGCCTGGGCGCTGTTGCCCTCGGGCAGGTTCGCCGCCGCCTGCTGGAGCTTGCCCAACTCCTGCTTCATCTTGTCGATGGCATCGGCTTTCCCGGCGGCTTTGCCCATCTGCTCCTGCAGGGCGTCCATCTGTTTCTGCATGGCCTCCGGCGACGTCGGCGTGGAGCCGGACGGCGTACGGTAATGCTCCCGCAGCTTCTGGAGAGCCGGGTCCCGACCCAGCTCGCGCGCTTGCTCACGGACCTTGTCCGTGACGCTGGCCAACTCCTTCAGTGCCTGGGGGCGGGTCAGGCGGGCGTTCTGCAACTGGTCCCCCAGGTCGCGCACCGACTCCAGGGCCTTCTGGGTCGTCTCGAGCGCCGGCGGCCGGTTGTCCAGTTGCCTTCGGACCAACTCGGTCAACTGCCGGCCCGCCTCCCGGATGACCTGGGCTTCCTTCACCTTCTTCTGATGCGCCTTGCTCCGATACTCGGGCACGAAACCCAAACCCGCCGCCACCGCCAGCACCACCACCGCCCAGCGCGCCAACCGCGGCAATCGCAGGGGGAGGAAACCGCGCAAGCTGAACCGCTGCGCACGCGCCGCCGCGTCCGTCAGCACCAACGCCCGCCAACGATCGCCTGCGGGGGCGGACGCCACCTCGAGCGCCGTGCTCAATCGTTCCTGCATGTGTTCCCGCTCGTCGACCCAGCGGGCCGTCTGCAACGGGGTCAGCCGCCGCCAACCGGCGAGGATCATCGCCCCCAGGACCAGGGCGGCCCACAACCAGCCCACCAGCTCGAGCGTGACCGGAGGAATAGGCGCCAGCTTGTACAAGCCCAGCGTGGCCAGCCAGGTGGCCGCCCCAACCACGAAGCCCACCCAGAAGCCGTGCCAAACCCGCTGCCACCGGCGCCGGCGTTCCGTCCGCACCAGGACCGATTGGATGGTCTCAAGCTCACTCATGGGACCGTCGCAAGGTGCTCCATGGCAGACCGTTTGACCAGCAGTTTCGTTCGTCCGGGCTGAGCCGGCCTCCGATCCCCCGTGGCGGTCTCAGCCGCCGTGTGCAGGTCCTGGCGCGAGGCAGGGCGCTGCTCCGAGACGGACTCGCGAGCGGGCTCCGAGACGGACTCGCGAGCGGGCTCCGAGGCGGACTCGCGAGCGGGCTCCGAGGAGGACACGCAAGCACGTCTCCGCACCGCGCGCGAGACGCGTGCTCTGGGGACGGTGCTGTGCGGCGCCCTCGGAGAGGTCGCCCCACCAGATGGTTCGGAGGGGCAAGCATGGGTGCGTCCATCACCACTATGAGTATAGACCGGCCTGTCGCGCCGACGTTCCGCCATTGGACGCATTCGGGCAATCCGCCGCCGGGAACTTCGAACGGGCGTCCCCGTTCATTGCCGCTCATACTCCCCTTTGTTCACCCGCTTCAACACGGTAAACCCCGCCTTCTTCGCGTCCGAGATCGACACCGGTTTCATCACCTTGGGCGTGTGCACCAGCGAAATCACCTTGCGCACCGGCTTCTTGCAGAGCGGGCAGTGCGTCACCACCGGGGCGTCCACCGGCCGCCGCAACGTGAACTTCCCCCCGCAAATCGTGCAGCCCCCCTCGCAAACCTCGTATTCGTACAATGGCATAGGTGCCCTTCAGTTCCTCAACGCGACCCCCAGACAACAACGCGCCGGTCACCCCGGAGTGTAGCGAACCGACCCTCTCGTTGCCAGACCAACCGTCGGCACGTCGGCACGTCGGCAAGTCGGCACGTCGGTGGGACCGTGCGACGGTGGGACGGACTTCCAACATCGAACATCCAACATCGAACCCAGCCCCGCTCGGCGACGATGTTCAGCGTTCGGTGTTCGTCTTCTGGGGCGAAACCGGGCTTCCCAACCGTGAACCCTGAACCTCACCAACCGTGAACCCTGAACCTCACCAACCGTGAACCCTGAACCTCACCAACCGCGAACCCTGAACCTCACCAACCGTGAACCCTGAACCTCACCAACCGCGAACCCCATTCTTCATTCCCTTCGCCCCCCGTCTGCGAATTGCCGCCAGCAGGTCTTTCGCGGGCTCGAGGTCAGGTTCGAGACGGAGCGCCTCCTCGAGTTGCCTTTCCGCCTCCCGAATGCGCCCCGCATCCATGAGCGTCTGGATCAGCGGGAGCCGGCACCAGGCGAGTTCCGGAAAGGTCTTGACCTCCACTTCAAGATGCCGAACCGCCTCCTGGTGCTTCCCGAGCGCGGTAAGGAGCAGGCCCAGGTTGTGGTGCAGCCGCCAGTCGTTAGGCGCGCGTTCCAGAGCGCGTTGATACGCCTCCAGCTCAGGCTGCAACCCTCGCCGTCGATACCGCTCCTGCCGGGCGTCGATCTCCGACCGCAGTCGCCGCATCCGCTCCTCGTGGCCAACCTGGTCGACGAACGGCGGGCGCGCCAACTGATTGGCCATGGCCGCGTCCACGTCCAACTCGTCCCAACCGGTAAACGCCAGCGCCTCGGCACAGGCGGCACGTGACGGCAGGGAGGCCTCCGGTCGCGATGGTTCGCCCAACACCGATCCAAGAGCGGTCACGATCGCGCCGTAGAACGCGCGGGCGAGCAGATAGTCGCCGTCAAACCGCGGATGCACGTGATCGTGGAACAGGCGGTTCCCGGGCAGGCCGGCCTCGCTCAGGGGACTGGTGGACAGGGCGGTTTCGGCATCGACCAGCCGGACACCCCGGGCGCCGAATCGCGCGGCGGTTTCCCGGATGACGCGATTGACCCGGCGATCAGCCCGGAACTGGAGCGCATCCCAGTCGCACGCCCACTGGAAGTGGGGGCGAGCCTCGTCGGCGCGCTGCAGCGCCAGCAGGCAGCGGCCCAGGCGGAAGTGCAGTTCGGCATGGTGATCATCCACGCCGGCGGCTTTCCGGTAGGCGTCCACCGCCGGGAGCCAATCCCCCGCCGCCTCCGCCGCGACGCCTTGCCGGTAGGCGCCTTCCCACACCGCCTTCTCCTCGCTTCCCAGCGAAGGCCGGTGAACGGAAGCCAGTGGGGGAAAGTCCCGCAGGTTGACCGGGACCGTGGACAACACCACGGGCGTGCCGGCGGCGCTCAGGCCGGCACAC
>CAYSPU010000323.1:0-5622 GCA_964432995.1 uncultured Verrucomicrobiota bacterium
GAACGCCTACCAGTGCATGGCCACCTTCAACCTCTCGCGCTCGGCCTCCTTCTACGAATCCGGCATCGGCCGCGGCCTCGGCTTCCGCGACTCCAACCAGGACTTGCTCGGCTTTGTGCACATGGTTCCCGCCCGGGCGCGCGAGCGCATCCTCGACATTGCCGCCACGCAGCTCCGGACGGGCGGCGCGTTCCACCAATACCAGCCGCTCACCAAGCGCGGGAACAACGACATCGGCAGCGGGTTCAACGACGATCCCCACTGGCTCACCCTCGGCGTCGCCGCCTATCTGAAGGAGACCGGGGACTGGTCCATCCTGAACGAGCCGGTGCCTTTCGAGAACGCCCCCGGCTCCGAACGGCCCCTGTATGAACACCTGCAGCGCAGCTCCCAATACACCCGTGAACGCCTCGGCCCGCATGGCCTGCCGCTCATCGGCCGCGCCGATTGGAACGACTGCCTCAACCTGAATTGCTTCTCGGACACCCCCGGTCAGTCTTTCCAGACCACCACCAACAAGGACGGCAAGGTGGCCGAGTCCGTGTTCATCGCCGGTCTGTTTGTTCAAGCCGCGAAGGAACTCGCGGCCATCGCCACCAGACTGGGCCGCCCCCGCGACGCCGCGCGCCATCTCGCGGCAGCCGCAAGAATGGAGGAGACCGTCCGCCTCCACGGCTGGGACGGCGCCTGGTTCCTCCGCGCCTACGACGACTTCGGCCAACCCGTCGGGTCGAAAGCCTGCGCGGAAGGCAAGATCTTCATCGAGTCCCAGGGCATGTGCGTGATGGCCGGCATCGGCTTGCAGGATGGCAAGGCGAAACAGGCGCTGGACTCAGTGAACAGGCATCTCGCCACCCCGCACGGCATCGTGCTCCAGCAGCCAGCGTTCTCAAAGTACTACCTCCACCTCGGCGAAATCTCCTCCTATCCGCCTGGTTACAAGGAGAATGCCGGCATCTTCTGCCACAACAACCCTTGGATCATCATCGCCGAAACCATCGTCGGCAACGGCAACCGCGCGTTCGACTACTTCACCCGCATCAATCCCTCCGCCCGCGAGAAGATCGGCCACCTCCATCGTTGTGAACCGTACGTCTTCGCGCAGATGATCGCCGGCCGGGACGCGCCCACGCATGGTGAGGCGAAGAACTCCTGGCTCACCGGCACCGCGGCCTGGGCCTACTTTGCCGCCACCCAATGGATCCTCGGCATCCGTGCCGAATACGACGGGCTCCGCGTGGACCCGGTGATCCCGGCCCACTGGAAAGGCCTCCGCGTCACCCGCCAGTTCCGGGGCAACACCTACGTCATCGAGGTCAGCAATCCGAACCGCCGGCAGCACGGCGTCCAGCGCCTCCTCGTCGATGGCCAAACGCTATCGGGCAATCTCCTCCCGGTGTTCCCGCCGCGCCCCGAACCGATCCGCGTGCAAGCCGTGCTGGAAAGCGACGACCATACTGCTAGGGCGACCTCCAGGAGACCCCGAAACAGCGCAGCTTCATCAATCCCAGGGGAGCACCGCGGATAGAATGGGGCCTCGCAGTCCTTCCTCAATCCGCGCCCATCCGCGCCCATCCGCGGTTCAACCCGGAACACTAAGATCCAGGCCGTGACCTTCCTCCCACCCCGCCATCCGCGGTCATCCCTGCAGATCCAGCACGCACCGGAAGCCCACCGTCGCACAGCGGTCCAGGCCCGGCCCCATCATCAGGAACTTCGCCGAATACGGATTCGCCTGCGGCCCGCCATCGAAATACCAGCCGGATCCCTTCGCCCGATACCAGCTCCCCCCCTTGATCATGACGAAGCGCGTGCGGCCATCGGTGCGTTCGCTCTCCGTCCATTCCCAGACGTTCCCGCAAAGATCCCAAACCCCGAACGGCGAACGCCCCCTCGCAAATGCCCGCACGCCCGTCGTTCCCCCGCTGGTCCCATCGTTGCAACAGCCCGGCTCCATCTTGTCTCCCCACGGATAGCGCCGACCCTCCGGGCCCGCCGCCGCATGCTGCCATTCCTCTTCGGTCGGCAGCCTCTTTCCCACCCAGGCCGCATACGCCCGGGCGTCGTCCAGGCCGACCCAAATCACCGGGTGATCCTCCTGCCCCGCCGGCGGATGGCCGCGTTCCCAGTGCTTCAGAAAGTTTTTCCCCAGCCCCGCCCGACGACCGCTCTGCCGCAGAAACTCGGCGAACTGCCCGTTCGTCACGGGTGTCGCGTCCATCGCATATCGCCCCAAGCTCACCCGGCGTTCGAACTTCTCCATCTGGTAATCATAACTCGATCCCAAGCGATGGCCCGGGCGCGGCACCGACTCGTGGAAGCCGCACTCCCGCACGCGCATCTCGACGGTCATCGCCACTTCCGCCGCGGGAATCACCACCATCTCGGGCGGCGCATCCCGCAGCCGCTCCGTTGGCTTCACCGCCACAAGTTGCGTCACCCGCGCCTCGGCCACCGTCACGCCGGACTCCCGGCCGTGCAGTTGTCGTTGCCGTTCGCAAAACGCGCGCAAGTCTTCCACCGCCAGCGCCTCGTCCGGGCCAGTCAGGTAGGCGCCAATGCCCCGCGCCGCGATGCTTCCCACCACCCGAGCCCGCCGCCGCTCCACCACATCCAGAATCGCCGCTCCGCCGCGTACCAGGTCAACCCAGCGCTCGGCCGGACGAAACTCGGTCAGAAACAAATCGCCCTCGAACGGCTGATCCGATCGGTTGACCGCCGTGTACAGCTTCAGACCCCGCCCCTCCCACAGGCTGACGTAGACATCCTTCGCCAGACTCGGGATCAGGGGCGTCCACCCTTCGCCGGCAAACAGGTCCGCATACCGCCGTTGGATCGGCAGCATGCTGCGCAGGATCGAACGATCCCGCGGACTCCATCCCACCCACGAGCCGAACACGTTCTCCCAGACCATCATCCCGCTCCCGTTCATCCACGCCGTGTGCAGTTCGCCGCTGTGATCCACGTCCCAGCGCCGGATCTGATGCTGGAGGTGCCGGCGCTCGAACCACTTGTTCCGCAACACCCCCGGTGCCTGGCTGTCCTCAAACCACTGCGCCCAGGACAGATGATGGTCCGCCACGCGCTCCACCGGCAGCGCCAACTCACCCTCCAGCACCACCCCCGGCCGCACCGCGTCCAGCTTCGACCGAAACGCCGCCCCGCCCCGATCCATCGTGTCCAGGAAGATCCCATCCGCCTCGAGCGCTTCCACCAGCCTCGCCAGCACCTCGAGATCGTCCGCCCCCTCCCGCCGCGTCCCCGTGTCCCAGGGATTGTAATCCAAAAACACCCTGACCCCACGCGCCCGAAACGCGCGCACCACATCGCGCACCCCGGGAAGCCCGCCCGGAAGCTCGCGGTAGAAATCGAACTGGTTCCGTTCGTCCACCCCAATCCGAGGATACGCATGCCACAACACCACCGCGTCGTAGCCCCCAAACTCGCTCACCCCGTGCTCGAGGAACTCCGTCACCCGGTAGTTCCCCGACGCCCGATCGTAGAACGCCTCGTCACCCACCATCAGAAAACAACAACAGAAACACCGCGCCGCCCAGCCGAACTCCGGATGCCGATAGAGAACGTCGTCATACGCGAGCCGAGCCTGAGTCTCCCGACGCCACTCGGCCAGCGCCTCTCGCCACGCCGGCCAATCGGCCGGAGCCTCCGGGGCCGGGAGTAACGGCCGCCGCGAATCAACGGTCACGCGCCCGCCCGTCCCCGACCACATGCCGGGCGCCACAACGATCGCTCCTCCGGCCCCCGCCAACACCCGGAGAAATGAGCGCCGTGACCGCGGCCGGCCCATCGGGCCAAGCTCGCGGCTCGAAGTCTGAAACTCGAACACGGCGGTCCCCAGTCCGCCGCCCGAAGTCCGGGGCCTGTGCGCACATTCCTTGAAGCAGTCCATGCAGACGATGCCCCTCTGATAACAGGCTCCGCGCCCGGGCGCAGCAACTTCCGCCGCGGAGCAGCGCCCCGATTTCAGAAGCCGCTCACATCCGGTCGATCCTTCCTGCGCCCGAGAACCTGCCTTCGCCAACGCTTCGGCAGGCAAGCTGGCCGCGGTCATATTCGGAGCGCGACCGGTCCCCCGGTCGCAGCAGCAACGAGCGGGCGGAAGGCGATCGGAGGTTCGGTGGCGTGTCCGGCGACTGCGGCTGCTGCCCGCCGGGCTGGCGGGCGATCCGCAAGGGGTTGCGCCCGTCTCGGGCGCAGGGAGCGCCGCAGCGGAGTAGCGCCCCGTTTCAGGAGCCGCCGGCAAGGGTGTCTCTCTCAAGAAGGCGCGGTTTTGCATTCCAGCCGGCATACGGCGCGTCCTGCGGGTGCAGACTGGATCGGTGCACCGCAGGGGTGCGAAATACGCCGGCTGGGCGATGATCCGGGGCGCGCCCTTCCGCTTGCGCTCCAGGTCCTCACACACTATGTTCCGCGCAATGCGAAAACGCGATTCGCTCCGACAGCTCGCACCGCAAGCGCCCGGTTACCCCGGCTCCACCTGCTCCTGTTCATGACGTCTGTTCCCTGCTTCCCGCCAGCCCAACTCACCGTTCGCTTGTGCCTCGGTCTCGCCTGTGCCTGCGGGCTCTCAGCCCCAGCCGGAGATTGGCCCCAATACCGCGGCCCGAATCACGACGGTGTCTCCACCGAACTCATTCGCACCAACTGGGACGCGCCCCCGGAAGTGGTCTGGCGCCGGCCCCTCGACCCGGGCCTCAGCTCCTTCGCCGTGCAAGCCGGCCGCCTCTACACCATGGTCAACCGCCTCGACACCTCAGACGGCGAGCAGAAAGAGTGGTGCGTCGCCATGGACGCCGCCGACGGGACCGAGCTTTGGGCTACTCCCCTGGACCAGGCTTACTATCCGGGTGGCGGCGTGGGGAACGACGACGGCCCCCGCAGCACGCCCTCGGCGTCCGGCACCAATGTCTACGCCTACACCAGTTACCTGATCCTCGCGTGCCTCAACGCCGACACGGGCGACGTCGTCTGGAAACACGATTTCCGGTCCGACCCGTCCTACACCAGCTCCTCCATCAACTGGCAGAACGCCGCCTCGCCCCTGGTGGACGGCGACCTCGTCTTCGTCAACTGCAACTCGAGTTCCGGCCGCATCGCCGCCTTCCGCTCGACCGACGGCCACGAGATGTGGCGCGGGTTTCCCAACGACCAGTTGACCCACGCCACTCCCGTCCTGGCCACCATGGCCGGCGTGCGCCAGTTGGTCTTCTTCACCAACCCAAACCTGATCGGCGTGCAGCCCGAGACCGGTGCCGAACTCTGGCGCTACCGCATCACCACGGCAAACTCGAGCTCCATGGCCGCCTCGCCGGTCGTCGGCAGCGACATCGTTTACTTCTCCGCATCCTACGCGACCGGCGCCGGAGGCGTCGCGATCAGCACCAACACCTCCGGTGGATTGGCCGCCACGCAGAAATGGAAGCTCCAGGTCGGCGGCATCATGAACCACTGGAGCACGCCCGTGCATCACAACGGCCATCTCTACGGCATCTACGGGGATTGGTCTACGGGCATCCTCAAGTGCGTCGACCTCGCGACCGGCCTCCAGGTGGAGGACTGGGGCGGACCCGACATCGACTCCGGCGGTATTCTCAAGGTGGG
>CAYSPU010000324.1:0-5613 GCA_964432995.1 uncultured Verrucomicrobiota bacterium
GGTCGAGCTCCCGACGCCCAAGCCCGGTCTCTTTGGTGGTTTCGCTTCACCAGTTGGCTTGTTCCTGTTGCTTGTGCTCTTTGCGGGGAACCTCTATGCCGCCTACGAGGTTGCCGTCTATCGCCAACGATCCCCCGTGGTCGTGTGCGTGGTCTCAGCGATCTTGCCCGTCCTCGGCCCGTTGATCTTCTTCGGGCTGCCCGCCGCTGAACTCAGCCACGAGATGACGCCGGAGGAAGCCGCCGCCGCCACGGCGGGGCCGGCGGCGCGCAAGACGACCGGCGTGGTGGCCCCCAAGGCCAGCGGGCTCAGCCTGGCTGCCGCCGGAAAGGCCGCCGCCCCAACCGCCCACACCCAGCCCCAGATCTACCAGCGCGGCGAGCATACATTCAACCGCCGCTTCTTCGAGTCCAAGTTCCCCGGTTTCTTCCGGGTGGTCCTCGGCGAAGCCGAAAAGGACCTCGTCCTCATCTTCCGCACGGTCAAGAACGAGTACGTCGGCAAGCGGATCAGCCGCATCTCGATGAACGAACTGCACCTGGTCCTGCTCAGCGACGGCAGCGAGGAGTCCATCTCCTTCGGCGAGATCCAAACGGTGATCCTGAAGCACAAGGACGCGAAACTCTGAAGCCGTGTGCACCCGCTCCGGACCGTCTTCTTCGGCACGGCGGAACTGGCCTGTCCCTCGCTGCGGGCGCTGACTGACCGGGCCGACCTCCAGGTCCTCGCCGTCGTCACCCAGCCGGACCGGCCCCAGGGCCGGCACCTCCGGCTGCAAGCCTCCCCGGTGAAAACCGCCGCTGCCGCCCTCAACCTCCCCGTGTGGCAACCGCCGCGCGCCAAAGACCCGGCATTCCTCGAACAACTGGCAACCGCGCGCCCAGACCTGGCTCTCGTCGTCGCCTACGGACAATTGCTGCCCCCCGACCTTCTCCGGATCCCCCCGCACGGCTTCCTGAACGTCCACGCATCGCTCCTTCCGAAGTACCGGGGCGCAGCGCCCATCCAGTGGGCGTTGCTGAACGGCGACGCCGAAACCGGCGTCACCATCATGAAGATCGACGAAGGCCTCGACACCGGAGACATCCTCGCCCTGCGCCGCACGCCCATCGGCCCCCGGGAAACTGCCCCGGAACTCCACGACCGCCTCGCCGCCCTCGGCGCCGCACTCCTGCTCGAGACCATTCCTCCCTATCTCGCCGGGAGACTCCAACCGCAACCGCAACCGGCGCAAGGCGCCAGCTACGCCCGCAAGATCCGCAAGGAAGACGGACTCCTGGATTGGCGCCGGCCGGCCGAAGAACTCGAGCGTCAGATCCGCGCCCTCAGCCCCTGGCCCGGCGCCTTCACCTTCCTCCCGGCGGTTCCCTCTCCAATTCTCCTCAAGATCTGGGAGGCGGAGATTGTGGACGGCCAGGGAACGGCGCCCGGCGAAATCGCCGAGGCCGGACCGGACGGGATGGTGGTCGCCTGCGGCCAACGGGCGCTCCGCGTCCGCGTGCTCCAGCGCGAGGGCGGCCGGCGTGTCACCGTCCAGGCCTTTCTCGCGGGGCATCGGGTCCCCGCGGGCTCACGACTGTCGGTGCCCGCCACCTGATCCCCTGCCCTGTCCCCGGGACTCCACCAAGCGAGGACCGCGCTCGCAATGGAAGCGAGGCCGGGACGCGCGGCATCGCCAGTCCATCCGGTGGCCACGGTGAAGTGCGCGCTCCTGCGGACGCTCGAGGCCGGCCACTCCCTCAGTCCGCGTATCCTTGTGGATGCCGCTCGTGCCATCGCCACGCGCTCGCCACAATCGCCTCGAGTTGCGGGAACCGGCGTTCCCAGCCGAGGTCGCGGATGGCCCGGTCCGCCGCCGCCACCAACCGAGGCGGGTCGCCCGGTCGACGCGGTTGTTCGACCGCCGGGATCGCCCGGCCCGAAACCCGCTCACACATGCGGATGACTTCGCGAACCGAGTAGCCCGCGCCGTTGCCCAGGTTGTAGGCCCCGGTCACCCCCGGCCGCAGCGCGCGGATGTGCGCGTCGGCCAAATCGACCACGTGAATGTAGTCCCGGATGCAGGTCCCGTCCGGCGTGGGATAATCGGTGCCGTAGATCTCGCAATGGGGCGACTGGCCGAGGGCCACCCGCAACACATTCGGAATCAGATGCGTCTCCACCCGATGGTGCTCGCCGCAGCGCTCGGTCGCCCCGGCGGCATTGAAGTACCGAAAGGCCACATACTCCAGGCCGTGGATCTTCTGGTACCACTTCAGCATCCCCTCGAACATCAGCTTGGATTCCCCATACGGATTCACCGGACGCGTGGGCAGGTCCTCGTCCATGGGCACCCGCTCTGGCACCCCGTACACCGCGCAGGTCGAACTGAACACCAACTTGCGCACGCCGCCGGCCACCGCGGCCTCCAACAACCGCACCCCGGACGCCACGTTGTTCCCAAAATACTTCCCCGGGTTCCGCATCGATTCCCCCACCAGGGCGTGCGCGGCAAAATGGATGACCGCCTCCGCGCCGGACGCGCGCAGTGCCGTCGACACCGCCGCGCCATCCGCCAGGTCGCCCTGGACGAACGCCGCCCGCGGATCGAGCGCGGCGCGGTGCCCCTCGCTCAGGTTGTCGTAAACCGTAACCGGGTGCCCCGCGTTGAGCAGTTCCTCGACGCACACCGATCCGATGTAGCCCGCACCGCCAGTGACGAAGACGTTCATGGATACCTCAGTTCAACACGCCGTGCTCGCGCGCCAGGGGGAGCACCAGTTGGACCTGCGTAAACTGGCCGGGCGCACTCTCGATCCGCAGATCGCCGCCATGCAGCTCGGCAATCCGCCGCGCAATGATCAGCCCCAGACCGGCACCCTGCTGTTCGTAGAACCGGCGCTCGAACTGCATGTGCGCCCCAATGCCGGCGATCTGCTCCGCCGTCATGCCGCGCCCCTCGTCGGCCACGGTCAAGACAAACTGGCGGTCCACGGTGCTCGTCGATACCCGCACCAACCGCCCGGCCACCGAAAACTTGAAGGCGTTCTCGATCAACTCCTCCGCCGCCTTCTTCAGGTAATCGGGATGAATCACGACCTCGGCCTCCTCGATCATGAGCAGAAGATCCTCCGGGCGCAGCGCCGCTTCCGCAAGGTTCCGCGCCACCTTCGCGATGGCTTCTTTCGTCGGACAACTGATCCCGGTCCGCAGCCCCGCGATCTTCTTTGGATCCGAGGCGATGAGTTCGAGGCCCGAGTACATGATGAAGTTCTCGATGAGGGCGTGCAGGCGCAGGGCCGAGTGCTGGATGCTGCGCGCGAAGTCGCGCACTTCATGCGGCTGGGGAGCCGATTCCTCGTCGCCGAGGAGGCTGGCCATGCCCAGGATGCCGTTCAGCGGAGTCAGAAGCTCGTGGGGCAAGGCCGTGTCGATGTTGCTCCGCAGCTCCTCGAGTCGCTTGTCGGAAAGCCGTTGCATGGCGGCCTTCTTCGCCAGCCGGGTGTTCACCGCGTTGACCAGGTCCTTCACCGTAAACGGCTTGGTCAGGTAGTCGTCCGCCCCCAGTCCCATCGCGTAGCGCACCTCCTCGGGTCCGGCCACCGCCGTCAGGAAAATGAACGGAATCGCCGCCGTCATCGGGTCTTTCTGCAGCGCCGCCAGGGTCTGATACCCGTCCAGGTTCGGCATGTGAATGTCGCAGATGATCAGGTCCGGAAGATACTTGCGCGCCAACTCGAGGCCCTCTTGCCCGTCCTCCGCCGACAGCGTCTGGTAGCCGCGCGACTGGAGCAACTTGCCGGTCAAGGACCGCACCGCAGGATCATCGTCGACCACCAGGACTTTTTTCATGTTGGGCTTCGGCATCAGTGTACGGCAGCCGCTCTCCCCCGCCAAGAAACAAACGGGCGTATCTCCAAGTTGTCGGCGCCTCTCCACTCCTGTGGGCGGGCAACACCGTTGCCCGCGAACCCGGGCATGGCTTTTCGGGAGCCGCGGCCAGGCGGTGCTGGCCGCCCACCACCAACAACTTGGGCAGGCACCGGGATGAACTCCCTGCGGCCTCAGGACTTGACGCCTCTCTTCCCTTCGTTACTGTGGCTCCGGCGTTGGCGCAACCAGGACTGCGCCGCGAACATCCCGCACCCGGCCCGGACGGCATCCGGTTGCGGTCCATTCCCGCCGTCCAAAGGAGGTTAGTGATGAACAAGAACCGTCCCGTACACGAAATCCGTCTCGGCGCCATCCGTGCCAGCATCTGGGAGAATGCCGTGGGCGATGGGATCCGCCACAATGTCACCCTCTCCCGCATCTATCGGGATGGCGATCAGTGGAAGAACTCGGAGAGCTTCGGCCGCGACGATCTGCTGGTGGTCGCCAAGGCGGCCGATCGCGCGCATTCCTGGATCTGCGACCAGCGGGCGGCCGCCGCCGCCGAGGCAAGCAACCGCTCGCGAGATCCCAGAGAGTAACCGCGGGCGGACGGCACAACCACCCGGAAGCCGCGGTTCAACGCCGAAGCGATCTGCGTCGTTCCGCGTCTTCCGCGGGCAGGAACCAAACTCGCCGCCCCCCCCATCCCGTCGCGTCCCACCGGGACACACCGAACCTGTGCTCTGACCAGACCGACGGATCAGGTCGCTGCCCGATCGGTATTGAACAGACCGCGAAGAATCGCAAAGAGGCAGTTGGCCGCGAAAAGCAGAAGGCACAAAAGGAATACGGGGGGAGACATGCCTTTGCGGTTCTCTGCGAGCTTCTGTTGAATCCGGACCGAAGGGTGCGCCAGATTCCTTGTTGTTTACAGATCGCCAAGAACCGCAAAGGAACCGAAGAGCGGACCAGCCGCGAAAAGGCGCAGAACCGGCCCGCCCCAATAACCCCCGGGCCGGACATGCGTCCTTGTGCGGACAACGAACGTTCAGGCCGTCTCTTTTGCGGCTTTTGCGCCTTTTTGCGGCTGACCCCAAATCGCCGCGGGTCCCAGCGGACGTGCTTCCGCGTTCGTCGTTCCACGTTCGATGTTCTGGGTTCGACGTTCGGTATCCCTTGCACACTCCGTCCTTCTGACATCACCGCAGATTCGCTCGCTGCCGACACGGTCTCGAACAGAAGGCCGCAACGGACCGCACAGCGAGTGCGGCTCGGGAAACCAGTCTCTCTGCGGTTCTTGGCGTGCTTCTGTTCCAAGTCCGGGGGGACCAACAACCAAGAAACGAAGAAACAAAGGCTGTCGGGGGCGAACCCGAACCCGGGTATCTCCTCTCCGCACCCATCCCGTTCCGTTGTTTCGGATTGCCAGCGGGGGTTCGGCTCTGGTGGGTTCGGCAACGCGTCCGGCGAGTGGGGCTGCTGCCCGCCGGCACGGCGGGCGGTCCGGCCGCACAGACTCACCCGCGCCAGAAAGCGCCCCCTGAAATCGCAACGGTGCTCCGCTGCGGCGCTCCCTGCGCCCGAGACGGGCGTCCCTACCATCCACGAGTGCGCAAGTGCAAGAGGTAGGGCGACCTCTCCGAGGGCGCCGAAGAAGAGCGTGGAGCGAATCGTGCCCCCGTCAGTCCGCTTCTGCCCGCGAACCACGTCGGGATCCGAAGCCGCAGGTGGACACAACCAAGGAGCAGGTGGCTGCTCACA
>CAYSPU010000325.1:0-5586 GCA_964432995.1 uncultured Verrucomicrobiota bacterium
GCGTGTTCGGCAGGCGAGGCTGCTGCCCGCCGGGACGGCGGGCGGTCCGCATCCGGAGCGCGACACGTCCCGGGTCGCAGCAGCAGCGAGCGGGCGGCAGGCGATCGGAGGTTCGGAGGCGTGTTCGGCAGGCGAGGCTGCTGCCCGCCGGGACGGCGGGCGGTCCGCATCCGGAGCGCGACACGTCCCGGGTCGCAGCAGCAGCGAGCGGGCGGCAGGCGATCGGAGGTTCGGAGGCGTGTTCGGCAGGCGAGGCTGCTGCCCGCCGGGACGGCGGGCGGTCCGCATCCGGAGCGCGACACGTCCCGGGTCGCAGCAGCAGCGAGCGGGCGGCAGGCGATCGGAGGTTCGGAGGCGTGTTCGGCAGGCGAGGCTGCTGCCCGCCGGGACGGCGGGCGGTCCGTTGTCGGTTGCGAATGCCACGTGAACACTGCCGTGGACTCGCGGCCAGGCGGTGCTGGCCGTCCACCGGCCACAAGCCGGAGCTGCGCAGGCTCCATCCCCCCCAACCGTGAACCCTGAACCTCTCAATTCTGCATTCTCCATTCTTCATTCTGCATTCCGTGTGCGCCCCGTCAGCCGGCGTCGGGCGCCCTCGATGGCCAGCCGTCCCTTCCGGCAGGCGTCATACGGATCGGGCGTCATCCACGGATCGACCATGATCCAACCTTCATAGCCGCCTTGCCACAGCACCTCGAGAGCGCGAGCCACATCGATATGCCCGTCCCCGGCGGGCAGGTGTTTCGAAGTGCCGTTGAAGATCGTGCCGTCGGTATCCGTGAAGTGCACATACCCCACGCGCTGCACGCCGAGTTGCTCGAGCAACTCGTGGGGCTTGCCCCGACTGCCGCTCATCAGGTCGAAGTGACTCGGATCGAACATCCCCTTCACCCGCGGGTGGTCGGTGGCGTCGAGGATCCGGATGAGATGCTCGATGCGATTGAACACGAACGGCGGTTCGATCTCGACGGAGAGCAGCAGCTCGGCGTCGGTCACGATCCGGCCCATTTCACGCAAGGACCACGCCAGGGATTCGATGCCTTGGTCCAGAGTCTGGCCCCCCAGCCCGCCCCCGGGCCAGAAGCCGACGCACTCGCAGCCGAGTTTACGGGCGACTTCGGCCCATCCCCGGAAGCGCTCCACCCAGGCCGCGCGCACGGCGCGGTCCGCCTGAAACGCCTCCTGCCCGGAAGTCTGGATCGAGAAGACCTTCACGTTGTAGCGGGCGAACAGATCGCGCAGGCTCCGGATCCGTCGATCGTCCTTCGGATCGGGGTAGAAACCCTTGACCCAATCCGGAACCAGTTCGATTCCCTCGAAGCCCTCCTGTTGGGCGAACTCGAGCACTTCCCAGAGTGGGAACGTGAGCTTGAACACTTGTTCTGAGGATTGGAATCCGTTCAGACCAAAGGCGGTGCGCCATCGGCGTTGGCTGCCACTGACCGCAGGCCCGGGGCGCAGAGAAGCCGGGGCATCCGCTCCCGCCACGCGGTTGGGGGTCAACGCCAACGCCCCGGCACCAGTCACCGCAAGGCTTCGCAGGAAGTCAGACCGGCTGCAGCCGGTTCGTGCACGACGATCAGGTAGTGTGCTCATGGATGGCGGGGAGAGTACTACGGCATCCGCCCACTGTCCAAATCCATCCTGTCTCCCGGATCCTCGCGTGAGTGGCGCGGTGGACTCGGCTGTCCCCGGTCAGCGCGCCGGGGGAAAGGGCGTGGGGTGAGAACCCGCCGAAACCATGCGCGCATTGCGCCCCGGAACAGGCAGGTAGGGACGCGCGGTCCCGAGAGTCCAGGCCACCGCGTTTCGCCCAAGCGAACTGCCGGAAGAACGTGCCAGGTTGGATGGTCTTCCGGCGCCCTCGGTGCACTGGATCGCCGTCGCCAAACCCGCCGGCGTCCAACTCGACGCAACTGTATTACCTGGAGGATGTGCCTGTCGCACCCGCTCCACCCCGAAAACACTGGTGAAAGTCGTGCCCTCAGTGCAGACTGTGGCCCATTCACTCCGGCTTGGTCACGCACCATGAGACTCGATCGCCTGAAACAAACCGCCGTCTGGCGCGGTGCGGTGCGCTCCGGGGTTCTGCACACCATAAACACCTGTGAGTGAGGGACTGTCATGCGGATAGGAATTCCAAAGGAGATTCTGCCGAACGAGAACCGGGTGGCGGCCACGCCGGAAACGGTGAAGTCGCTGGTGGATCTGGGATTTGCAGTGCTGGTGGAGAAGGACGCGGGCGCGGGCATCCTGGCGGGCAACGCCGCCTACGAGCAGGCGGGCGCCGAGGTCTGCGACGCCGTAGAGGATCTCTATGCGCGCTCGGACCTCGTGCTGAAGGTCAAGCAGCCCATCTTCCACGAACGGCTCGGGCACGGGGAAGCCGAGTTGCTGCGCCCCGAGTCCGCCCTTGTCACCTTTCTCCATCCTGCGGCGCCCGGAAGTCACGGCGTCGTCCGTCTGCTCGCCGAACGCCGCATCACCGCGTTCACGATGGACAGCGTGCCGCGCACCTCGCGGGCGCAGAAGATGGACGCGCTGACCTCGATGAGCACGATCACCGGTTACAAGGCGGTGTTGATGGCGGCCGGCCTGCTGCCGCGCTTCGTGCCCATGCTGGCCACCGCCATCGGCACGGTCAAACCGGCCCGCGTCCTGGTCGTCGGCACCGGCGTCGTCGGCCTGCAAGCCGTCGCCACCGCCAAACGCCTCGGCGGGGTCGTCACCTGCGTCGACATCCGACCCGAGGCCCGCGAAGAAGCGAAGAGCTTGGGCGCCAAGGTCGCGGGCTTCGAGGTGCCGCCGGAGTTGGCCAAGGGACCGGGCGGTTACGCTCGCGCATTGCCGGAGGAGTGGTTGCGCCAGGAGCGCGAACACCTCGCCCCCCTGGTTGCGGAGAGCGACATCGCCCTGCTGAGCGCCCTGGTCCCCGGAGAACAGGCGCCGGTGCTGATCACGCGCGACATGGTCGCCCGGATGGGAGCGGGGTCGGTCGTTGTGGACGTCTCCGTGGACCAAGGCGGCAACTGCGCGGCCACCGAGCCGGGCGCCGTCACGGTCCACGATCACGTCACGGTGATCGGAGTGCAGAACATACCCGGATCGGTGGCGCAGCATGCCTCGTGGTTGTATGCGAACAACCTGCTGCATTTCGTCAGGAACATGTTCAAGAGCGGCCCCGGCGCGATCGACTTCGCGGACGAGATCGTGCAGGCGACGCTGGTGACGCGCGGCGGGGAGATCGTGCATGCCGGCACGCGCAAGGCCATGGGACTGCACTGAACGCCAGGAGGGACGCGTATGCGTGAACTGCTGCTGTTGGTCGGGGTGTTCGCCGGCTCCCTGTTGGTCGGCTACCTGTTGATTCGCCGGGTGCCGCCCCTGTTGCATACCCCGCTGATGTCGATGACCAACGCCATCTCGGCCGTCACCCTCCTGGGCGGCTTGCTGCTGTTCGCCGGTGAGCCGGGCCTGCGGGAAATCGTGCTCGGCGCGATCGCCCTGGCGGCGGCGGCCTTCAACCTGCTCGGCGGTCTGGCCATCACGGACCGCATGTTGAGTTTCTTCCGCAAGGACTAGCTGCCGACCATGGACTCCCTCACCCGCAGCGCGACGGATGCGGGGATTATCCTCCTGCTCCTGGCAGGCGTGGCGATGTTCCGATCGCCGCGCACCGCCCGCGTGGGCAATGGCGCCGCCGCTCTGGCTTTGGCGGCGGCGATCGCGCTGGTCCTGGTGCGCCATCCGGTGGGCGCGGCGACTTGGCTCGTCCTGGCACTCGCCGTCGGCGGCGCGCTCGGGCTGGCCGCGGCGTATCGGGTCAACATGCTGCAGATCCCCGCCATGATCGCCTTTCAACACGGCGCGGGTGGTTTGGCGGCCGTCCTGATCTCCCTCGCCGAACTGTGGCACGGCAGCCAATCGGGCATCAGCGCTCTCGGCCAGGCATCGGGCATTCTTGGGTTGGCGATCGGCGCGGCCACCTTCAGCGGGAGCCTGATCGCCAGCGGCAAACTGATCGGCTGGTTGCGGCCCACCCCGACTCTCCTTCCGCGGCACGGCCGGATCTCTCAGGTCGCGGCGGCGGCGGTGATTGGCTGCGGCGCTCTGGCGTTCGGCGCAACCGGGAACGACTGCCTGGCGCTGCTGCTGGTTCTGCTGGTCCTCAGTGTGTCGTTGGGAATCGTGGTGGCCATCCGCATCGGAGGAGCCGACATGCCGGTCCTCATTTCCTTCCTCAACGCCACCGCCGGCTTCGCCGCCGCCTTCTGCGGTGTGATCCTCAGCAGCCCCCTCCTGGTCGCCTGCGGGGCCGTGGTCGCCGCCTCCGGCTCAATCCTCACCCATGTCATGTGCCGCGCCATGAACCGCCACCTCTGGCAAGTGTTCCTCGGATTCCAGACAGCCACGAAACCGACGGACAAGACGCAAACGCCGACGCCGGCCGCTCCGACACCGGTAACGCTGGCTGCGACCCCGGCAGTTGCGCTCCCCTCGGTTGCAGAGCACCCCCCAGCGGATCCCCAGGCCCGGGCGGTGGCGCTGTTCCGCGCCGCGCGCAAAGTCATTATCGTCCCCGGCTACGGAATGGCCGTCGCTCAGGCGCAGGCCGAGGTGGTGGAACTGGCGGGCTGGCTGCAACGCCGGGGAGCGGAGGTGTCTTACGCCATCCACCCCGTCGCCGGCCGGATGCCCGGCCATATGAACGTCCTGCTGGCCGAGGCCGACGTCGACTACGACCTCTTGAAGGAGATGGACGACATCAACCCGCAGTTTCCCCAGTGCGACCTGGCGTTCGTGGTGGGGGCCTGCGACGTGGTCAATCCCGCGGCGAATACGGTGCCCGACACCCCGATCTCCGGGATGCCCATCCTGCGGGTGAACGAAGCCGCGCAGGTGGTGATCTGCAACCTGGACGAGCGCCCCGGTTATTCCGGCGTGCGCAACCCGCTCTACGAAGACCCGAAGACCGTGCTCTTGTTCGGCGACGCCAAGACCTCGCTACGAAAGCTCATCGACGCGCTGGAAGCGTGAGCAGGATTGGCCTTGCTGAACCATTCCGCGGGGAGCATAGTCAGCATCGATAAACCAGCTTGGTTACCCCAGGATCAGGCCGGTCGTCGGCGACACATCTTCCCGGCGTTCGGGGATTGCCCAGGCGGCCGCAAGGGAGCGCCAAGCGCCATTACCGGAGATGTGGCTATGAGCAAACCCGCGCACTGTTCGCCGAAGATCGCCGGAGTCGTTCTGCTCGCGACCTTCTCGTTCCTGTGGACAACATCGTCCTCCGCCCAACCCTTCGCCGTTGAAGCAGATGAACCCGGCGGCCCATCCTATCTGGCGGGGGAAGTCCTGGTGCAGTTCAAACCCGGCGCCACCGACGCCCAACTGCTCGACGCCGTCCGCGGGGCCGGACTCGGGCTGATCAAGCACATCCAGACCCCCGCCATGGATCGCCAGGGCCACCCGGGTGTGTCGCGGATGTCGACCGGCCTGCCCGTGCGGCACGCAATCGCCGCGCTGCGGAACCATCCTGCGGTGGAATCCGTTCAGCCAAACTGGGTCTATCAACACTGCGAAACC
>CAYSPU010000326.1:0-5555 GCA_964432995.1 uncultured Verrucomicrobiota bacterium
GCCGGCGGCCCCGACGGCAATGACGTGGAACGAGGCCGCGATTTTGGTCTGCGCGCCGAGGTTGCGCACGCTCATCGCGAAGATGAACGGGAACATGATGGACATGAACAGCCAGCAGAGCGGCAGGATCATCCACGAGACCATCTTGATGTCAGCCATGGCCAACAGGATGACGATGGAGTTGGCGATGCCGTAAAGCGCGAGCAGGAGATTGGGCTTGATGACGCGGGAAATGGGCGCGCCCGTGAAACGGCCCAGCGCGTAAAGAACCATGGCAAGGCTGACCACGTAAGCGGCGGTGGCATCGAAATTGGCCGCATGCGTGACGGATTGATACCAGGCAAAGAGGGGAGAGGTTGCCTCCTTGCCGGAGGCGTCCCTCACGATCGCGTTCTCCACGATGTAATTCACGGCGAAGGCGTTGATGCCGATCTGCGCGATGATGTAGAGGAACTGGGTGACGACGCCGAACGTGAAATGCGGCTGGCGGGTGAGCGGAGCCCGGAACGTCACCGAATCGCCTGCTTCCTCGGCTTGGCCGCCGTCCTCAATGACCGGCAAGTGGATGAAGGAGAAGACGCCGAACACGACCAGCACCACGCAGCCGAGCACCACGTAGGGTGCCAGCAAGGAATCGAAGTTCACCTCGGCCCCCGCGGCCTGGTGCTGCCCAAAGATGAACGCGCCGCCCACCGTCGGCGCAATGATGTAGGCGCACGAGTTGAAGGCCTGGGCCACCGAGAGCCGCCCCGCGGCCCCGTCCTTGGGACCGAGCACGGTCACGTAGGGGTTGGCGGCAGTTTCGACGCAGGCCAAGCCGCTCGAGAGGACGAAGAGGGCGACGAGAAAAGCCCAGAACGTCTGGAACCACATCCCCGCCGGGATGAACAGAAACGCGCCAATGGCCACCACGATCAGGCCCAGCAGAATCCCCTTCTGGTACCCGATCCGCCGGATCAACAGGGCGGAAGGAAACGCCATGAGAAAGTACGCGCCGAAGACCGAGGTCTGGATGAGGCCCGATTGCGCCTTGCTGACATGCAGGATGTTCTGAAAATGCTTGTTCAGCACATCCAGCATGGCGTGGCAGAAGCCCCAGATGAAAAACAGGCTGGCAACGAGGAGAAAAGGGACCAGGAATGGATTCTTGGACTTCATCGTAGTGGTTTCTCGGTTATCCTCGGGATGCGACCAACACCTTGCGCAGGAAACGCGACGTCGCCACCGCGTCGTTCGCGGCGACCACCGCGTCGATCTCCCTGCGGTGTCGCCGCACCACCTCGTCGAACCGCCGCAGCCAGCGGATGCTCTCACCGATCGCCTCCGCAGCCTCTTCGCGGTACGGGTATTGGTCCATCGACAGCCAACCCTGATAACCGCAGCGGTCCAGCCAGTAAAGCATTTCGATGTAGCACACGCTGTGCACCGTGCCCACGATCATGTCGTCGTCCCACATCCCGTGGTTGTCGTTGAAATGCATGTGGAACAGGCGGTCGCCCGCCCGCCGGGCCAGCACCACCGCCTCGCCCACGTTCTCGCCCGCCACAAAGGCGTGCCCCGTGTCGATCGTGACTCCCACATTTGCACAGCCGGTCTCCTGCGCCAGCAACAGCGTGTCCGCCATGCGCGCCACGTACGAGTGCGTGCGCGGTTCCTTCGGCTTGTATTCGAGCGCGAACCGGAGCTGCGGAAATTCCCGGGCCAGCGTGGCCAACGCCTCGCATAACCACGCCCGCTCCCGTTCGTAGTCGGCGCACAAAAGGTAGTCGTAGCCATCCTGCCCGGGCCAGATGTTCAGCGTGCCGCAACCCAGTTCCTCGGCCACGCCGCACATCCGCCGGGTGTACTCCATCGCCAGCCGCCGGACCTTCGGGTCGCTGGCGCTGTAGCTCCCTTTCCAGAACCGCCGGTCGGCAAACAGGTCGGGAATGATCGACACGCATTCCAAGCCGGCCGCGTCCAGTGCCTGGCCCATCCGCCGCGCGTTCCCCGGACGCACATCCCACGTCCCCACCAATTCAATTCCCGTGACGTGCGGGATCCGCGCCGCGCGCCGCAGCATCTCCCACGTCCCGGGATTCTCCTTGTAACCGCTGCAGAAGCGATCGCGGGTGTTCCCCAGGTTCCCCAGAATGA
The DNA here is from genome assembly GCA_964432995.1 of uncultured Verrucomicrobiota bacterium. GTDB lineage: Bacteria > Verrucomicrobiota > Verrucomicrobiia > Limisphaerales > JAHDYP01 > CAYSPU01. Next base: position 2,137 of record CAYSPU010000326.1, read on the forward strand.
CGGCATAGCGGCGCTTCGCGGGGCCCTGTCTGGTTGCCGGCGACAGGGGCGCGGTGCGGCCCGTTCCCGGAGGGGAACCCGCCAGCGCGCGCCGCGCACGGGTGCGGGAAGAAATGGTGGGCATGAATGGCGAGTGGTTTCGCGGGGACTCTAGGCGGCCGTCCCGCCGGGTTGCCATGCACGTTTTGGCCGGCGGCATGTACTTTCGCCGCCGGAGCTTGACCCGCCTGGCGCCACCGAAGTAAGGAGTCGCCGATGAACCACAAACCGGTTCTTGTTCTGCTCACCGGAGCAGCCGTCGGGGCGCTGCTCGCCGGTTGTGCGACCAGCCCCCAACCCCGGCTCAAACAGCAGATCGGCGAGTCGGTCGTCTGCATCGGCGAAGAACCCGCCGCCCTCGCCTGGCGGCCCGATCGGCACGCCCCCCTCCGCGTGCGCAGCACGTACCTCCTCTCCGCCGATACCGTCGAATACACCCCGGGACGCGACTACGTCATCGACTGCGAGTTGGGCACACTCCGCCGGACCCCGGGATCGCGCCTGCCGGACTTCCGCGCCAACATGCTCTACGGCCAGGACGCGTTCGATCATTCGAAATTCCCCGGCTTCGGGAACACTGGCTTCTTCGCCTTCGTCGACTACTCTCCGGCGCCTCCGCCGTTCTGGCCGGCGCAAGCCCCGCAGGCACACCTGCTCCCGCGCACCCGGGCCAGACTCGCCGCGGGCGAGACGTTGAAGGTCGTGGCCTACGGCGACAGCATCACCGCCGGCGGCGATGTGACCCATCCCGATCTCATGTTCTGGAAGCGGTGGGCGGACGCCTTGCAGCGCAAGTATCCGAAAGCCCGCATCACCGCCCGAAACGGCGCCACCGGGGGCGACAGCACCGTCCAGGGCCTGGAACGCCTCACGACCAAGGTGCTCGAGGAACACCCCGACCTGGTCCTGGTCGGCTTCGGCATGAATGACCACAACGTCGGCGGGGTGCCGCTCCCGCAGTTCGAACAGAACCTCCGGCAGATCATCAGCGGCATCCGCCAGGCCACCGCCGCCGAGATCGTTCTCTTCTCCGCCTTCCCGCCCAATCCCCGGTGGAAGTTCGGTTCCCATCACATGTCCGACTACGCCGCCGCCACGGAACGTGTTGCCCGCGAAACCACGTGTGCCTACGCCGACGTGTTCGCGAACTGGCAGGCCCTGTCCGCGCGCAAGAAACCGGAGGACCTCCTCGGCAACAACATCAATCACCCGAACGACTTCGGGCACTGGATCTACTATCGCGTGCTCGAAGCCCTCGGCCTCTGACGCCCGCCCCGGATGTCGCGGCGCCAGGCTTCGGGCGACAACCCGGTCTTGCGCTTGAACACGTGCGAGAAGTGATACGGGCAATCGAAGCCCACCTGGCAGGCCACCGCCTTGACCGGGTAGTCGGTCGCATCCAACAACCCTTTGGCTTTGTTCAGCCGGAGTTGCAGTTGATACTGGTGCGGCGCAAAACCCGTGTGCTGCCGGAACGTGTGCCGGAGCCAGGAGTAACTGACGTGGAGATCGCGCGCGAGCCCTTCCCAGTCGATCCTCGTCGCCAGACGTTCCATGATGAGAAGCTTGGCCTTGCGCAGGATCGCCTCGTTGGCGTCCCCACCGATCTTCTCCGTGCGGCCGGACACATGGAGGCGCGCCAGGATCTGGAACGTCAGCCCGGCCAGCATCTGGCCGTAGCCCAGCGGTTCCATCTCGAGCAACTCGATGGCCTGCGCGAAAAGCTCCTGCCACGAATCCTCCAGGCCAACCGCGAAAACCGGTTCCTGCGGGCGCAGACAGCGTCCCCGCATGAGGCCGCGCGCCACTTCCCCGTCAAACCCGATCCAGCATTCATCCCAGCCGATCTCCGGGTTGGGGCCGTATCGATGCCACACCCCGGGGAACACGAGGAACGCGTCTCCCGCCTTGATGGGGTGCCGGCCCGCGGACGCGGACTCGTACACCCCTTCCCCCCGGGTCACATAGAGCACCTGGAACTCCTGCAGCACCCGCCCCTGTTCCCAGCGGTAGTGATACGGCGTCGGATGTTGCGCGAGCGGGTAGTCCTGGTGCGCCCCGCTCCAAATGTAACCCGCGGTCGTCACATAGAGCCCCCAGAGCTTGTCGGCCGGGCTGACGGGCAGGTACCGAAAGAACGTCTTCCTCACCGGGCCGTCGCCGGGCGCACCCCCCGCGGGCGTGCGGTTGTCCTGGGCAGGCGTCATCCCCGCCACGGCCGCTTGCGATCCGTCACTCCCGCCAACGTGTCCCGCAAGATCTGCGTGTCCTCCGCAATCTCGAAGTCGAACATGCCGGCCAGGACAAAGTCCGCCCCGTTCGTCACGGCAAACTCGAAGGCGCTCTTCGGCGGAATCGCCCCCGCCGCCATCGTCTTGAACGCGATCCACGGCTTCTTGACCGCCGACATCAGCTCCGCAGTCTCCTCCGGCTCGCGGCACCAGTAGCCCGGATACTCGGAGTAGGGCTCCTTGAGTTGATCCGGCTTCGGCCCGGTCGCGTAACGATGATGATGGAATGTCTTGATATAGAAGTCCGCTTCCACCCCCTCCTTCTCGCACGCCGCGATCACCTCCAACCAGTGAGCGCCCACGCCGGACGGCAGGCCAAACTCCTTGGGCACTGCCACCGCCTTGGCCAACAGGTCCACCTTCCCTTGCCGCATCAGGGCGTCCGCATGAACCCCCCAGAGGTAGATCGCCTCGCAACCGTCCCGCGCCAGTTCCTCGACCATCTTCCGATACTGCGCCAAACCGGGTTCCACCGGTGCCGTGGGGCAGATGATCCACTGGATCTTGCCCCCCCGTTCCTGGCGATAGCGCCGGAGCACGGACATCGGGTGCGGCGGGTTGTGCATCGAGAGTGTGTTGATGCCGTGCGCTTCCGCCACGGCGAGCGTCTCCATGATCTTGTCGTCGGTGTTGTAATGCGCGGCCAGGTTGTAGACGTACTGCAGGTCGCGGCTGTGCGTATAGTGCGTCAGCAGATTGCCGCCCAGGATCAGGCGGCTGACTTCCAGCTTGCCGATCCGCCCCCGCGGCAGGCGACCGGCCGCGCCCGGCGTCGGGGCCGGCGGCTTGGCTTGCTCTTGTGCGCGCGCCTGGCTTGCCAGCGCGAGGCCGGCACATCCCAGCAACGAACCTTTGGCGAAACTGCGGCGGGTCAACGGGGTTGTCATGGATCACTGTGTATACCGATTCGCGACCAAAGGGAAGACCAACCGGCACAGACCAACCAGCACTCCTGAACGGCAGCTCGCACCGGCACCCGGCCGGCGTTTCACGAGTGCAACTTTTTGTCGTATATACGACAAAAAGTTGCACATAGAGCCAAGAGTTCATGGAGAGCGCTGACCTCCGGCGACCGGATGCGCCTTGGGT
>CAYSPU010000327.1:0-5540 GCA_964432995.1 uncultured Verrucomicrobiota bacterium
ACGAACACTGCCGGAACGAAGGAGGAGGGATTCCTGATGGGAGTGGTAGGCCAGAGCCCGCTGGCGCAGACCCTCCAGCGGTCTGAGGGGAAGCGGGTGAAAGGCCGCCCCCTGGAGATCCGGGAGTTCAAAGAAGCGCAGGTGTTGCGCGGCTTGGGAACGAGCGAACGCCACGCCCGGGACCCGGATGCCCCAAGAACGATCACGCAGCGGGAACTCCAAGAGTGCCATCTGGTCTTCGTTGGGGTCGAGAGCGAGCGTCAACTTCGGTGGACGCTCCGGGCGATCGAATCCCGGCCCATCCTGACGATCGGGGAACTGCCTGCCTTCGCGCGGGAGGGCGGCATGATCGGCCTCTTGGGGACGCCGCCCAACATGCAGTTGGAGGTCAACGTGAATGCCCTGCGCCGGGCGCGCATCGCGCTGAGCTCCAGGCTGCTCCGGCTCGCTCGTGTCGTTCCGGCCGGCGGACATCGGGACAGGGAGGCGAAATGATCGCGGGCTGGCGGATCACGCTGCGGCACCGTCTGCTGTTTATCACGACGCTCACCACCGGCGTGGCGCTCGTCCTCGTGGCCGGCAGCCTCATGGTGAACGACACCAGAACGTTGAAACGGCATCTCACCGAGCGCCTCGTCGTCATCGCCGAGGTCATCGGCTCGCAAGTGACTGCCGATCTCGATTTCCGGGGAGGTGTCACCACCGCGGAGGCCGATGTCCAGGAAGTCCTCTCCAAACTCGCCGGCCTGCGGGGCATCGTCGGCGCCTGCGTCTACCACCCCGGCACCAATGTCTTTGCCCGCTACCCGGCCGATTTCACACCCCCGCCGCTCCCGACCCCCTTTCTCGAGAAACAGGATGTCCATTCAGGGACGTTCGAAGTGTTCCACCCGATTCTGTCCGGGGCGGAAAAGCGTCGCACGCCCGTGGGCACCATCTTCCTCCGCGCCAACTTCGCTGACGTCTTCGCACGCACCCGGGAGGATCTGCTGATTGCCATGGCCGTTGTGCTCATCTCCATGGGCATCGCCTGGTTGCTTGCCTCCCGTCTGGAACCGGTCTTCTCCCAGCCAATCCGCGACCTGGCGGCAACCAGCCAGCGGATCTCGCAAAGCAAAGACTACTCGGAGCGCGTGAGCAGCCGCCGAAACGACGAGCTAGGCGACCTCATCCGCAGCTTCAACGAAATGGTGGGTCAGATCCAGCAGCGCGACCAGGCCCTGCAGCAGGCGCGGGTGGAACTCGAGGACCGAGTGGCGGAACGCACGCGGGAACTCCGGGAGGAAGTCGGCATCCGCGCCCACGCCGAAGCCGACCTGGCCCAGCAACTCCGCCGCATTCAGCTCCTGAACCAGATCATCCGCGCCAGCCTCGAGCGGCAAGACCTCAACAGCATCCTCCACGTGGTCCTGGGCGAGTTGCAGGCCCACCTGCCGGCGGACTTCGTCAGCGTGCATCTCTACGACCCCGCGACCAACGAATTCTCTCTGGCGGTCCAGCAAAGCGCCCACCGGGTTGCCGACGGCGTCGACGAGAAACACGGGGAATGGCGGTTTCCACTCGGGGCCTCTGGTCTCGATGAGGCGGGCACGGCCGAGCTGGTGCAGCATTCACGGCTCGATGCTTCCTCCGGACCGCTGTTCGGGGCGCTGGCCCGGCGCGGCCTGCAGTCCGCCGTGGGCGTGCCGCTTCGCGTGGAAAGCTCGCTGTTGGGAGTGCTGGTCGCGGCCCGTAAAACGCCCAACGCCTTCAGCGCCAGCGAATGCCGCTTCCTCGTCACCCTCGGCAGCCACACCGCCCTCGCGGAGCACCAGATCCGCCTGCGCGCGGCGCTCCAGAGCGCTTACGACGAACTGCGCCAAACCCAGCAGGCCGTCATGCAACAGGAACGACTCCGCGCCTTGGGACAAATGGCCAGCGGCGTCGTCCACGACATCAACAACGCCCTCTCGCCCATCTCCGGTTTCGCCGAGTTGCTGCTCACCAGCGAAGCCGGCCTGAGCGAGAACGCCCGGAAACACCTCGGTTACATCCGCACGGCCAGCAACGACGTCGCCCACATCGTGGCCCGCCTCCGCGAGTTCTACCGCGGCCGCCAGGAGCAGCAGCCGTTGCTCCCCATCGCTCTCGACCGGTTCCTCCCCGAGATCGTCGAACTCACCCGGCCGCGCTGGCGGGACCTCTGTCAGCAACGGGGAATCTCGATTGCCGTGCACCTCGAGCTCAACTCGGAGGCATCGACCATCACCGGCGTCGAGAGCGAACTCCGCGAGGCGATGACCAACCTGATCTTCAACGCCGTCGACGCCATGCCGCAGGGAGGCACCATCACCCTCCGCAGCCGGACTCTCGGATCACACCGAGCCCCCGCCGCCCCGAGCGGGCGACGCTACCTGGCCCTGGAGGTGACCGATACCGGTATCGGAATGGATGAAGAAGTCCGCCGGCGATGCCTCGACCCGTTCTTCTCGACCAAAGGCCAGAGCGGCACCGGCCTCGGACTCGCCATGGTCTACGGCACCATGCAGCGCCATGAGGGCACCCTCGAAGTGGAGAGCGCCCCGGGGAAGGGCACCACCGTCCGCCTCGTCTTCCCCATCCCGGAAGCAACGGCGATCGAACACGCCGCCCCCGCGGCCGAGCCCCTCCCCGCCCTCCCCAAACTGCGCATCCTGTTCGTGGACGACGAACCCCTGCTCCGCGAACTCATCCGCGAGATCCTCGAATGCGACGGACACGATCTCACGGTGGCCGAGGGCGGAGCCTCGGCGCTGGAGCTTTTCCGAAAGGCCCGTCGGAAGCGAAAGCCGTTCGACCTGGTGATCACGGACCTGGGCATGCCGCAGATGGACGGCCGCGAGTTCGCCCGCCTCTTAAAGCAGGAGTCGCCCGCCACCCCGGTGATCATGATGACCGGATGGACTCAACTCCTGCAGGGAGATGAAGAAGTGCACGCGCCGGTCGACGCCCTGGTCAGCAAGCCACCGCGGATCGCCGAATTGAACGCCGCCCTGCACAAGGTCCTCCCCCAGTCGAAGCCTGCGCCAGGCTGAGCAACGCCATGCCGGCGAACATGGGCGCCCCCCCTCATTCCCCGGATCCGGCGTCGGCGCGAACCGAACGATTGCCCCGCGGCATCCGCGCCGCCTTCGCCTTTGCGACCTTCAACGCACTCTCGTTCCAGATCGTCCTGGGCAGCCCCATGGTTCTCTATGCCCAGAGCCTGGGAGCCGGAGCCACGGTCCTCGGCATCATCGCCGGCATGATGCCCCTCCTGGTCATCTTCCAGATCCCCGCCGCCAGCCACCTCGAACGCATCGGCTACAAACGCTTTGTCTTCGCCGGTTGGCGCACCCGCGTCATGTTCATCTTCGCCATGGCCGTCGTCCCCCTCACGCACTCCTTGTTCGACCCCACCACCTGCCTGGCCCTCCTCCTCTTCCTGCTCTTCGGTTTCAACCTCTCCCGGGGCATCTCCAGCACCGCCTGGCTGCCCTGGATCACCGCCTTGGTCCCCCTCGAAGTCCGCGGCAAATACCTCGCCCGCGAGGCGGCGTGCGTGCACATCGCCAGTTGTGCCACGTTCCTGCTGGCCGCTCTCTGCCTCGGACGCGACTCCTCCGCCTGGCAGTTCAGCGCGCTCTTCACCTTCAGCGCGGTCATGGGCGCCATCAGCCTCGTCTTCCTCCGTCGCATCCCCGACGCCACCCCGCCGCTCCAGGAAGGAGCATCGCGAGGGACCGTCCCGTGGGGAGCCATCGCCCGGTTCCCTCCCTTTCGGAAACTGCTCCTGATGAACGTCGCCTGGTCCGTCGCCTACGGCGGCCTTGGCGCCTTCACCGTGGCCTACCTCAAGACCGAGGCGGCCATGTCCGAAGCCGGCATCATGCTCGTCATGGGCCTGGCCTTCCTCGGCGGTCTTGCCGGATTGCTCTACTTCGGGTCGCGCACCGACCGCCTCGGCAGCAAGCCGGTCGTGACCATGGCTTTGGCCGCTTGGGTGGTCATCCTGTGCGGGTGGCTTCTCCTCTCCGGGCGCTGCCTGAGGACCACCCTGCAACTCCTGATCGTCATCGAACTCCTCATGGGCTTCGCCTACGCGCTGGTCAACATGAACAACACCCGCCTCGCCATGCTCACCGTCCCCGTCATGGGCCGCAGCCATTTCTTCGCCCTCTACTCCGTCGTCACCAACCTCACGCTCGGTCTCGCCCCCGTGCTCTGGGGAATGCTGATCGACACGTTCGGCGCCCGAACCCACCTCTTCTGGGGCTGGGAACTCAATCGTTTCAGCCTCTTCTTCCTCGGAGCAACCGTCATGTTCCTCGTCACCCTCCTCCTGTGCCGCCGCCTCGACGAACCCCAGGCCCGCGACGTCAACGAACTGATCCGCGAACTCCTGCGCTCACCCCAGCGCCTCTGGCTCCGCCTCTTCCCTCGAGGCGGATGACCCCCATGACGCCACCCCCCACCAGTCTCCAGCGCAAGCCTCCCATCAGCCATTTCCACCATTGCCCGCGCTGCGGCGCGCCTTACCAACACCGCGCCAGGGAACCCGTCCTCCGCTGCGCGCACTGCGCCTTCACCTATTACTTCAATCCTGCCGTTGCCGTCGCCGCCTTCCTCGAGGCCCCCGAGGGTCGCTGGCTCTTCGTCCGCCGCGCCAAAGAACCCGCCCGCGGCAAACTCGCCCTCCCCGGCGGCTTCGTCGACTACGACGAAACCGCCGAACGCGCCCTCCACCGTGAGATCCGCGAGGAAGTCGGCCTCACCGTCGGCGCGCTGCACTTCCTTTGTTCCCAAACCAACCATTACGATTACCGGGACGTCAGCTACCCCGTCGTCGATCTCTTCTTCACGGCGTCGACCGATCCCCGCCAACAGGCCGAAGCACTCGATGGCGTGGCGGCGATCCACTGGCTCACACTCTCAGAGATCGTGGACGATGAACTCGCCTTCCCTTCAATCCGCAGAGCCGTCGGCCTTCTCCGCCAGCTACGCCGAGGGACGAACACCGCGCGTTGACCGGGGACAACCGAGTCTCCAGCGCCACTTACGCGAGGATCCGCCCCCCCTCAGAAGGCGCCTCAGAAAGCGCTTGCAGCCGGCTGGGGAGGTGCTTTTATTTCCCTCGCGGTTGCGGATATGGCGGAATTGGCAGACGCGCTACTTTGAGGTGGTAGTGCCGAAAGGCGTGCAGGTTCAAGTCCTGCTATCCGCACCAGCCTTCGCTCGGAGCGAAGCGCAGAGCGAAGGCTGCCGCGCCGAAGCCTCGGAGGCGAAGGCGGGCCAAAACCACGCGGTGAGGAGGATCGTCGCTCCGAGCTACGGCTCGGCAAGCCAGCCCCAGGGATCGCTCGGAGCGTAGCGTCGAGCGAAGGCTGCCGCGCCGAAGCCTCCGAGGCGAAGGCGGGCTAAAACCACGCGCTCAGGAGGATCGTCGCTCCGAGCTACGGCTCGGCAAGCCAGCCCCAGGGATCGCTCGGAGCGTAGCGTCGAGCGAAGGCTGCCGCGCCGAAGCCTCCGAGGCGAAGGCGGGC
>CAYSPU010000328.1:0-5496 GCA_964432995.1 uncultured Verrucomicrobiota bacterium
CCGCGAACGGGTTCACCCCGGCTGTTTCGTCTGCAGCCCCGCCCATCCGGCCGGCCTCCGCCAGGAGTTCACGCTGCAGCCCGACGGCAGTGTGGAAAGCACCTTCGCCGGCGGGGAGGCCTGGGAAGGTTACCGCGGTTATCTGCACGGCGGGGTGGCCGCCGCGCTGTTGGATGGGGCCATGACCAATCTCCTGTTCGCCCACGGTCTCGAGGCCTTCACCGCCGAATTGCGGGTCCGCTATCGTCACCCGGTGGCCGCCCGCAGCCCGATGACCGTGTCCGCCCGCTGGGACGAGTCGCACGGCTTGTTCCACTCGCTGCGTGCCGAGCTGCGGCAGGACGCGCAGATCAAGGTGACGGCTGTCGGCAAATTCCTCGAACGCCATGAATGATCGGATCCTGGTGACGGTATTGGTGGAGAACTCGGCGCAGGGCCGCGGCTTGATGGGCGAGCACGGACTCGCGTTTCACATTCAGACCGGTGCGGAGAGCCTGCTCTTCGACACCGGCCAGAGCACGTTGGTTGTCGACAACGCCCGGCACTTGGGCGTCGACCTCTCCCCACTCCGGGCCGTGGCGCTCAGCCATGGGCACTACGACCACACCGGCGGCCTGCCGGCCGTGCTGGCTCTCGCCCGGGAAGCCCGGGTCTATGCCCACCCCGCCGCCCTGGCCCCCCGCTTCGCACGCGACTCCGACGGGACCACGCGCGCCATCGGAATGAGCGCGCCCGTCCTGGAAGCGATCCGCGCCCTTTCGCCACCGATGCGAGAGACGCCGACCGCGACCGAACTGTCACAAGGCATCTTCCTCACCGGCGCAATCCCCCGCGCAACCGCCTTCGAAGATGTGGGCGGCCCCTTCGTCCTCGACGCCGCCGGGGTGCAACCCGATCCGATCGTCGACGACCAGGCGTTGTTCTTCGATACGCGCGAAGGACTGGTGGTGGTGTTGGGATGCAGCCACGCCGGAGTGGTGAACACGCTGCACCACGTGCGCCGACTCACCGGCAACCGCCCCATCCACGCTGTGCTGGGGGGAATGCACCTGCTGAACGCCAGCCCGGATCGCCTCAACCGCACGGTCGACGCCTTGCGCGAATTCGGCGTCCGATTGCTGGGCCCCGCCCATTGCACCGGCGCCGCCGCCACCGCGCGCCTCTGGCACGAGTTCCCCAAAGCCTGCACCACCTGCTCCGTCGGCAGCAGCTTCGTCTTCCAGCGCCAGGAAGCCGACGCAGCGGAAGACCGCCCCCAGGCGAGGCCCCTGCTTGCGAACCGCGGGCCCTCCAACCCGCAGCGCCAGCCGGACCTGGGAACCCAGCCTGGCTGCGACCCGGAAGAGACGCGGTCCGGGGCGAAGGCGCCGCCGCGTGCCCCGAAGGCCACCCCAGAGTCGCACCCCGCGGCAGCTTTAGCACCCCAGGTCCGACTCCCCAGCTCCCGTTGGGACCGGGTTCTGGCCCGGGTCTGCCAGAATTGCCCGGTCTGCCGCCGCGCCCGCCAGAAACCCGCCAGCCTCGCCTTTCAATTGGTCAGCAACGTGGAACGTCATCTCTGCCCGTTTTGCCGCGCCTACGAACGCGTGTACGGGCGCCCCGCGCATGGAGGTCAGTGGAAGGGGGGGGAGAAGCCAGCCCCGGCTTGAACGCGCGGGGACAGGCGTTGGTCACCGGCTTTCCGGTTTTCCGGAAAACACCCCGGCCGCAGACGGTCCGGGGGAGTCCAGCGCCGGAGACAGCATGCAGGGCAAAACGAAATGAAAACACGGCAACTCCCCGTTTGGTGGCTCGCTCTTGTCCTGGGCACACGGTTGCTCCAGGCGCAGGAATCCGCCCCGGCGGCTCCGGCGCAAACGCAGTTGGACCGGCTATCGGAGACCATCGAGCAAGTGCAGCGGCAGCACGACCAGGAGATCGAAGCGCTGCAGCGGCAGATCGATGCGCTGCAGGCCATACCGCCGGCACCGGCAAGCTGGAGCCCGACCAGCCCCATAACCATTGCGCGGTCCGGACAAGCCTACCTGAATCTCAGCTTCAAAATGCTGGCCACCGCCGGCGGTTCCACCTCGCCCAACGTCGGTGAGGAACTCGAGTTGGGACACCACGATCCGGCGGGGCGCGGGTTCACCGTGCAATGCGCCGAGATCGCCCTGGACGGGGCCGTGGATCCGTATTTCCGCGGTTTTGGCAACATCTGTTTCAGCCTGGACCCCGACGGGCAAACCCACGTGGGACTGGGAGAGGTGTATCTCTTGACCACGGCGCTGCCGGCGAACCTGCAGCTCAAGGCCGGCCAGTTCCTCGCCGAGTTCGGGCGCCAGAACACCCAGCACGCCTATCAATGGGATTTCGTCGATCAACCCATCATTCTGAATCGTGTCCTGGGTCCGCATAGCCTGCGCAACCCGGGCGCGCGGGTCTCCTGGTTGGTCCCCACGCCCTTCTACACCGAGCTGATGCTGGGCGTGTTCAATGGCCAAGGGAACTCGGCGTTCAGTTTCCGCGCGCCGGACCACGATGCCACGCACGGTCGCACTTCTTGGGACCGCGGGTTGCGCGGCCCGGGCGACCTGCTCTACGTGCCGCACCTGGCGAGTTCGTTTGACATGACGGACAGCCAGACGCTGGTGGCCGGCGCCTCCGCGGCGTTCGGCCCCAACAATACCGGCCCGCACGCCTCTTCCCAAGTCTACGGCATGGACCTCTTCTGGAAATGGAAACCGCCCAATGCCGAGCACGGATTCCCCTTCCTCACCTGGCAGACCGAAGCCCTCTATCGACGCTATGAAGCCGATGCCGACCCCGTGGAAGGCTTGCCTTCGGAAATCCTCCATGACTGGGGCTTCTATTCCCAGGTGCTGTGGGGTTTCAAGCGACGCTGGGTGGCCGGATTCCGCGGCGAATGGGCCGACGGCGACGACGGGGCGTATGATCCCCGCGACCGGTTTCGTGGCCAACGACTGCGACTCGCCCCAAACCTGACCTTCTACCCGACCGGTTTCTCGAAAATCCGCCTTCAATACAACCTCGATGACGGTGAACGGTTCGGCACCGAACACTCCGTTTGGCTGCAGTTCGAATTCCTGCTCGGCACCCACGGGGCTCACAAATTCTAGACCGCGCTGCGCCATGAATACCTCCGTCCCCCACTTCTCGCCCAGGAACAAGCGGTTCCCCCTTCTCCTCTGCCTGGCCGCCTGTTCCCTCGCCTCCCCGCTCGCTCACGCCAAGCTCAAGGTGGTCGCCACCACCCCCGATTTCGCCGCCATCGCGCAGGAGATCGGCGGCGACCGCGTCGACGTGACTTCGCTGGCCAAACCAACCGAGGACTCGCATTTCGTGGATGCGAAACCGAGTTTGATCCTCAAGCTCAACCGCGCCGACGTGCTCATCGAGGGCGGGGCCGAACTGGAGATCGGCTGGTTGCCCTCGCTCATGGACAGCGCGCGGAACCCGAAGATCCTCCGGGGCGCGCCGGGCAACGTCATGGCCAACGAAGGAATCGAGATGTTGGAGGTGCCCGCCGTGCTGGATCGCTCCATGGGGGGCGTGCATGCCGTTGGCAACCCGCACATCATGACGGATCCGGTCAACGCACGGATTCTGGCCGAACACCTCACCGCGGTGTTCAGCCGGCTGGATTCGAAATCAGGCGGCTTTTTCCAGGCAAACCTGCGCCAGTTCTCCGACCGGCTGGCCACCAAACTGGCCGCGTGGCAGAAGCGACTGGCTCCGTTCAAGGGAACGCGCATCGTGGCCTACCACAACTCCTGGCCCTATTTTGCCCGCCGTTTCGGTTTGCGCATCGATCTCTTCCTGGAACCCAAACCCGGGATCCCTCCCACGCCGCCGCATCTGGCCCAGATCATCAAGACGATCCAGGAGGAGAAGATCCGGTTGATCTTCGTCGAGCCGCATCTGAACCGGCGGACGGCGGAAACGGTGGCGCGGCAGTCAGGCGCCAAGGCCGTTCTCGTGGGGCAGTTCCCTGGCGGGGTGAAAGGGACCGAGGAGGGCTACATCCCCTTGCTGGACCACTTGGTGGAAACGGTGGCCAAAAACCTCGAAACGCCCTGAATATCCCGCCCTCGGACCGGACGGTTTATGGAAATCGCGTGGAACCTGATGAAGTGGCCGCTGCTGGCATGCCTGCTGTTGCCGGGCATCCTCGTGTACTACGGCCTCCACATCGTGCGGCGCGAGATCATCTTCGTGGACCTGGCGCTGGCGCAGGTCGCCGCCTTGGGCACCTGCCTGGCGATCCTGCTCGGCTACCATGTCCATCAGTGGCAGACGTTCGCCTGTGGCATTGCGTTCACGCTCGTCGGCGCCGTCGTCTTCACCCTGACGCGCCGGCGCGATCCCCGCGTGCCCCAGGAAGCGCTCATCGGCATCGTCTATGTCGTGGCCGCGGCGGCGGGGATGCTCCTCCTCAGCCGCAATCCCGAGGGCGACGAACAGCTCAAACGGACCCTCGTGGGGGAGGTGTTGCTGGTGCGGCCCCGGGACGTGATGACCGCCTTCGGCCTCTTTGCCGTAGTCGGTGTCATTCATTACCTCTGCCGAAAGCGCTTTCTCCTGATCTCCTTCGAGCCCGAACGGGCCGCGGCCGAGGGCGTCCGGGTCGGCTGGTGGGATCTGGCCTTCTACGTTCTGTTTGGCCTGGTGGTCACCACTTTCGTCCAAGTGGGCGGTGTGCTGCTGACCTTCTCCTACCTGATCATCCCGGCAGTCTGCGCCAGTTACCTGGTGGACACGCTCTCGTCCCGGCTGTGGATGGCGTGGGCCATCGCCGTGGCCGGCGGGATGCTCGGCGCCGCGGCCTCGTATCAACTCGATCTGCCCACGGGCGGGGCGATCGTCTGCGTCCTGGGGCTGTTGCTGGTGGCGGCGATGGGGCTCGGTGCCTTGCGGCCCCGGCCTGCGACCATCAACGCGCCGACTCTCCCGACGCTGGCCGAGTACGCCCCGCCGTTCGCCGGCGCGGAGATCTTCGACGAGCGACATCCGCGGCGCTGGTATCGCACCACCGGCCTGCCTGGCTGGAAACGCGCCCAACTCGGGATGCCCGCCTTCGGCGATCCCCAGTGTGTTCCCCACCCCCGCCCCGGTTTCACGGGGCAATTCCTCGCCGCCTTCCGCCGGCTCTTCGGCCGCGGAAAGCCGCCATCCGCTTGAGAGCATGCACCGGAACCACAAGCCACAAAGCCTTGCGGTAGGGCGCGCCGAAAACATGCGCATCACAGACTGCTCCTTCGGCGCCCTCGGAGAGGGCGCCCTACCGTGTGTGTAATGAAGTCCGTACTCAAACCGTGAATCCTACCCCATCGAAAACGAACCAAACAGCGACGCCGCCGGAGGCACCTTCGCCCCCATCCGGTGCTGCCGAAACCGCATCGAGCCGCGCCGCTCAACACGAAGCCGAGCTGCAACAGCTCCGCCAGCGCCTGGCCCCCATCCGCCTGAAGATCCTGGTTCTCTCAGGCAAGGGTG
>CAYSPU010000329.1:0-5490 GCA_964432995.1 uncultured Verrucomicrobiota bacterium
GCTGGATCTTGTAGACGAGGGCGCGGCGGCTGATGCCCAGTGCCTTGGCGGTCTCTGTGCGGTTGAACTGGTGTCGGCGGAGGGCCAGGAGAATGGCTTGGCGCTCGATTTCCTCGAGGCGGGCGGCGTCGGCGGTTTCGACCGGGGCCGGGAGCGGGGTGGCGGAGGCGCGGACGCGAGTGGGGAGATGGTCTTTGAGGATCAGTTCCCCGCGGGAAAGGAGGGCGGCGCGTTCCATGGCGTTTTGGAGTTCCCGGACGTTGCCGGGCCAGGGGTATTGCTGGAGGCACTCGCTGACGGCCGGGGCGAAACGGGCGCGTCCGTCGGTGAGCCGCGCGAGGAAGAGACTGGCGAGAGGGAGGATATCTTCGGGGCGTTCTCGCAAGGGAGGGACGTTGAGTTCGATGACGTTGAGGCGGTAGAAGAGGTCTTCGCGGAAGCGGCCCTGGCGGACTTCCTCTTCGAGATTGCGGTTGGTGGCGGCGAGGATGCGGGCGCGGGTATGGATTTCGGCGTTGGAGCCGACGCGCTGGAAGCGGCCGTCCTGGGTAACGCGGAGCAGTTTGGCCTGGAGCTGCGGGGACATCTCGGCGATCTCGTCGAGCAGGATGCTGCCGTCGGTGGCCTGCTCGAAGCGGCCGAGGCGCTGGGCGACGGCTCCGGTGAAGGCGCCTTTCTCGTGCCCGAAGAGCTCGCTTTCGAGGAGGGTTTCGGGAATGGCGGCGCAGTTGACCTTGACGAGCGGGCCGCTGGCGCGCGGGCTCCAGGCGTGGATGACTTCGGCGACGATTTCCTTGCCGACACCGCTTTCGCCGGTGATGAGGACGCGGGATTCGGAGGGAGCGACGAGGGAGGCGTCGCGGAGGACAGCCTGGATCAGGGGGCTTTGCGCGACGACGTGCGGGGGCAGGCGGTGGTCGGTGTCGAGACGGATGGCGGCGGGCTGGGTGAGCCCGACGGCATGGCGGACGGTGTTGAGCAGTTCGTCGAGGTCGATGGGTTTGGCGAGGTAATTGAGGGCGCCATCGCGCATGGCGCCGACGGCTTCGCGGATATCGGCGTAGGCGGTGACGAGGAGGATGGGGAGGACGCTGTGGTGTTGGCGGGCGCGGCGGAGGGTTTCGAGGCCGGAGATGCCGGGCATGCGGACGTCGGAGATCATCATGGCGATCGGTTCGGCCTGAAGGATCTCGAGGGCGCGCTCGCCGGACTCGACGGTGGTGGTGGCGAAGCCCTGGCTGCGCAGGAAGGAATCGAGGAGGCTGCGCTGGCCGGGGTCGTCGTCGACGATGAGGATCTTGGGAGGCATCACGACGCTCGGGTGGCGGCGGCGGTGTTGGCGAGGCGGAGATGGGAGATGCGGAAGATGGCGCCTCGGGGTTGGTTGGGGAGGCAGATGATCTCCCAGCCGTGGGCGAGGACGATCTGTTGGACGACGGCGAGTCCGAGGCCGGTGCCCTTTTCGTTGGTGGTGAAGTACGGTTTGAAGATGTCGGCGCGATGTTCGGGCGGGACGCCGGGTCCGTTGTCGCGCAGCTCGAGGGCGATTTCGTTTCCGGCGCCGTTGGAGGCGGCGATCTGGATGTGGCCGTCGCGGTCCACGGCTTGGATGGCGTTGAGGAGGAGGTTGAAGAGCGCCTGGCGGAGGAGTTGTTCGTCGGCCTCGATCACGGGCAGTTGGGGCGGGACCTCGAGGCGGATAGCCTTTTCCTCGACATCGTAACTGAGGGCGCGGGTGACTTCGGCGACGACGGAGGCGAGCGGGACGGCGGAGCGGCGGACTTCGCGGGGTCGGAAGTAGTGGATGAACTCGTTGAGTTGGGCGGTGACCTGGTCGGTCTGGTCGACGATCTCGGTCGATTTCGAGCGGATCTCGGGGGAGGCGTCTTCCTGTTTGGAGATCATCTGGGCGAGGCCGCGGACGATGTTGAGGGGGTTCTTGGTTTCGTGGGCGAGGCCGGCGGCGGCGAGGTTCATTTCCTTGAGGCGGGTGTTGAGCTCGGCGGCGCGGACGAGGCGGACCTCGAGTTCGGAGGATTTGGAGAGGTGCCGCCAGGCGCTGGCGCCGCCGGCGACGGCGAGGGTGGCGAAGGCACAGAGAACGGCGCGGAGCCAGAGGTCGCGGCTGTTGGCCGCGCGCATGGAGGCGGTGGAGAGGACGATCACGAAGCTGTGGACACCCTGTTTCCGGATGAGGGATTGGTAGTCCTGTTCGCTCATCCAGAACGGGCGTCCGAAGGGCGGACGATTTCCGTCGGGGCGGGAGCGGCCCCAGCGCCGGTCGCGGGGGGAGGCGTTGGTGCCCCCGGGGCCGTCGTCGGGTCGGATGGCGGCCGGGGGTGGGGGGCTTTCCTGCCAGGCGCCGTCCGGGCGCGATCGGGAGCCCTCGCGGTCACGGGGAGCCGGGGGATTGTCCGGCGGGCGGTTGGTGGCGGGTGTGGGGAAGACCGGGGCGCGCGGCATGACGATGGCCGGGCCTTGGCCTTCGGCTTCGGACGTCTCGTTGGTTCCGAGGTCGACGAGGTTCATGAGGGCCACGGTGGTCTCGGCCCAGTGCGCGCCGGTGGGCACAAGGCCTTGGCGCTCGAAGTCGATCGGGGCGCCGGCGGAGGCGACGACGTCGCCGGCGGTGTTGAGGAGAGCGAGGGAGAGGACTTCGCCGGGGCGGATGAGGGGTTTGAGGGCGGATTCGAGGCGTTCGCGGGAGATGAATCCGCCGAAGCGGCGTTGGGAGCGGATGACGACGCCGCAGGTGTTGCAGATGTCCTTGGCGCGATTGATGAGGGTTTCGCGGGAGTAGTGTCGGACCCGGTGATGCTCCATGATCTGCCAGGCGAGGATGAGCGCCCAGAGGGAGATCAGCACGCCGTAGACGAGACGAGTTCGGCGGATCATGGGTTCAGGGGGGAGGCGGTTGGGCTATTTGGATTTCCTGGACTTCTTGGAGTTGGTTTCGGGGGCGGCGCTGTCCTTGGAGGGCAAGGCGTCAAGGTAGTGATTGAGCAGCTCTTCGGAGTAGGACTTGGGGATGATCTGGGCTCTGCCGCGTTCGTAGCTGGTCATGCTGGCCAACTCCACGGGGTCGCGGACGATGTGGGGGGTCAGGAAGATGAGCAGTTCGGTCTTCGAATCGCTTTTCACCTTGTGTTTGAACAGGTTGCCCAGGAGCGGGATGTCGCCCAGGACCGGGATCTTGCTGTCGGTCTCGGCCTTGGTCTTCTGCATGAGGCCGCCGATGACGACCGTCTGGCCGTCGGGCGTGACGACGACGGTATCGGCGGAGCGGGTGTTGATGATGGGGATTTCGACGCCGTCACCGAAGGCGACGGTTTCCTCGGCGATGCTGGAGATTTCGGGGCGGAGGATCATTTCGACCATCCCGGCGGAGGTGATGAAGGGTGTGACCTCGAGGATGATGCCCACATCCCGGTAATCGACGGTGGTACGTTGGTTACCCAGGCTATCGTAGTTGACGCCGCCGACGATGGGCACGTTTTGGCCGACGGTGATATAGGCTTGCTGGTTATTCCGGGCGAGGACGGAGGGTCGGGAGAGGATCTCGGTTTTGCCGGCCTGGGCGATGGCGCGGAGGGTGACCTGGAAGTCGGAGCCGAGGATTTGGTAGATGCCGGCGCCAGGGGGTGTGGGGGAGGCGCCGGCGGCAGCGAGGCCGAAGGCTTGGTTGACGATGCCGGTATTCGCGTTGTTGCCGCCGAACGTCTGGGTGGTCAGGCCTTCGAGACCGAGGTCGAGGTCCTTGCGGTAAGTGACTTCGGCGAAGACGACCTTGATGAGGACCTGTGGGGCGGGGCGGGCCAGGTTGGTGACGACCTGGCCGATGTGCTGGGCGGTGGCCTCGTCGGTGACGACCACCAGTTTGCGGGTTTCCGGGTCGTAGGAGACGGTGGCGCCGCCGAGTTGGGTGGCGCTGGGGTAGTTGTTGGCGCTGGTGGTGCCGCTGCGGCGGAAGCCGCCCGTTCCTTGGGCGGAACCCGTAATGGGGAACCACACCGCGGCGCCGGCGAGGGCAAGGCCGAGGAGGGTGAGTCTGGTCAGATGAAGTTTCATAGGACTTAACAGGGAAAGCAGCGGGCGTTGGGGGCTAGCGTCCGCTCTGGGAGGTGCTGGTTCGGCCGCTGGTGGTGCGGGTGCCTTGGTTCTGTTGGTTGCGCGTGGCGCGGGTGTTCAACTGACTGCCGGTTTGCCGCTGCGAGGTGTTGCGATAGCGGGAGGAAGTCGCGGTGTTGTAGTTCTGATCCGGGAACAGTTGTTCGATGATGCCCTGCACGGTCTCCGGATCGGTGTTCTCGAGGTCGAAGACGTAGACCCCGCGTTTCTGCGCCGGGTCGGCGTCGAGGTCGGCGATCATCTTTCCAATCTGCACCAGGAGATCGCGAGAGGCGCTGACCACGACGGATCGGGTTCTGGGGTCGGCGACGGCGACGACCTTGGTTTGCTTTTGGAGGCGCGCGCTGGTGTCGGTGGCCGTCGTGGTGCGCATCCCGCCAAAGCCGCCGGGCATGCGTCCGCCGCCGAACTGGAACTGACCGCGCATGCCTCCGCTGGTGGTGGAATCGGGGAAGAGACTGGCGAGCAGGTCGGCCGTCTCCTGGGGATCGGCATTCTTGAGGTGGAAGACGCGGACCTCGGTGATGTCCTCGATGCTGGTATCGATTTGGTTGACGAGGTCGGCGATGATGGCCATCTGCTCTTCGGGCGCGCTGACGACGACCGAGTTGCTGCGTTCGTCGGCCACGGCGACGACGGCGGGGGTGGCGACGCGACCGCCGCCGGCCGAAGAGGCACCGGCATCGCCGCCGCCACCGGGGCCGCCGCGCATGCGGTTGATGAACTGCTGCATCTGGTTGCCGCCACCGGCAGTGCGGGTAGTGGTTTGCGGCTGGAACAGTTCCTTGAGCACGGTGGCCAGGGATTTGGCGTCGGCATACTCGAGCGTGAAGACACGGACGGCGGAGACGCTGGCGATGGCGGTGTCGAGGGCGCGGACGATTTCGGTCATGCGGCGGATATTGATCTGGGTATCCGTGATGACGAGGGAGTTGCCGCCTTCGTTGGCGGTGATGGTGGTGTCCGAGGGGAGGAGGGGCTGGAGGTCCTTGATGAGCTGGGTCGCGTTGATGTAGCGAACGGGGACGATCTGGGTGACGACTTCCTCGTTTTTGGGGATGTTGGTGGGGAGGTTGCCGACCTTGACGGGGATGTCGCGTTTGCGGGCGTCGTCTTTGCTGAGGACGGTAAGGATGCGGCCGTTGCGGATGATGGCGTAACCATTGCGTCCGAGGGCGTTGCTGACGACTTCGTAGGCTTCCTCGGGGGTGAGGGTTTGGTTGCTCCAGACGTCGACCTTGCCCTTGACTTCGGTCTGGAGGTCGATGATGAAGCCGGCGGCCTCGCTGAGGTGGTTGAGGACGAGATCGAGCGGGGCGTTGCGGAAATTGAGCCGCAGGGATTTCACAGGTTCAGGGGGCG
>CAYSPU010000330.1:0-5455 GCA_964432995.1 uncultured Verrucomicrobiota bacterium
AGCGGGCTGTTCCTATGGCACAAACTCAAGTCAATACGGTCGCCCTCCGGGGCATCAGCACCTGTGTGCCGGCTCGGCGGGTGGACAACGCGGCGGTGGACACCGAGTTCGCAAGCGAGGACGTCCGGCGCGTAGTCAAGATGGCCGGGGTTCGCGAGCGGCACGTGGTGGACGAACACCAGTGCACGAGCGACCTCTGCTTTCAGGCGGCGGCGCGCCTTCTGGAGGCCCTCGCCTGGACGCCCGACTCTGTGGATCTGCTGATCTTCGTTGCGGAGACCCCGGATTACTTCATGCCGCCAACGGCTTGTGTGCTGCAGCATCGTCTCGGGCTTTCCACACAGTGCGGGGCGTTTGATGTGAACCTGGGTTGCTCCGCCTATCCCTATGGGCTGTGTTTGGCTGCCCGGATGCTCGGCGGCGACAGCCTGCGTCGGGCGTTGGTGCTGGTGGGCGAAACGCCCAGTCGCATCTGTCATCCAGCGGATCGCGCCACCTGGCTGATCTTCGGGGATGCTGGCTCGGCGACGGCGCTGGAGGTTGGTCCCGCAGGGGAACCGCTCTCGTTTTGCCTGCACACCGACGGTTCGGGCGCCGTTGATTTCATCGTGCGGGGGGGCGGATTCCGCGACCGGTTTGCCGCCGCGGAGCGCAGCCATTACATCGAGATGAACGGGCCGAACATCTTCGCATTCACGATGGAACGGGTGCCGCCCCTGGTGCGCGAGGCGCTGGAGGTCGCTGGCTGGACGCTGGAGATGGTGGACGGCGCGATCTTCCACCAGGCCAACGGCTTTATCGTGGATCACCTGCGTCGGAAAGTCGGGTTGAGCCGGGAGAAAGTGCCGGTGGCGATCGATCGTTTTGGGAACACGGGCGGCTCGTCGTTGCCGCTGGCGATGACGCAGGGCGGCCTGGTCCGTCCCGCCGACCGCGCGATGCGGTTGCTGTTGTTGGCCTACGGGGTGGGCCTGTCGTGGGGGTCGATCACCCTTGCGCTCCCGGCGGACGTGCCGTTGATTCACTCGGAATTGCCGTGAGCGCCCGTTTCTTTCATCCCATGGTGCTGCGCACAGTGAAGGTAGCAGGGACGCCCGGCATCGGGCGTCCGCAGCCTGGAGTTGAGAATGACGAGGGATCGGTCACCGTTCTTGGGTTTGAACAGAAGTCCGCAGAGAACCGCAAAGGAGTCACCGGTGGAGCTGGGCAGTGCCTCCGTTCGGCAACACTCGTGGCTGCGGCTCAAGAGGAGCCGCGGTCCACAACCTTGCGGGCCGTCGATCGCCCAACCACGCCCGCACGGCAACCAGCCCTTCCGGGACCGGGCGACCCTGTCGCCCGCGAGCTTGGGCATTGAGCCCCGGTAGCCACGGCCAGACGCCTCCTTCGCTGAAGCTGCGGCGGCCAGGAGTCGTTCCTATGGAGTCATGTTATGAAAGAGTTTGAGAGTGTAGCGGGGAAACGGATTTTGGTCACCGGTGGCACGCGCGGCATCGGGCGCGCCATCTCGCTGAAGCTGGCGGAGGCCGGTGCGTCGGTGCTCGCCAATTATGTCCGCAACGAGCCGGCGGCGCAGGAACTCCTGGAGCGGGCCCGCGGCGCTCACGGCGACGTGCAGGTGTGCCGGGCGGACCTGACGGGAAAGGCGGGGATGGACCATCTTTTGGAGACGGTGCGGTCGTGGTGCGGTTCGTCGCGGTTGGACGGCATGGTGCACTGCGCGGCGACCGGGGTGCACCGGCCCATGGGCGAGTTGACGGCGCGGCATTTCGACTGGACGCTCACCCTGAACACGCGGGCCTTCCTGGAGTTGACCACGCGGCTGCTGCCCCTCTTCGCCACGCCGGCCTCCGTGGTGGCCATCTCTTCCCTCGGAGCCGAGCGCGCCACCGCGACCTACGGGCTGGTGGGCGCTTCCAAGGCCGCCCTCGAGGCGCTCGCCCGATACATGGCCGTGGAACTCGGCCCCCGCGGCATCCGCACCAACATCCTGTGCCCCGGCACGGTCGAAACCGAGGCTTGGCAGGCGTTGCCGAACCGCGACGAACGCCTGGGTGAAGCCCGGCGCCGATCGCCGATCGGACGCCTGGTGAGCCCCGACGAAGTCGCCTGTTGCGCCCTGTTCCTGTGTTCCGAGGCGTCTTCCGGCGTCAACGGGAGCACGCTGGTCGTCGATGGCGGCGAACACCTGCCGCTGTGAGGCCACACGCACGCGAGGATCCGGGAGCCGTTGACTATGCTGAGTGACAAACCCAGATTCCCCATCCGCCAGATGCTGCTGCACGGGTGGTGGCCGTCGGTCCTCAAGGTTCTCCTTTACCGCCTCAAGGGTTATCGGGTGGGGCGCGGCGTGCGGTTGGCGTTCGGCTCGGTGGTCCTCGGTCGCGCGGTGGACCTTGGCGACTACTGCTCGATCGGCTTCTTCTCGTTCGTTCGTGGGCGGATCCCGGGTGCGGATTGGGGCGGCGTCGATGCTGGACACGCCCCACATCGAGATTGGGGACGGCACCAAGATCAACGAGCAGGTCTACGTTGGCGGGCTGCAGTTTCCGGACTCGAAATTCCTCGTGGGCCGGAATTGCCAGATCATGCAGATGACGTTCATCAATCCGGCCCGCACGGTCTCGATCGGCGATGACAGTGGCGTCGGCGGTGACAGCCTGCTCTTCGGCCACACCTCCTGGCTGAGCTGTTTTGAAGGATACCCCATCCAGTTCGAGCCGATTCGGATCGGCAACAGCGTCTCTCTTTCCTGGCGCGTGTTCGTACTCCCGGGGACCCAGATTGCTGACGGCGTGGTCGTGGGCGCCAATTCGCTCGTTCGCGGCAGCATTCCCCCCCGATGCCTCGCCGTGGGGTTCCCCGCCCGGGTAGTCAGCCGCGAACCGGAGTTTCCCCGACCCGTCAGCCCGGAAGAAAAGGTCCGGCTGCTGGAGGAGATCCTCACCGAGTTCCAGAGCTTCCTGAGAGCTGCGGGTGCGGACTGTCGGCGGGAGGGCGAGACCATCCTGGTGACCCGAACGACCGGCCGTTTTTGGCGAAGCCGGCGGGAGGCGTGGCGGCTGGTGGTGAACAGTTCCACGGCCGAGGTCAGTGAACCGCCCCAGGTTCAGGGGAACGCGTTTCTGAGCCTGGGCCCCATCTCGCGCGATGCCCGCAGCCGGCTCGACCGCGCCGCCGTGATCTGGTTTGATCTCGCGGCGAAAGAGCGCTCGGATGCCGGCGGCGAACTTGCGGACGACCTCGCCGGTCACTTGCGTCGCTACGGAGTCCGCTTTTTTAGAGTCAAGGCTGCCAGCCAATAACACCCTCTCCATGGAGACCATCAAAAGCGAGGTGCGCCAGTTCATCGTCAAATCGTTCCTCTTTGGCGACGACCAGAAGTTGGAGGACAACACCTCTTTCCTCGACCAAGGCATCATCGATTCGACCGGCGTTCTCGAGCTGGTCGAGCACCTGCAGCAGCAGTATGGGATCAAGGTCGAGGACGACGAGTTGGTGCCGGACAACCTGGATTCCATTGCAGCCATCGCGGCTTATGTCGAGCGCAAGCGGGGGCAGGGGGGCGGGGAGCGGGGAGCTGGGAGCTAGGAGATAGGGAGGACGGAGGACAGAGGTCAGCACGTCGGCACGTCGGAGGTCGGCGCGTCAGCACGTCGGCCGATAGGAGATCGGAGATTGGAGATGGGGCTGCAACGGTTCTCGGTCCTGGCTCCGGACTTCTGACTCCTGGCTGCTCCTCTTCGCAGCTCGGAGCTCGGGGTTGGGCGGTTCACGGTTCACAGTTCACGGTTGTGAGGTTGGGGAGGTGGACGACGGAGGACGGAAGGCAGAGGTCAGAGCGCCTATTTCGTGTATTTCGTGTCTTTCGTGGTTTCTCCTCCGCTGCTTCCCGCGGTCAAACCACGAAATACACGAACCACACGAAAAGCACTGGCCCCTCCGTCCTCCGTCCTCTGTCGTCCTGCTATGACCCCAACTGCCAACTGCCAGCTTCCAACTCCCCCCGTCTTCCGCGCGCTCCTGTGAACGCTGTTGATCTCCTCCTGCGACGCGGTTCCGCGGATGCTCCGGCGTTGGTCTGTGGCGCGAACGTCCTGACGTACGCCGAGCTGCGCGCCCGGGTGGCCACTTGCGCGTGCCGGTTGCTCGAAGACGGGGCCCGAAAGGGAGACCGCGTCGGGCTTCTGGCGGAGAACGGCTTCTTCTGGGTGGCCGCCTATCTTGGGATCTTGCGGGCGGGTTTGGTGGCGGTGCCCATCCAGACGGAAGCGGATCCGGCGACGATTGGACGGATGGTGGCGGAGGCCGGGATCACGACGATTCTGGTGTCGGCGCGTCAGGCGCGTCGGGTGCCGCCGCAACTGGCCGAACTCGGAATTCGGTTCCAACAGGAATCCGAGCTGAGTGGCGGTGAGACCGGGGGTGGGTCTGGCTTTCCCGAGATCGACGGGGAGCGGGATTTGGCGGAGCTGATGTACACCTCCGGGAGTACCGGGGCGCCGAAGGGCGTGATGGTCACCCACGGCAACATCGTCGCCAATACCCGGGACATTCTCGAATACCTGGACCTGACGGCAGCCGACCGGGTCATGGTTGTGCTGCCGTTTTTCTATTGTTACGGGTTGTCCTTGCTGCACACGCACCTGGCGGTCGGGGCCTCGCTGGTGATCAACAACCAGTTTCTCTATCCGGAACAAGTGCTGCAGGACATGATCCGTCAGGGCTGCACCGGTTTTGCCGGCGTGCCGTCGACCTATCAGATCCTGCTGCGTCGCTCCCGGTTCCGGCAACTCCAGTTCCCCCGGCTCCGCTGGTTCCAACAGGCCGGCGGCAAGTTGCCCAACCCCTTCATCCGCGAACTCCTCGAGGCCTTCCCCCAGGTGCGATTCCACACGATGTACGGACAAACCGAAGCCACGGCCCGTCTCAGCCATCTGCCGCCCGACCGACTCGCGGACAAACTCGGGTCGGTTGGCAAAGGCTTGCGATCGACTCGCCTCGAGGTGCTCAAGCCCGACGGTTCCCCGGTCCGCCCGGGATCCGACGAGATCGGCGAGATCGTTGCCTCCGGTCCCAACATCACCCGTGGCTACTGGAACGACCCGGAGGAAACCGCGAAGTTCTTCCGGAACGGAAGACTCTTCACCGGCGACCTCGCCCGCGTGGACGCCGACGGCTTCCTCTACATCGTCGAACGCGAACGCGAGATGATCAAGAGCGGCGGAAACCGCGTGGGCGCCAAAGAGGTCGAGGAAGTGATCGCGGAACTCACGGACGTGGTCGAGGCGGCGGTCATTGGGGTGCCCGACGAGATACTGGGGGAGGCCATCGCGGCCTTTGTGGTGCCGGTGCGCGGGTCCCCTCTGCGGCCGGAAGACGTGCGGGATCACTGTGGACGGCGGTTGCCCGGCTTCAAGGTGCCGGAGCACGTGACATTCCTCCCCCAGTTGCC